>JBCCZL010000105.1:0-20228 GCA_039187775.1 Myxococcota bacterium
CCTACTGGACGCATACCCGCGGGATCCCTTACTGGACCCTGCGGTCCCGAACCCCGTCTTGAATGCGACCGTAGAGAGTCCCTTAGCGCTCGAATCAAAGTCGTCACAATCCGCCTCAGCGATTCCTCTCACCCATAGACCGAATTGAAGTAGAATTCCAATGTGCATGGCGGCAGGGAGGTCTTCGCGGCGGCGTTCGTTTTCGGCGTGACTGCAGGATTATGGATCCCTCCGGCGGGGGCGCAGGACGGCGACGTGGCCGTCGTGGTCCTCCCCGGAGACGACGGGGGCGACGCGGAACGCGCCCGCGCGGTCGACGCCGAGCTTCTTCGAGTGCTCGCGGAGGTCGCGGGACTCGAGCAGGTGCGTCTTTCACCCATCGGTTACGAAGATGCGCGGCTCTCCGTTGGGTGCGGCGATGATGAGGCGGCGTGTCTCGATTCGGTCGCCTCCTTGAGCGACGTCAACGCGGTAGTGCTCCGCCGAATTCGCGGAGGCGACCTCGAGCTCGTGTACTACGACCGGTCGGCGCCAGGAGAACCGGTGGCCGCGCAAGGCTCGATTCCGGAGGGAGTGGCCGGAGTCGAGCCGATCGTGCGCAGGCTGTTTGGGCTTCCAGAGGCGGTGGTGGCAAACCCGCGCGAGGATGCCGACGACGAGGACGAAGAAGTATCCCGCGGACCGGTGGTGCAGTTGGAGTCTCCGAGCGTCGGACCGTCGATCAGTCCCTTCACCTGGATCGCGCTTGGTGTCGGAGCGCTCGCGGGAACCCTCGGCGCGGTATTCCTTGTCCTCGCCGATGAGGCATACCAAGACTTCAAGGGCGTGACGGTAGGGACTCAGGAAGACGCAGACGAAGCCAACGAGCTCCTCGACACCGCGAACTCTCGGGGGACGGTGGGCACGGTGTTTCTGATCAGCGGGGGGCTCGCGATCGGGGCAGGGATCGCCCTTCTGGTGGCTGGACTTTTGGGGGGAGACGAAGACGCGACCGCCTTCGCGCCGACGATCCTCCCGGGCGGGGGTGGTCTCCAGCTGGCGGGGACCTTCGGCGAATGAGCGAGCGAGCACGACCGACACCGGCGAGTGGATGGGCTTTGGGCTTGGTTTTGGGTGCCCTGGGGATCGCAGGAGTGGGCTGCAGCTTCGACCCGGACGGCAACCCGTCGCCTCAATGTCGGGACGGGGAGGTCTGTGCCGATGGCCTCGTATGTTATCGGGGCTTCTGCGTGAGCGACACCGAGCCCTGCACCGATATGGAAACCAGTGCTTGCTACGACGGCGCCGAGGGCACCCAAGGGGTGGGAGTGTGCCGCGCCGGCGAGCGGGCCTGCGTCGGCTCGACGTGGAGTGCATGCCTCGGACAGCGGATCCCGGTGGCCGAGACTTGCAATGGCGAAGACGACGACTGCGATGGAGCGGTGGACGAGATCGATGGCGACCTCAGTTGCGACACCGGCCTCGCCGGAGTCTGCGCGACCGGAGAGCTTCGCTGCCAGGGGGCGTTCGCGGTGTGTGTTCGCCTTGAAGAGCGAGGCCCCGAGGTCTGCGACGGCGACGACGATGACTGCGACGACCGGGTAGACGAGGGCACCGAAGAAGCGTTCTATCCCGACGCGACGGCGGGCTGCGCGCTCGTCGATGGCGTCTTTGACTGCGAAGGGATCTGCGTGGCCGGACAGCGGCTTTGCCAGGGCGGAATGCTCGCAGACTGCACCGATGCGGTCACGCCTCGCCCCGGGATCGACGCATGCACGGATACGACCATGACTCCCGTTGCGGAGGACGACGATTGCGATGGCGACGTGGATGAAGACTGCGTGTGCATCAACGGTTCGACCCAGTCCTGCTACGGCGGCCCGATGGGGACGGATGGCGTCGGGGTGTGCATGCGGGGGACGCAAACCTGCGTCAACAACTCGTTCGGCCCCTGTGTCGGTTCGATCGAGCCGAGCGAAGAAACCTGCTCCAACCTTGGTGCCGACGACGATTGCGACGGCACGCTCGACAATATTGCCGACCTTGGAACCGTGTGCATCGACGCGGGCGCGATGGGGATCTGTCGCGAGGGGAACTTTGCCTGCGAGGTGGGCATGCCGGCACTGGTGTGTCGAACCCCGATGCCTCAGACCGAGACCTGCAACGACCTCGACGATAACTGTGACGGTGAGGTCGACGATGGCTTCGACAAGCTGACCGACGAGAACAACTGCGGGGATTGCGGCAACACGTGTTCCACGGGACAAGAATGCTGCGCGGGGGGGTGCCGTGACACCGACACCGACGAGCAACATTGCGGTGCCTGTGGGAACGCGTGTGGGGTGGGTCTCACCTGCTGCGGTGGTGACTGCGTCGACACGGCGACCACCGAGACGAGCTGCGGTATGTGCGGAAATACCTGTGAAGCCGGCCGCGAGTGTTGCGATAGTAGCTGCAGCAACACTCAAACCGATCCGCTTCACTGCGGTATGTGCGGCAACGCCTGCAATGCGGGCGAAAACTGCTGCGGCGGCACCTGCAGCACGGTGTCGTGTGCCTGCGCTGCGTGCATGGCCGGTGGCGGGACGTGCTGTGGAGACATGTGCATCGACACGCAGACCGACGAGGCCAACTGTGGCATGTGCGGAAACATGTGCGGAGCCACGGAAGAGTGCTCAAGTGGGCTGTGCTGCGCGGTCGGTACGGTCAACTGCGGCGGGGTATGTGTCGATACCACCAGCGATGCAGCCAACTGCGGCATGTGTGGGATGGGCTGTGGCGTGGGCGAGACCTGTTGTGACTCGACCTGCGTTGACACCGCGATCGACGAAGGCAACTGCGGCGGCTGTGGCGTTCCTTGTGCAAATACCTGCTGCGGGTCGAGCTGTGTCGATACATCGGCGGATCTCGCCAACTGCGGTGGGTGCGGCATGCCGTGTGCTGGAACATGCACGGCGGGCACGTGCTGCCCGCCGGGAACCGAACTCTGTGACGGTGCGTGCGTCGACACGTCGACCAGTTTGCTGCACTGCGGCATGTGCACGAACCCATGTGCTGGCACGTGCATGTCGGGGGTCTGTTGCGCTGCGGGAACGGAGCTTTGCGGTGGAGCGTGTGTCGACACGGAGACCGATCTCACCCACTGCGGAATGTGCAATAATGCCTGTGGGGGTATGACTCCGGCCTGCTGTGCGGGTACTTGCCAGGCGTCGTGCACATGACCGATCCGCTGAAAGATAAGACCGATAGCGGCCTCCGGTCTCGTACCGAAGTCTCGCATGGGTCCGTCGGCGAGAGCACCGCCCGGCTTTCACCGGGAACCCGGGTCGGTGGCAAGTACATCATCCTGCGCACGATCGGCGTTGGGGGCTACGCCAAGGTCTACGAAGCTGAGCACGAAGAGATCGGACGCCGGGTGGCGATCAAAGCCGTCCATTCGCATCTCGATCATCGCGAAGAGATCCTCCTGCGGTTTAAGCGCGAGGCGCGCATCGCCGCGAAGATTCACGACCGGCACGTCGCCGAGGTGTACGACGTCGGCCATCTCGACGACGGTGCACCGTACATTGTGATGGAGCTTCTCGAAGGCAAGTCCCTCGACCAGCTCCTTTCCCGCGGCGCCCTCCCGCTTCCCGGGGTCATCGAGCTCGGCAAGCAGCTGCTTCGCGCGGTCGCCGCGGCCCACCGCGCAGGTGTGGTTCATCGGGACATCAAGCCGCAGAACATCATGCTCCACGAAGAGGGCTCGGGCGACACGGTGGTCAAGCTGCTCGATTTTGGGATCTCCAAACGAGTGACCCCGGACATTTCCGAACGCTCACTGACCCTCCACGGGATCGTGGTGGGTTCGCCGGACTACATGTCCCCCGAACAACTGCGCGGCCAAGAGGTCGACTTTCGGACCGACGTGTACTCGATCGGTGTGGTGCTCTACGAAGCACTGACCGGTCAGCTTCCGTACCGCGCCGACAACTTGAGCGATCTAACCGCGGCGATTCTCCGGGACCGGGTGCCCCGGCCGTCGGAGATTCGGCCCGACTGTCCGGCAGAACTCGAGCTGATCGTGCTCCGGGCGATCGAAAAGGAGCGCGAAGGCCGCTACCCGTCGCTCCGGGCGATCGCGAGCGACTTCGAGGCGTTTGCGAAGTCTTCTGGACTCGAGGCAACGATCGCGTGGAACCAGCTTCCGAGCGATACGTCGAGCCAGTCGGAGGTCGAGACCGAGCACTTCGGGCGACCGGAGTACGCGCTCGGACTTCCCCCTCCCTCTGAGGAGGCGCCACCACCGCCGCGTCGCACGAAAGCCATCTGGATCGGCGCTGGGATCGTGGCGTTCGTCCTCGGGATGGGAGCGGCACTGTGGAGCACGCAGCCGGAGGACGCCTCGGTGGTGGCGGCAGGGGACGTTGGTGCCGTCGGGGAAGCGGAAGCTGGAGAATCGTCAACCACCGGAGTAGTGACGTCGATTCAAGCGCACCCTGCGGAACGAGCGGAGGGATCAGACCGAACGCCGGTCACCGAACCTGCGTCGGAGGAAGAGGCCATTCCGGTCGAGGCGAGTCCAGCCGAGTTGAATGGCGCTTTGGCCAATCCGGTGGGGGCCGAGACGCCCTCGATGGCCGCGCCGCCCGCGATGCCGCCGTCCACTATGCAGCGTTCGACAGCCACCGGGATGAGCTCGTCGGCGATGCAGCGGTCGACGTCTCCGGTCAGTCCATCGACGATGAGCCCATCGACAGCCCGTCCCCCGACGAGCATGACTTCCCCCGACTCAGAGTCGGCTTCGACGGCTCTGTCCGAGTCCCGGCCCGAGTCCGAGTCCGAGTCTGAAGCGCCGAGCGCCGGGCAAGACGACGCCGGTTCCTTGGTGCAGCGTGCCACCGCCGCCTATCTTCAGGGACATCTTCCCACGGCCCTCGGCCTCTACCGCCAGGCGGTCGACCAGAACCCCTCGCTCGCGGCGGCGTGGCGCGGCATCGGTCTCGTGACCAGTCGGATGGGTCAGCGACAACAGGCCATCCGAGCCTTCGAACGTTACCTTGCGCTTCGGCCCAACGCGTCGGATGCGGGAAGCATTCGAGAGCGGCTTCGGGCCCTCGGTTGGACCGACCCCGCCGCGGTGGCCGCGGAAGCTCCATCGGAAGCGCCGAGCGACGATCCTCCCGCTGCCGCCCCGTGATACGGGGGGCTGATGCTCCCCGTCCGTTCGCTCGACGGCGGCTTGGACGATCGAGGAAAGCAAGCTAACTCAGAGGAGTGCATCTCGGATCCCGCCTCGGACCCATCGACAGACTCCAAGCGACGCTTTCTTTGGTCTTTGTGGTCCTTGCTGCCGTGGCGATTTCAGCCTGCGGTGCGCGGACTGGCCTCGGGGTCGAGTGCGAGGATGTCTCGGTTCGCGCGTGCGAGAACGACTGCGGCAGTGGCGTGCAGGAGTGCACTGCCGGTCGCTGGTCCCCCTGCGAAGTGCCGGTCGCGGAGCGCCCCTGTATGTCCGCCTGTGGGGAAGGAATCGAAATGTGCGTGGACGGAGCGTGGGGCCGCTGCAGCGCGGACCAGCCGCTCCCACCGCTTCTCGAGGTTACGGTAAGAGACTTTCGCGAGAGTCATCCCGACTTTGAAATCAATGGCTTCGGCAACGATCGAGGAATCGTCGCCGAAATGCTCGGCCCCGACGATAAGCCGATCTACCAAGGACCGACTCCGACGACTTCCAATCGCGGCAACTTCGATCAGTGGTATCGGGATGTCACCGGCATCAACCTTCGTACTTCCCTCGAGCTCCCACTCCGGCCGTCGTCGGTGGGCACGTTCGTCTTTAGCGACGAGGAGTTTTTTCCCATCGATGACGAGCTCTTTGGAAACGAAGGCCGACAGCACAACTTTCACTTTACTCTCGAGGCGACCGCCACGTTCGTCTACAACGGCAGGGAGGTGTTTCGGTTCACCGGTGATGACGACGTGTTCGTATTCCTCAACCGCCGCCTCGTGATCGATCTGGGCGGAGTGCACTCGCGGCAAGACGCGGCGGTGTCTCTCGATGAGCTCGCCCCCGAACTGTCGCTCGAGGTGGGGGAGCGCTACCCGATTCATCTGTTCTTCGCCGAGCGCCACACCACTGGGTCGAGCTTCACCGTCGAAACCAGTCTCGCCGATTCGCTCCGCTGCGAATGAGCCTCTCGCCAGGGAGTGCTGCAAATTCGCACACCTCTGCTCTGGCTCGGCCGGGCGAGGTCCGAGATCGCAGACGTTTACAAAACCGGCCTTCAAATGATCACCGGGAGCTGATACCAGCCGGAGGGATCCAATATGCGCGAAACCACCTGGCTTAAGGTCATGGCCGCAGGGGCCGTCTTGTCCATTGTTACTCTTTCGGTACCCGCCGCTGCACAAAACGGCCCGCGGGTTGCGATCGTCGCGGACGGACCTTCGGATACGCACCGAACGGCGGCCGCGGCGTTGGCTGAAGAAGTGAACGGCCTGATCGGGGACCGATACCGAGGCTGGACGTTCCCCGACGCGCCAACCCACGAGGGGGACTTTTCGGAAGCCCGCGTCCAGGCGCTCGTGCAGGAGGTCCTTGCCGATCGAGACATCGATCTCGTGGTCGGCTTCGGTGTCCGCGTGGGTCAAGCGATCGGCGCCACCGAACAACTTCCGAAGCCGGTGTTTCTGCCCTACGCGGCACCGGAGATCCAAGGGTTGCCGCGAGACGGCGAGCGAAGCGGTCGGAGAAACCTCTCCTATCTCGCGGGCCTCATCAACCTTCAGCGCGATCTCGAACGATTCCGTGATGTGATTCGGCGCACCAACGTCACGGTCATCACCGACCAGCACTACTTCGACGCGATTCCCGGACTTCAGGAGCTCATCGTCGACTCGGCCGGGGATACGATGACGGTGAGCGTCGTTCCCGCCGGAGACACCGCTGCCGCGATTCTCGACGCGATCCCCGACGACTCGGAGTCGGTGTACATCGGTCCGCTGCTGATGCTCCCCGCGTCGGAGACCCAAGCCCTGATCGACGGGCTGAACCGCCGCCGCCTGCCCACCTATGCCTCCGAGGGTCGCGAATGGGTGGAAATGGGGGCCTTCGTATCGGTGGTGCCGCGTGACGACACCCAGCGCCGAATGCGGCGGATGGCCCTCAACATCGAGTCGGCGCTCGACGGCGACGATCCCGCCCGATTTGGGACAGGGTTCGCTTCGCGCGCCGAGCTTGTGATCAATATGGCGACCGCGCGGCGCATTCGAGTGTTTCCGCGCTTCGAGCTGATGACCGAAGCCGAGCTTCTCGGTGAGGATCAGACGCGGCGAGGCCGTGAGCTTTCGATTCAACAGGCGGTGACACGAGCGTTGGCGGTGAATGTCGACCTGGCGTTGACCCGCCACGATGTGGTGATCGCTGACGCACAGCTCGACGAAGCGCGAGGCGCGCTCTTTCCCGTCGTCGACGCGACGGGGAACTTTCAGTGGAACGACCCGGACGTTTCTTTTGCCGGCAATGCCGAGCGAACGATCTCTTGGGGCATCAGCGCGCAGCAGATCATCTACTCGCCGCTCGCCTGGGGCGCGTTCTCCGCGCAGCAGGACAACCTCGAGTCGTCCGAGCATGGGCTTCGAACCCAGGAGCTCGACACGATCATTGAAGTCGTGGAGGCCTATCTTAATGTGCTTCGGGCGTTGACCGCGGAGCAGGTGAACCGGGAGAACCTCCGCCGGGTTCGGCGGAACCTGGCCCTCGCCGAGGTCCGGGTGGATATCGGGTCCGCGGGCCGAGAAGAGGTGCTTCGCTGGCAGACGGAAATTGCCGATAGTCGGGTGGACGTGATTTCGGCGATCGCGCAGCGCAACCAAGCCGAGATCAACCTCAACCGAATCTTGAATCGACGCCAGGAGGCGCCGCTCAATCTTTCCGACCCGATGGACCCGTCGACCGGGCTCCTGTTTGTCGATCCGCGCGTGCGCCGCTACGTGCAGGATCAGTGGTCCTTTCGGATCTTCCGTGCGTTCATGACCGACGAGGCGTTCCGCAATTCGCCCGAGCTTCGTCAGATCGATGCGGCGATCGGCGCCCAAGACTCGCTCCTCGCTGCCCGCCGGCTTCAGCTCTGGGTGCCCGACGTGTTCATTAGCGGCGGCTTTACGCACACCTTTCATCGGTCTGGCGCCGGGAGCGAAGCGATCAATTTTGGCATGGGCGAAATCGAATTGGACGAGTTTACGTGGCAGTTCGGTGCGGGCCTGAGCTTCAATCTCTTCGACGCGAGCCGTTACGCCGTGATCGAGCAAACCGAGGTCACGATCAGCCAGCTCCGCACCCAGCGCGAGCAGATTGCCCAGGCGATCGAACAGCGGGTGCGCTCGGCGCTCCATCAGGTGGGCGCGTCCGCCGCGGCGGTGAGCCTTCGTCGAGATGCGGCCACGGCGGCCGACGGCAACCTGGAGATCATTGCCGACTCCTATCGGCAGGGCACGGTGAACCTCATCACCCTCATCGACGCGCAGACCCAGGCGCTCCAGAGCGGTCTGGCCGCGGCCAACGCGCAGTACGACTTCCTGATCGACTTTGCCAACGTCGAGCGAGCGGCCGGTCGGTACGGGTTCCTTGAGAACGAGGACGAGCGAAACGACTTCGCGACTCGCCTCGAGCGGTTTGCGCAGGCGTGGGACGCCGAGGCCGACGCCCGAAGAGAGCGGCGACAGCAGCGACGGAGAGAGCAAGAGGCAAGCGAATGACAAAGACCCCCATTCTCCTGTCCGCGTTGAGTGCGGTGTGTGCCGTCGTGGTGGTGACCGCCTGCGGTGGCGACGAAGAGGCCGTGGCCGAGGCGGTGGTTCGGCCCGTCCGCTACGTGACGGTGTCGACGGGTGAGACGTCGCTCCAGCGGAGCTTCAGCGGCTCGATTCGTGCGGGCAATCAGAGTCGGCTCGCCTTTCAGGTGACCGGCCGGGTCGAGGACCTCTTGGTCAAGGTCGGCGATCGGGTCACCAAAGGGCAGAAGATCGCGGCGCTCAACCCTGCGGATTTCGAGCTTCAGCTTCAGGAAGCACGCGCTTCGGCGGCCCAGGCTCGAGCGCAGACCGTCAGCGCCAATGCCACGTATGAACGCACGCGGGCGCTCTACGAGTCCAACAACGCCTCCCGCCAGGACCTCGACACCGCCCGTGCCAATCGTGACTCGGCGCAGTCGTCGTCGGCGGCTGCGGGACAGGCGGTGCGCCAGCTTCAACGGCAGCTCGGGTACGCGACGCTTACCGCGCCTGGAGAAGGCACGATCAGCGAGGTCGATATCGAAGCCTCCGAGGTGGTGAGCGCCGGCCAGGTGGTCGCGGTGCTTCAAGTAGGCGAGCAGCTCGAAGTCGCGGTGGACGTTCCGGAGTCTGCCGTCAACCGGATCGAGCAGGGCCAGGAAGCGCTGATCACGGTGTCGTCGCTCGCCGGGCAGCGTTTCACCGGGACAATCTACGAGATCGGCGTTCCGATGGGCGGCGCCACCGTGTTTCCCGTGACCGTCCGCCTCGCCGAAGCGACCCCAGAGCTCCGCGCGGGTATGACTGCGGAGGTCGCGTTTGAGCTTGCGGAGGCTGAAGAAGAGCCGGTGATGCGAGTGCCCGCGACGGCGGTGGGAGAGGACCGGGAAGGCCGCTACGTGTTTGTCATCGAACGAACCGAAGGAGACCGGGGGATCCTCCACCGCGCCGCGGTGGAAGTGGGCGGCATCGAAAACAGCGGTATCGAGATTCGAAGCGGGCTCGAAGAGGGCCAGCTGGTGGTGACCGCCGGAGTAGCTCGGGTCCAAGACGGGCTTGAAGTCGTGGTTCCCTCGGCGGAAGGAGAGCCCGCCGAAGATGGAGACGAAGGTTCGGAAGGCGATGGGGAAGGGGGCGAGGCCACGCCGCCGTCGGAGGACTCGGAGACGGAAGCCGAGGAGCCCGCGTCGCCATGAGCCTTACGAGCGCCGCGCTCAAGAACAATCGCGTGACCGGCACGGTGATCGTCGTTCTGATCACCGCCGGTGTTTCCGCCTACTTCGGCATGCCGCAGCAGCTCGACCCGGGCTTCATCGTGCGAAACGCCCAGGTGGTGACTCGGTTCCCGGGAGCGAGCCCCGATCGAGTGGAGCAGCTCGTCACCGATCCGATCGAACAGGCGGTTCAGTCGATTCCCGAGCTCGACTTCGTCTCGAGCACGAGCCGCACCGGTGTCTCCGTCGTCACCGTGGCGGTGCGTGAAGAGTTCAAGGACGTTCGGCCGATTTGGGACAACCTTCGTCGAAAGGTCGAGGCCGTCGAAGGCGACCTCCCGGCGGGTATTCAGGGACCGGAGATCAACGACGAGCTTGGGGACACGTACCCGATTCTCTTCAGCATGACGGGGGACGGGTTCAGCGATCGCGAGCTTGCCGAATACGCGGAGACGATTCGCGACGAGCTCCTTCACCTCGATGGGGTGGGCAAGGTCGATGTTCTCGGCGACCAGGAAGAGCGGGTGTTCGTCGAGTACGAGAACGCGCGCCTCCGGTCCCTCGGCCTGAGCCCAGGGCAGCTTCAGCAGGCGCTCGCCTCCCGCAACATCATCATGCCGGGCGGGCAGATCGATATTGGCCCGGAGCGGCTAAGCCTCGAGCCCAGCGGAAACTTTCTATCGGTCGAGGATCTGCGCCGCACGCTGATCCAGCTGCCTGGAGGTGGACTGGCCTACCTGGGTGACATCACCACGATCACCCGCGCCTACGTCGATCCGCCGCAGGGGATCGTGACGGTCGAAGGGCAGCGGGCGCTGACGTTCGCGATCTCGATGAGCGACGGCGACAATCTGGTGGAGCTCGGCGAGCACATTCGCGCCTATTTCGACGCACTCCCGGCGAAGTACCCGCATGGCATCGACTTCGAGACGACGTACTACCAGCCGAAGGACGTCCAAGACAAAGTCGATGAGTTCCTCGGCAACGTGCTTCAGGCGGTGGGCATTGTTCTTGTGGTGATGCTCTTGACCCTCGGGTTTCGGACCGGGCTCATCGTCTCGTCGCTGATCCCGACCGCGATGATCATCACGATTTTTATCCTCAGTTTGATCGGGGAAACGATCAATCAGATGTCGCTCGCGGCGCTGATCATCGCGCTCGGTCTCCTCGTGGATAACGCGATCGTGGTGAGCGAAACGATCGTGGTGCGAATGAACGCGGGGATGAAGGCTTTTCAAGCGGCGGTATCGGCGTGCCGTGAACTTCAAACGCCGCTTCTCGTTTCATCGCTCACCACGGCCGCGGCGTTCCTTCCCATCTATCTCGCCGAATCGGCGGTGGGTGAGTACACCGGCGCTCTCTTTACTGTGGTATCAATCACGCTCCTCGTGTCGTGGGGCCTCGCCCTCACCATGACCCCGCTCCTTTGCACGCTGTTCCTCCGGGCGAGCAAGAACGACGGCAAGGTGCCCTTCGCGGGGGCGTTCTATCGGATCTATCGTGAGTCGCTTCACGCGGTGCTTCGGTTTCGCTGGGCGTCACTCGGCCTCGTCATTGCGATCTTCATTGGGTCGCTGCAGCTCTGGCAGTTCATTCCGCAGATCTTCTTCCCGTCCCAAGGCTCCCCCTTCTTCATGGCGGCGCTTAATCTTCCTGCCGGCACGAGCATCGAGACGACGCAACAGATGGCCCGAGAGACCGACCGATTCATTCGGGACGAGCTCATGGTCGGCGAAGATGGGGAGAGCGGGATCACCAGCTGGACCACGTTCATCGGGGAGACGCCGCCGCCGTTTACCCTTGGCTACTCTCCGTCTCCGTCCCTTGGCGGCTACTGCGAGCTGATGGTGCACACCAACGACGCGGAGGCGGTCGACCGGATCATGGCCCGGCTTCAGCGCTTCGTGTTGGAGAACTATCCCGATGTCCACCCGCACATTCGTCCGCTGAGCGCGGGGCCTCCGGTGGACAAACCGGTGCAGATTCGAATCTCTGGCCCGGAGACCGACGAGGTGTTCCGGATCGTCGATCAGGTCAAGGAAGAGCTCGGCACGATCTCGGGAACCGAGAACATCGACGACAACTGGGGGGTGCGGGAGAAAAAGCTGCTCGTGACGGTGGATGAGGAGCGCGCGCGCCGGGCGGGAGTGAGCAACGAGGACGTCGCGCGAGCGATGCAGGCATTCCTGAGTGGGATGGAAACCACGCGCTACCGCGAAGACGACGAGAGCATTCCGATCGTGGTTCGTTCGATCGGAGCCGACCGGCGAGACCTCGACCGGGTGCGGAATCTGACGGTGTTTTCCCAGACCGGAACGACCGTGCCGCTGTCGCAGGTTGCGGACGTGTCCCTCGCGTGGCAGCCGGCGGCGGTTCTTCGACGCGATCGATATCGCACCGTTACCGTCGAGGCGGGGGTCTTCGGCGAAGTCGTAGCCAATGACGTGTTCACCGAGATTCAGCCGTTCCTTGAGGAGCTCGAAGCCGATTGGGAACCCGGCTATCGCTGGGAGTTCGGTGGCGAGTTCGAGTCGAGCGTGAAGGCCAACGCGAGCATCGGAGAGAAGCTCCCGATCGCCGGGCTGATCATCGTGCTGCTCCTCGTGGCGCAGTTTAACTCGCTCCGAAAACCAGTGATCGTGCTCTCGAGCATCGTGCTGGCGCTCATTGGCGTGGTGGTCGGCCTCCTGATCATGGAGAGCTCCTTCGGCTTCATGACCCTCCTCGGAGTCGTGTCGCTAGCCGGGATCGTGATCAATAACGCGATCGTGCTGCTCGATCGGATTCAGCTCGAGATAGGCGAAGCCGGGCTTCCGCCGAGCCGAGCGGTGATCGAAGCGGCGCAGCAGCGGGTACGCCCGATCCTGCTGACCACCGCGACCACCGTCGCGTCGTTGATTCCGCTCTATCTCTCGGGAAGCGAAATGTGGAAACCGATGGCCGTCGCGATCATGTACGGGCTGGTGTTTTCCACCTTTCTCACCCTGCTCGTGGTGCCCCTCGTCTACTCGATCCTCTATCGAGTTCCCGTGCTCAAGAGGGACAAGCTCCACTCGCGACCCACTCCCGAAGAGATCGCCCGAGAGGAGCCGCTCTGAAGCATCGATGCGGCGCCAGCCGGATTCCTCTCGTGGCTCGGGTCGATCCGCTCAACTCTCGGGGACGATGATCGCGTAGTTGTTGCTTCCGTTGCAGCTCACGACAATCTTCGCGCCTTCGCTATCGGTGACCCACAGGGCGTGCCCCGGATCAGTGCACCCGGCGGGTACAGGACGAGTGGTGCTCGATACGACACTAGCGGATCCTGGTCACACACTTCACAGGTCATTCGGACATGAAACTCGCCCGTTGGTTCGCACGCCGCGGCCGAAGCGACGATCGTGCATTCATCGCCGTCCATGCAGCACGCGCCGCTGACGGCCTCGCAGTTCACCGCCTCGCAGCTCAACTGACGACGAGCGCTACGGTCTCGCGGCGTGCAGCGTCTTCGCCGGCGGGTGGTCGCTCAACGCGGCGGCAGCAGTGGCCGTTCCGCCTTCCGTTCCCCTACCGCAACGCCGCCTTCGAGCCCTCGAGTTTATGGATGCGCTCCTTCAAAGAACCGTTCGTGCACACCGTGACTCCTACCGGGCCACCTCGATTGCGGCGCTACGACCTATACGAGTGCGTTCGGGCCTACGCCCTCGAGCAAGCGGCGGCCCTCGGCGTCCTCGACGAGACCGAAGTCCGACACACCGCGCATTTCGTCGGCGAGGGCTTGGCGCAGACCGAAGCGGTTCCCTACTCAAGAGACCCGGCCACGCGCGAGGCGCTGGTCGTCGAGCGACACAATCTTCTGAAAATTGCCGAGCGAGAGACGCCGTCGCTCGACCGAGCCCGGGCGGCGGTGGTGCTGGGGGAGGTGTTCGTGACCCGAGGTCCCTTGGCGGTGGGGGCCGAACTCTGTGAGCGTCTGCTCGGCGATGAGATCTCCGACGCCAACGTGGAGCTCCGGCTCCGACAAAGCCACGGTCAGATTCTCACTTCGCTCGGCCGGTATGCGGGTGCGTTGGCCGCGTTCGACGACATCCTGGACCAGGCTCGCGCCGTCGGAGATCGCGCCCGCGAAGCGGACTGTCTGTCGCGGATTGGACTCATCCGCCACTTCCGCGGCGATTCTGAGGCGGGGCGGGAGCCCACCGAACTCGCCGTGGAGGAGGCGCGCACCAATCGCGTGCGGGTTGCGATCTCCAAACTCCGAACCGCGGGCCTTGGAAGTGTCCTCGAGCTCCGGAACGACGGCTATCGGATCAATCCACGGGTTCGCGTGCAGACGGCATGACGCGCGCTCCCGGTGGGTTAGGGCTGGACCCCGATCGCGCCGACCACGAATTCGGTGGAAGTGCGGCCGAGATCCTCGATGATGCGCCCTTCGCGAAGCCGGATGCGCCGAACCCCTTGGTTTTCCGCCATCAGAATCAGTCCGGTGAGGGTGCCCCGTTCGATCATTACCGCTCCGCCCGGGAGGGCGGGCCCGTCGCCGTTGTAGGCGAGCTCGGTGGGCATGCTGAGCGGCTCGAGGCGCTCGAGGACAAACACCGCATTGCCGAAGCCGCTCATCACCAACGCTAAGTCTTCAAACGGCGAAGTGATGATGGCGATCGGATCCTCGATCTGGACCGCACCCGCGAACGATGGCTCCACCGTCGACACCTTGGCGACCGCGACCTGGTTGGGTCCGCAGAAGGCGCAGTTGTCGCCGACAAGGACGAACTGGTCACGCCACACCGCGGCCGCGCCCACGATGTATTCGCCCTGAAACATCTTGAGGCTCGCCGCCCGAGTCGGAGGATCCTCCAACGACACCCGATGAAGGTCGAAGGCATCGGTCGGGGCGTCGACGGCATCCTTGGCGACGACGAGCGCCGATGCGCCGTCGTCCGTGAGGAAGAACCCCGCGGGAAGCTGAGCGGGGAGGATAAGCTCCGGAGCGCTCAGGGAACCGTCGCGACCGATCGGAAAGCGATAGACTCCGCCGCCGCTGGTCCGAAATTGCGTGTCGAGCACGTACGCGTAAAGGCCCTCGGGGCCCATGACCACGGTGCTCGCGTAAAACGCCCCCGAGAACGCGCGGTGGACGACGGTGGGCGTGCCGGCGTCGTCGAGCCGAAACACCCCGAGGCTCCCATCGTTCTGCGCCACGATCCCCACTTCGCCGTCCGGAGTGAAAGCAATGCTGCCGACCGTGATCCGACCCATCTCGAAGCTCGGACCGGTGCTCGCGAGGGTCCCATCGGTTCCCAGTTCGAGCACGCCGTAGCGGTTTTGTTCACCGGCGTCGCTGAAGGGTTGGGACACCACGACGTAGCGGACTCGGTCTGCGGCTTTGGGCTCGCGCGGTTCGGGTGGAAGATCTGCGTCGGGAACCGACCGATCGGGAATCGGTGCGTCCGGGACTTCGGCATCGAGCGGATCGATCGAAGCGTCCGAGGCCGACCGATCGAGTGCGGCATCGCCCACACTCCGGTTGTCACTGCTGCAGCCGACCGCAACGAGGACAAGAAGCACCGAGATCGCATTCATCGGAGGAAGAGCTCCTTCGGGGCAGGGACGTAGGCCATGGTGGCGGTAAGGGTCAAGAGGGGCCTATCGCCGGCCGAATCTGTTTCGGCGTAGACCCCCGCTTCCACGAAGGAAAGGGTGCGACCAGGCTTGAGCACGTGTGCTTCGCAGCGAAGTGCCGCCGCTTGGCCGGGACGAAGAATGTGCACATTGAGCCCCACCGACAGAACGACTTTGTCGGGCGCCAACAGAGTGCCCGCAGCGGCTCCCGCAGTGTGATCGGCCATCGTGGTCATCACCCCCGCGTGAATGACCCCGTCCTGCTGCAGCTGCCATGGCTGGATCGTCATCCGGCTTCGGCAGGTTCCCAGCGCCACGTCCGTGAGCTCGATGCCGAGATGCGCAATGAACGACGCCTTCTGAAAGATCTCTTCGACCCGAGCCCGGAAGTTCGGGTCGGCGGCTTCGAAGCGGGGCATCGTTATGCCGCGCCCGGGGCCGGCTCGTCGAAGCTCGCTTTGGTGGTCGACTTTCGAAGGTAGACGATGGCGGTGACGTAGTATCCGAGCTTCAGGAGGAGCCAGGCCACCCCGGCGATCATTCCAACGATCACCGCGCCGCTCATCATCGTCGACATGATCGCTTCGAAGTCGGGGGGGAGGTTGGGGGTGGTCGCCATCATCTCTGCCATCATTTCGTCGACGAGGTCTATGGTTTTCATCTGGACCCACGATCCGAACGCGGTTGCCGAAAGCTCGTAGGGAATCGCGAGCGCGCAGGCGATGGTCATCGCGGCCAGTCCAAGCTTGCGACCGCTGAGAATGAGGATCGTGCCAAGGAGAAGCACCGCCGACACGATGCCGTTTGCGACGGCGAGGCTCACCGTGTACGGCATCCACTGAGCCTGGTATTCGTTGATCCGCTCCTGAAACCGCGCCTGCACGGCGTAGATTTCGGCTTCCGGAGTGCCAGGCATGTCCTCGAACGCTTCGGCCTGTGCCCCGGAGATCGACTGCTGCATGATCGCGCCAAACATCCCCATGACCGAGGCTCCACAGCCGAGAAGGCCAATGCAGAGACCGATGATCGCGATCGCAAGGAGCTTGCCTGGGCGTTTCCGTTTGCCGGCCATCCCCCTTCTTTAGGCGAAAGTGTCAGCGAGTCAAAGCGCGATTCGCTGGTGACCGCCGTACACATTGAATCGTCCCGACCGGACGAACCCCACCAAGGTGATGCCCACTTCCTGTGCGAGGTCGACGGCCAAGGACGATGGTGCCGACACCGCGACCACGATCGGGACGCCGCCCACCGCGGCTTTTTGCACGACCTCAAAACTAGCCCGCCCACTCACGACGAGCATTGCGACGTTGTTGTGCGGCTTTTGCAGGAGCTGGCCGAGGACCTTGTCGACCGCGTTGTGCCGTCCGACGTCCTCTGCGCTGAAGAGCACGTCGCCATCGTTCGATACCAGCGCCGCTGCGTGAATCGCTCCCGTCTGAGCAAAGTTGTCCTGGTGGAGCCGCAGCGCCTCGGGGCTTCGAGCAAGGACATCTCGCGCCACCGCGGTGTCCGACCGGTTCGGCTCGAGGCGCGCCATGAGGTCATCGATGGTTTTTCGCCCACACACTCCACAGGCCGCGGTGGTGAGGGTTCCTCGTCGAAGCGTCGACTCCTCGAGATCGAAGGCCATTCCCGGGCCTGGCCGCACGTCGATGGTGTTCCCATACCCCTCTTCGCCGGGGGATCCGCAGTGCGACACCGATCCCACATCAGCGAGGCTTGCGATCAGCCCCTCGGTCCAGAGAAATCCAAGTGCGAGGTTTCGGTCCTGTCCGGGAGTCCTCATCGTGACGGCGAGCGTCTCGCCCGCTGCGCGGATTTCGAGCGGCTCCTCCACGACGAGAAAATCGAGGCCATCTTCGATGTCCTGACCGACGAACGATACCTCCCGCTCGGTGATGCCGCGCCGATCCACGGTCAAACCGCCCCTCGATCCGCTTGGCCCACGGAGCTCACAGCGGATCGAGCCTCACCACCGCGTTGTAGTCGGGCACCATTCCGCCGGCGTCGAAGCGTCCGTCGGGAATCAGCGAGTTCGCCTCCGGCCAGAACATCTGGAGGTTGCCCACGGCGATCGGAGCGGTCAGCGCTCGGGCCCGAAGCTCGCCGTGCTCGTTGACCACCCGGACCGGACTGTGGTCTTGCAGGCCGAGGCGCGCCATGTCTTCGGCATTCATCAGCACATGGTCGCGGTCGGCGCCGGTGAGTTCGTCGTTATCGGCCTGGACGATGCTGTTGAACTGCTTGCCTCGACGGGTGGCCAAATGAAAGCGTCCTTCGGGAAGCGAGCGGTCTGGTGGCACCGCCGTCGAAAAGCGTGCGCGGCGGTTTGGGAAAGGAAAGTCGCCGCCTTCGCAGAGCCGCGGTCCGCCCCATTGGAACTGATCGCCCTTCTTTGCGAGATGCTGGATTCCATCGTACGCCGGCACCGCCTTGGCGATGTCTCGGCGGATCGCAGTGGCGTCCGGATAGTCGACGGGGGCACCGGCGCGGCGGGCGATGTCGACGATGATGCGCCATTCCTCCCGCGCTTCGCCAATCTCGTGACCAGGAATGAAAGGGCTGAAGATCACTCGCCGCTCGGTGCTCGTTTCGGTCACCCCGCCCCGATGCTCGTATCGGGTGCGCGCCGGCAAGAGATACACGAGGTCCTTCGGCGGGATGAGCATCGATGTGGTCAGAAAGATGTCTTGATGGACCCGCACCGGAATGTTGGCGAGAGTCTCCTCGACGGCATCGGGCTGCGGCATCGTGTCGCGGAAGTTTCCCCCCACCGCGTAAAGGACATCGAGGTCCCCGTCCGACGCCGCCTCGAGCATCCGAATCGTGTCGAGACCGATTTCGACGGGAGGGCGAAACCCCCAGGTCGCCTCGAGCCGGTCCGCGTTGGCGTCGTCGATCGGGCCGCCAGGAAATGCGGTCGCATAGGCCCCCATCTCCGCGCCGCCCTGAACTCCCGAGTGGCCCCGAATGGGCATCAGCCCGCATCGCTCTCGGCCCACGAATCCTTTGGAGAGGCCAAGGCAACACAACGCGGCCACGGTGTCGGTGCCATGGGCGTGCTGGGTGAGTCCCATGCTCCAGATGAAGACTCCGGTGCTGGCTTGCGAGAGTTCTTGCGCGAAGGCATCGATGTCTTCGCGCCGGGCGCCCGAGAGTTGGACCAGGTCATCGAGGCGGAGCCCGTCGAGATGGGCGCGGTACGCATCGAAGCCTTCGGTATGACGTTCGATAAACGTCCGATCGATCGCTCCCGCCGAGAGTAAGCACTTCTGAACGGCGTAGATGAACGCAAGGTCCCCGCCCGAGGTGACTTCAAAGAACCGGTCGGCGATCGTGGTGCCAAAGAGCGCCGAGTCGGCATTGCTTGGGATCCAATAGCGGTCCATGCCCGGCTCGCGGTAGGTGTTGACCACCAGCACTCGGGTGCCCTGCTTCTTTGCTTCGTAGAGATACTTGAGGGCGACCGGCTGATCGTTGGCCGGGTTGCTGCCGAAGAACACGACGACGTCGCTGCCGTACCAGTCCTTGTAGCTGCAGGTGGAGGCCGCCACGCCTAGGGTCTTCTTCATCGCGGCGGTCGACGGGCTATGGCAAAGGCGGGCGGCGTTATCCACGTTGGGCGAGCCGAGCGCACGAAACGCCTTCTGCGCTGCGAAGTAGACTTCGTTACTGATCCCGCGAGACGTCAGGTAGCAGGCCATTCGATGCGGATCGGTAGCGTGGAGGCGTGCGCCGAGTTCGTTGATCGCGGTTTCCCAGCTCACCACCGTAAACCCTGCCTCGCCAGCGCGTCGACGAAGCGGGTAGGGGAGACGTCCGAGTCGTCGGAGGTAGCGCGGGCGGTCGACGGGCAGCGCACTCGCATCCTCGAGGACTTTCGGGTCCAGCGGACCCATGGTGTTCAGTTCGAGGAGGTTGAGACGCACCAAGCAAAGGTGGGTTCCGTCGAGGGTCCAGTCGCGGAGACCCGTCGTGCCGAGCGCGCAGCCGTCACAGACGCCGTCGTTCAGGACCCGCCATGCGTAGGACGCCTCGCTCCGGTTGCGCCAGGCGATCTTTCCCATCTGGAGAAAGTGATGAGGCTTCGTGCCTCCGAGGCCGAAGGGGAGCCTGCTCTTTCGGCGCGCCATCGTTTGATCGTAGCAAACATGGCGTCGCGGGAGCCTCCGCGGCACTCAACCTGCTGCTAGGTCTTGATTTTGAACTTTGGACGCTGAAGTCGACCGGGGGCGGGTGTGCTCCCGCCAGCGCGGGCTGGCCAGCGGATATTTCGAGGGGGAAAAGACGGCCTCGCAAAGAGATAGCCTTGGCCGTAGTGGGCCCCTGCTTCCTGACAAGCCTGAAGTTCGCGCGGGGTTTCGATGCCCTCGGCAACGACTTTGGCCCCCGCTTCGACGCACATCTTTACAGCGTGCTTGACGATCGTTTGCTTGCGCTTGTCCCGGTGGAGATTGCGGACCAGGCTCATGTCCAGCTTCACGACCTCGGGTTCGAGCGCGATGATTCGGTGAAGGTTGGAGTAGCCCTGGCCAAAGTCGTCGATCACCATCTTCGCGCCGGTTCGGGAGCACACTTCTCGGAGCACCCTCTCACACAGTTCTCGGTGCTCGAAGGCGGCAGACTCGGTGATCTCGAGGTACACCGCGTGGTTGTGAAAGCCGATCGGGTCATCGGGCC
>JBCCZL010000106.1:0-20223 GCA_039187775.1 Myxococcota bacterium
ACGCGCAACCTGACGTCGCTCTTCACGGGGGCGCCCCTGTATTCCCGCCCCGCGCGCACCGGCCCGGGCATCACCCCCGGCGCCACCGGCAGCTGCCGCGTGGCGAACGCCGGCCCCCTCCCGGCCGCAGTGTCTGACCAGAAGCAGACCTTCGACTTCGGTGCGAACGCGAGCTTCGCCGCCCTCGGCTTCAGCATCTCGGACCCATTTTATTACCAGTACCAGCTGACCAACTCGGACGGCGCCTGCGGCGCCCCGATGGCTGGTGCGATTTTCTCGTTCAACGCGATGGGCGACCTCGACAACGACATGACGGTGAGCAACTTCGAGCTCGCCATCGGCGTCAATGCCAACAATGAGCTCGTCCGTTCTCCTGGCTTTTTTACGCAGAACGAGCTTGAATAGTCAGTAGAAAAAAGCAGTACCGTGGTACAATGGAGCCCGCTGGTTCACTGAGCCAGCGGGCCTAGCTCAATGATGAACAAACGCTCCGACACCCCTGGCTTCACCCTCATTGAAGTGATGATTGTCGTGGTGATTCTCTTTTCGCTTCTCGCGATTTCGCTTCCCGCATTCTTAGATTTTCTTCAGCGCACCAAAACCTCTGAAGCGACGAGCAACCTGAAGACCCTCTTCATCGGGGCATCGAGCTACTACGCCGGAGAGAACGCGGCTCAGGGCGTCGCGATGATCGCACCGACCACCGGCTGCCTCGTCAACCCCACCGGCCGCCTCCCGTTGGCCGTGTCGGATCAGAAGCAGACCTTCAACTTTACAGCGAATGCGTCCTTCCGAGCGCTGGGCTTCTCTTCCTCGGACCCGATCTATTTCGGCTACACCATCGACAGTCCGACTCCGGGCTGCGCCGCGATGAACAGCTCCCCCGCATACACGTTTGTCGCCGAGGGCGACCTCGACGGGGACATGACGCTGAGTCGGTTTGAACTCGCCACGGGTACCAACGCGAATATGGAGCTGTATCGATCGACCGGCTTCTACGTGGTCCGTGACACCGAATGATCAAGGCTCCCGCCGCCTCCTGACCCCCGCCGCTTTGCTCGTCGTGGCGCTCCTCGCTGCGGTCGCCGGCCGGACGCTGCGTCTTCGCGCTCTCGCCCACCATGAGGCGACCGAGACCTACGAATCGGTGTACTACCTTCCCGAGAAGGAGTGGCTTCCGAGCTTTTCGGTCGGCTACGACGAAGCAGTGGCCGACGGCCTCTGGATGCGCGCGCTCATCTATTATGGGGACGAACTGAGTCACCAGGCATCGGTCGATCACGTGTTCCACTACGCGGACGCGATCCTGACGTTGGACTCGCATTTCCGCCGGGTCTACCGCTGGGCAGGAATGGCCGGGATGTACCACGGCGACTCCACGATGGACGATGTCCGGGAGTCCATCGGGTTTCTCGAGCGCGGCGTCCGGCAGTTCCCCGACGACCCCGAGATGGCGTGGGATCTTGGAGCGAGCCTCAAGTTCGAACTGGCCCCGCACCTCGAGGCTGGGGAAGAAAAGGAACAGGCGTCGCTTCGGGGCCTGGAGTTCATGCAGTCGGCCGCCCGGATGGGGTATGGCCCGTCTTGGATGGTGCTCGCCAACGCCAACCAGCTTCGGGATCTCGGTCAAACCGAGCAGGCGATCCGACACCTCGAAGAGATGTATGACCTCGTCGACGATGCAGACGTTCGCGCGAATATCGAGGAGCAGATCACCCAGCTCCGGACCGAGGCGGACGCGCGAGCGCTTCAGGCTACGTTCGAGGAGCTCGAGGCGGGGCGCCAGCGGGACTTCCCGTATGTGGATGCGGGCCTCTATCTGCTCCTCGTCGAACCGGCGTCACTCGAAGATCTCGATCGGTAGCCCCGTCCGACGAGAAATACGTCGGAAGAGCCGTTGTTGGTTCGGGGCCGCGCGATCTTGGACCTCTGCCGGGCCGGCGAGCGTTGACTCGACCCCTGTCCCAAGCCTTGGCATGCTCCGCCAATGCGGGGTCCCGCACATCGCCGAGCTCTAGCAACTCAGCGCCTCCGAACCCAAGGCCTCACCCTCGTCGAGGTCGCGATCGGTGTCTGCTTGATCGGACTGGTGCTTGCCGTCTTCATCCCAACCTTTCTCCGAGAACTTCGGACCAGCAAGACCGCCGAAGCGAGCCGGGAGCTTCAGGCCCTCCACGATCTCACGGCGGCGTACTACCGCCGCTCGTTTCGTGACCAAGACGGCAACCGGATCACCCGGTGTCTTCCCGGTCCCGCCGGCCCGACTCCGGAGAAAGCTTCCGCCGCCCCTCTCGACATCGACTTCGCTTCCGAAGGCATCGAGGGTGCCGCTACCTGGCAAGCCCTCGGCTACCAGCCTGGTTCGATCCGCTTCCGCTATTCGTTTCTTCCGCAAAAGGACGGTTGCGACCTTCGCGGGTCCGACGAAGGCACCCCGCTCGTCACCTTTCGGGCCGAAGGGGACCTGGACGGCGACGGCAAACATTCGTTGTTCGAACGCTCGGCCACTCCCGACGAAGACGGGGTGCTTCAGCCCGTGGACATCCTTCATGTCCTCGACCGCGGCGAGTAACCCGGCTCTACGCAACCCGACGAGAGAGAGCGCTCGCCAACCCTCGGGGAGAGCGCTCGCCCGCATCCGGTCGCTAGCCGCCAACCGGCAGGTCGAGGATCCGGGTGACGGTCTCTCCTGCGGGCACGTTCACGGTGATCGAATGGCGTATGTCGAAGTCGCTGTTGACCAGCGTGACCCGGTGGCTGCCAGCGCGAAGCGGGATGTTCATCTGCGGAGTGTTTCCGATCAGCCGACCGTCCACATACACCTGGGACCACGGCCGAGTGTTGATTCGAAGCGTCCCGTTGCCTCCCGCGGCCACCATCGCGGGCGGGTCCATCATCGGTTGGGTCATCACAACGGGGTTCATCGTCGGAGGCACCACCGGGTTCCGCGGTCGCTGAATCATGACCGGCGTCATCTGCGGCGGGCGAACCGCCGCAATCTGCTCCTGCGAAAGCTCGGCTCGAACCTCGAACTGCTCTTCGCCGCTCGGCGGATTGAGCGCGCGCTCCCAGTCGGCATACCCGGTTCGGGTCATTTCGACCGTCCACGGGTCTCCCGTAAGCTCGACGTCCGCGCTGGTCGGCGTGCTTCCCACGCTCCGGCGTTCGCGGCCCCGCACCAGCGTCACCGCCGCCCCGCTCGGGCTCGAGCGAAACTGTACGGTGACCGAGCGCAGGTTGAGAACCGCCCGCGGAAGCCGAGCGATCTCGTCCTCTTCGACATCGATCTGCGTCTCCCATGGAGCGTAGCGACTGCCCCGCTCCACTCGAATCGTGTACGAGCCCGGGTCGAGGTCGGTGACTTGGATCGGGGTCCGCTCATCCAACTCTCGCCCATCGATGAACACGCGAGCGTTGCTCGGGCGCGTGTCGAGGGTGAAGCCGGTGCCGGCGACTCGCTCTTCGCCCCCGCCTTCGGGAACCAGGCGGACCAACGGGAGGGTGAGTGTTTGGCCTGCCTGCACTTCGCCTCGCCAGCTCCACGGTCGGTAGCCTTCCTTTTGCACGACGACGACGTGCGTCTCGCCCGCGGCCACGTTGTTGATGACGAAGGGGCTCGCGAGCGCTGAGACCGGCTCCCGGTCGAACACCACGACCGCGTCCGGCGGATCCGTCGTCACGTGAATCGTCCCGGGATCGCCGGGCACAAGAAACATGTAACCGGCAGTGCCGATGAGGGCGAGGAGGACCACTGCGGCTGCAGCGATCGCCAGTACCGGCGCTCTCCGACGGTCCCCCTCATGCCGCGTGACGGCCGTGGGCTCGGGCGCGGGGGGTCGAGGCTTCGGGTCGAGCGAAGGACCCGCCACCGGCTCGAACGGCGAAGGCGCGCCCGCGGAGCTCGACTGCATCCCCGGTCCTCCGGGCTGCGTGAAGCTCGGCGGCTTGCTGTCAGGCAGCGTCATCGGCGGGCCCGCGCTCGGCGGAGCCCCCGGCCCATTGGGAATCGTCGGGGCGATCCCGCTGCTCGGCCGCGGGGGGGGCGCCGGTCGCGGGCCTCCGGCGACCATCGCTTCGGCAGTCTCGGGCTTATCGTAGATTTGGGTCGAAAGCTCGTCGTCGTCCCAATCCATGTCGAGGGTGGGGGATGCCCCCTGCGCTTCGACCGGAGGTGGCGTCGGCACCGAATGTGGCGGCGCCTGGGGCGGAGACCCCGGAAGGGGCGGAGCGCTTCGGGCCGCCGGCATGCTCGGCCTCGAACGCGGCGGCGGCGGTGGCGGCGGGCCGCTCGTACGCGGCGGCGGGGGGGGCGGCGGCGTCCCCATGCCCATGACCGTGCGCTTTGGCGACCGGCTCATGTTCGCCGGCGGGGGTGGCGCCCCGGACCGCGACTTTCGCGCTTCAGCGCTGGGAAGATCATCGAACGCCTCGAGGCCCGAGGCTTGCTCGGCGCGGGGCGCTTCCATTCGGCGGTACTGTTCATCGCGCGCGCTCTCCTTCGCGATCTCTTCGGCGAAGGTCTTTCGCATGTAACCGTTCAAGTCCTTGCGCGCGAAGAAGTTGCCCGACGTGTACATGAACGACTGAAGGTCGTCATGAAGGTCCATCGCCGTCTGGTACCGATCGTCGACATCCTTCGCGAGCGCCTTGAGAACGATCTGCTCGAGCTCCTCGGGGATGCGCCGGTTGTACGTACTCGGCGGCATGATCTCGACGTTCCGGACCTTTTCCAACGTTGAAAAGTCGCTCTCGCCCACGAACAGCCGTTCGCCGGTGAGCAGCTCGTAAAGGCAGATGCCGACCGCGAAGATGTCGCTCCGACGGTCGAGGGGGAGCCCTCGAACCTGCTCGGGCGACATGTAGCCGAATTTCCCCTTGAGGATTCCGGCCTGCGTTTTTCCGGCTTTTCCGGCGGCCTTGGCGATACCAAAGTCGATGATTTTGATCTCGCCGTCGTACGAGATCAGGATGTTCTGCGGCGAAACGTCGCGATGGACGAGGTGAAGGTCACGCCCCGCCGGGTCTCGTTTGTTGTGCGCGTAGTCGAGGCCCTCGCAGACCTTCATGATGTTGTAGCAGGCCATCGGCACGGGCAGCGGTTCGCCGCGTTTTCTCGCCCGGTCGAAGATCGCCCGCAGGTCCTTGCCGTGCACGTACTCCATCGCGATGAAGTACGAGTCGCCCACTTTTCCGAGGTCGAAGATCTGCGCGATGTTCGCATGCGTGAGCTGCACCGCGATCTTCGCTTCGTCGATGAACATCGTGATGAACTCGGTGTCCTCGGCGATCGAGGGCAGGATGCGCTTCACCGCGACGAGCCGCTCAAACCCCTCGACCCCAAAGGCCTTGGCCTTGAACACCTCGGCCATGCCGCCGACGTTGATCCGCTCCAGCAGGAGGTACTTGCCAAAGGGGATGGGCTTCTTCACGACGATCCTCGAGCTGCGAAAGGGACTTGGAGGGGCCAACCACCCGCCGCTCCAACATGGCCGTCCCTCATAGAATGATAGGCCGAATGGGGACTTTCCCGCCCCACACGACCGCGGCCATGTGGAAGGTTCGAGCCCTCACCTCCCAGTCCGACAGCGGCCGAAGTGTAATTCCAAGCCGACAGCACGGTCAAGCGAACGGCGGTCGAACTGTGGGCATCCACTTGGATTTTCGTCGGGGACATCCTCAGCCGTCCCGCCCCTGGAGTGGAGACCTCAACGAGAGCCGACTGTGGAAGAGTGTGCGCATTGTCACCTCCTCCGACCGCTTCGCGGCCGAAAGGCTTGGCTCGAGGCTCACGGCTCGGCGTCTCGAACGCCCCCTCCGGCTTGAGTAAAGCTCGGAGTCCCCTCCCGAAAATAGCGTACCCGCGTGTCCTGCATCCGCGCCCAAAAATGGTAGCGACGCGGCTCGGTGTCGGGAAATAGCACCTCGGTGGGCGGCGCTTCGTTCGCGTAGAGGGGGAGCGCTGCCCCCACCGCAACCGGCCGTTCGTACGCGTCGGGGCCGAAGGTTTGGCCGTCGATGGAGAACGCGAGTCGCTGGTCCTCGCCGAGCGCGATCGCGGTTTCCACCCCGGCCCGTCGGAGTTCGGCCGAAAGATCGCGATCCGATTCGCCCACGCGCTCCGCATAGACGAGAAACCCGTCGCCATCGACGCCGAGGGCCGCTCCGGCGTCGGAGACTTCCGACAGCGGCGGCCCCGCGAGCACCATGGTGGCATCCTCCGGCAGCTCTCCTACCCCGAAGCGTCGACCGACGGTCTCGGTCACGGCGTAGACGCCAAATCGCCCCGACGAGCTGCCCGCGGTGACGTAGGCAAGAATCCGCGAGGGCGACGGCGCACCGGTTTCCGCCAGAGGCGCGGGCACCGCGCGGTCCGGATCGATTCGCACGAGCCAGGTCCCCGTCTCCTCCGCCCCGACGAACAGCCGGGCGAAAGCGTGGGGATAACCCGCGTTCGGAAGGCCGCGGGTGTCGAACGATCCGCCGTCTCCCGGCAGGTCAGGGCCGGGCAGTACCGGCTTGAGCGTCACATAGAAGAAGTCTCGACCGTCGCGGCCGGAATAGCGGGGAAAGCGCATCGGGGTCATGCTGGTGACCATCTTTCGCGCGCGGATCGTGAAACCGGGGGCGTGATCGAGGGGGCCTTCAAACTCCGCGTCGCGGTCGAGCGCACGCGCAAGCGGCGGATGCTCGCCGTCGGGACGAATGTTGTAGAACTCGAGGCCGGTGTGGCGGCTGTTCATGTCGAGGTGCATTCCGCGCACACAGCGCGCCCGAAGCATGGCTCGGCCGAGCGCTTCCGGACCGAGAGAGCGGCCCCAGAAGTAGATCACAAAGCCCTCCTCGGTGAGACAGAGACCCGAGCGATCGATGTACACCTGCTCCTGCGCATTCAGCGGCGCCGCGCCCCACCACCAGCGAGCCCACGGGTTAAAGTCTTCGCCTTCGACGAGGGTGGTGAGGTTCTGGCGGAACTCCACCACGTCCTCGGGAATCTGCTCCACCGCCCAGCTCTCCCGGTAGTGTCGTTCGCCTTCCGGCGGATCGGTCCACGATCCCATCGATACGCGGCCGTCCGAATGGACCGCCACCGTCGCTGCCCATGGCTTCGGCGGAAGATAAACTCGGCCGTCGCTCATCATTCCGAACTCGCCGTGAAGTGCTTGAAACCCGCCGTTGAATCCAGCGACGAGCCGACCGAGGACTGCGGGATCCCGCGGCGCCATGCCCGGTCCCGTCTCCCCCGTGGCGCTCTCCGGCTCCCGGGTTCCCGCCATGATGCGGAGCTGGGCGAGCCGCGGATCAAACGCGGTCAGGTAGACCCGTGCGTAGCGACGGTCCGGATCGGGCCGGAAGAAGGTCTGCACCAGGGCCGGCGGGGCGTTCGGGTAGGACTGAGCGAACGGATCGTCGACGACAGGAATCCACTCCCCCTCCGCCTCGAGCGCGGGCCGAAGCACGGTTCGCATCGGCTGGGGCGGCCAGCCGCTCTCCGGGTCGGTGGCGCTGAGCTCGAGGCGCCGGCGACGTTCCTCGGTGGAGATTCCGAGTTCGACCTGCACCGCCTGCTCTGTGTCGGCTTCGTCGGTCCCGCGGAGCGCATGCCAGCTTCGCTCCACCGCGTCCTTGACGCTGAACACCCGGTGCTCGAGCCATTCGATCGGTTCGGGGCCGACGAACGAAGTGTTGCGCACCGTGTCCACCACCCAGGTGATCGTTCCTGGCGCCCCCTTGACCATCGTTCGAACGTCCACGAGCTCCGCGCCCACCACCGGCTCGACGACCTCGGGGTCGATTTCGATTCGCCCTTCCGTGGCTGCGGCAACAAACCGCTCGCCCTCGACGGTGAGGACCAGCTCGTCCTGCGGCACGATCAGCGAGTAGCGGCGCCGGCCGAACCCCGCCGCCCGGCCCATCTTCTGCACATTGGTAACGCGATTCTGAAGCTTCTGCCGTGACGACCAATCGGCGGTCACCGCATCCGGCTCGCCGCGAAGGTCGATGACCGTCACCGCATCAAAGCGCCCGCGAACCCGAGACGGGTATGCGAGGTACGAACCAAAGCGAACGAAGGGGCCGTCGTCGGCGCCAGGGGACCGGGAAACGTCGGTCAGGCGGGAGAGCGACAGGACATCGCCTCCCGCCGTGGTGCGCGCCTCGACGTAAAATAAGTCAGCCTGTTCCTCCGCCGCCCGACGGCCAATGAACACCGCTTCCCGGATGCCCCAAAAGTCCGCCTCGTCGATCCAGGCGATGGCCTCTGGACGGGTCTCGATCGCTTCGTTCTCGAGCGCCAACACCAGGCTGTCACTGTGGTCGTCACCGCTCGCGCCCTCCCCTCCGCGCGCGATGACCAAAAGGATCGTGATGACCCCGAGTCCCACGAGGACCCGGCGACGACGCCGCAGGAAGGGGTGCATCCATTCCCACAGTTTTTTTACACCCGTCGCCCGTGGATTCGACGATGGAGAAGAGGACGACGCCGGTCCCTGAGGGGGGGACCCCGGTTCGTGGGACGACTGCGGGGAAGACGACAGCGGTTCTGGTGAAGGAGTCGGAGGCTTGGATGGAGGGCTCATCAAACTGCGGCTGCCGCTCGTCTACCACGGACCTGATTTTATCGCATGGGATCTCACAGCGTCCCCGCGTGGACGCTTGCTGCGGTCGCAAAAAACCGGTATTTCCCGAGAAGTTTTCCCAGATTTTTCCTCACGTTTCCCGATGGGTTTTGATATGCACCGCCGTGCAGCCGCCGCGCTGTCTCTGATCTGTTGTTGCTCGTTCATCGCGAGCCTTCTGTTTCCCGCCTCCCTCGACGCCCAACGGCGCCGACGCGGCCAGGATGACGAGGAAATCGCGGATGCGCCGACCCTCGCGGACCTCGAAGGCATCGCCGCTCGGCTCTCCGGAAGCCCCGACGAGGTGCGGGAGGCCATCGACCTCATGAGCATCATCGACCATCCGGATGTAATTCCTCACCTGGAACGACTTCTTCGATCCGGTCAGCCCGACGCGATCACCGATCGGGCGCTCGAGGCACTGGGAGGGCTCGGCCACGCGAACGCCGTGGATGTGCTTGCGGCGTTCACTCACCACCGCCGAACCGGCGCGCGTCGCCGGGCTTACCAGGCCCTCGCCGCGATAGGAGACTCGCGGGTGCCCGCCCTCCTCGAGACGGGGCTGAGCGATAGCGACCGAGGAATTCGTGGAGCGTGCGCGCTTGCGCTGGGAGAAATCAACGCCCGCGGCTCCCTCGATGTGCTGTTTCGGGCGTTTGAACGGGGCGTGATCGAAGCCGCGACGGCCATCGGCAAGCTCGGAAACCGCCAGTCGGTCGCCCGCTTCACCGAGCATCTCGGCCAGCGCCCCCTCGCGATCATGCTGTCCGGCTATCACGAGTTTCTGCGCCGGGACGAGATCCCGGTCGCCGTCAAAACCGAAATCGTGGCCCAGCTGGGCGAGGTTTCGGGTCCGATGGTGCGGAGGTTTCTCGTCGAATACCTCGGCACATTCAGCAACCGGGACCGGAGCGCAATCAAGCGCCAGCTGGAGGAGACGATCCGCCGCATCCCGCTCGAAGCCACCGGCGTTCGCCTCGGAGGGGAAAACGGATGACCATGTCCACGTTCCACAACCAAACCCGGGCGACCAAACGGCTCGCCCCTATCGCTGGATTGCTCGTTGCGAGCCTCGGTGCGTCGGCGTGCGTCAGCGTGACTGCGCGCGATGCCTTCGACTACCGGTTCGCCGACAACCTCGCAGAGCCCACGCAGGCGGCGGTTGCTCGGCTCCCCGCGGACCCCTCGCCTTCGCCCAATGGCCTCGGCATTCCCCTCGCGGTGGCGACCACCCACGGCGAAAACCGCGCGGTTGTCGCGATCAATGTCGACAGTGGCGAAACGCTCTGGTCCACGCCGATGGAGGCGCTCACTCGGCCGTCGATCCTCGGCGACGTGGTGGTGTTGAGCGTGCGCGGCGAAGGCGAGCAAGTCGTCGGCCTCGACCTGCAGAGCGGCCGCGAGCTCTGGCGCGAGTCGGCCGACGGGATGGCATATGTCGGAGCGAGCCGTTCCGGAGAAGTGTTGGTGTATGTGGTGAGCGTCGGCGCGGCGGGCGGAGCCACCCGCAAGGCGATCGTCCGCGGAGTCAATCCGCGCACCGGCGGCGAGTTCTGGGAGCACGAAATCGAAGGGGTGCTCGGCGCTCCGGTGGCGGCGGGCGAGCTGTGCCTGGTTCCGTGGGAGCGGCAGAACATTGCGATTCTCGACCTTCGCACCGGCATCGAGCAGACGCGGCTTCGAACCACCGACGATGTGATCTCCTGGATTCACAAGGGTCCGGCCGGCGTGTTTTACGGCGCTCGCGGGATCTACCGACTGACCAACCGATCCTACAGTGGGACAAAGACCGAAAACACGTACCTGCCACCCCTCGTTCCCGACGCTCCGCGGGAGCCCCTCGTTCAGGAAGACGGATTCATGCCGAAACCCGGTACGCGTTCGGCGCGCGGGAGGATTCGTTTCTACTTCGAGCCCGCGCCGACCCAGGATCCAGCCCAGATCCCCATCCTCGGCGACACGCTCTATTACGTGTACTACAAGCACGTGTTCGCCTTCGATCCGGAAGGCGCGATCCGCTGGGTACGAAGCCTCGACCAGACCATCGCCGGCGCCGAAGTTCACGCCCAGGGCCTTCTCACCATGGGCGAACAGGGCGCGGTGAACTACCTCGATATCAACACCGGCAATGACCGGTGGACCGGTGGAACCGAGGCTGAGCTTGCGTCGGTGACACTCGACGCGCGGAGCTTCGAGCCTCCGGGCGACGGCGGCGAACCGAGAGACCTTCGCGCGTCGCTCAACGAGTTGGCCCTCGACCCCGATAACCGGCTCGTCCCGGCACGTGCGTTCGCCATTCAGCTCCTCGCGCAGATCGACAACCCGGAGATCACGCGAGACCTGCTCGACCTCTACGCGCAGCGATCGATGCCCGGCGCGCTCCGCGAAGCCATCGGGACGGCCCTTCGGACCCGGCTAGAGGGAAGTGAGTTTCTCATCGCCGCCCTCGACCAGCACTACGACTACATCGAGGACACGCAGTCTCCGCCGCTGGGCCTGGTGGTTCCATCGTTGATGGAGATGGAGGCAGGGGAGGCGATGCCCGGCCTGATCCAGCAGATGATGGATCACGAGACGCCGCCAGAGGTTCTCCCGCTTGTGGTGCGTGCGATCGTGGACCTCGGCGACGAGCAGGTCGTGCCCGCGCTCCGGGAGTTCGTGCGGCTCTATCACGCGGACAGCACTTTCGCGGAAAACCATGAAGCGCTGAATGTGGCGACCGAAGGTTTGTTCCGGTTGGGCGGCGACGAGGGACGAGAGCTCCTCAACGTGCTCATTGCGGACACGACGTCCCCCGCGACGCTTCGAGAGCACATGCAGGGCCTCTACGAACGCGAACAGCAGGAGATCGCCCGAGCTGCTCAACAGGAGGAGGCGGACGCAGCCGCCGCGGCGGCAGAGGCGGCGCGACGTGAAGCAGCGGCGCGGCCGCTCGAGCTTTCGCAGCAGGCGATCAACCAAACGTTCCAAGAAAGTGCGGACGAGCTCCGCGAGTGCATCATGGCGGAGCTCGGCCGGAACCCGAATCTGTCGCAGGTCCGCCTCGTGTTCATCCTAGAAAACGACGGTCGGGGCCGGGACTTCACCTTTGCACCGAACACTCAGGAGTTCGTCGCGTGCCTTCAGCCGAAGGTCCAAGGAATCGAGTTCCCTCAGTTCCGGGCGCGGCGGCAGCGCGCGAGTTTCACGATCTCGATCAACGGAGGCCAGCGCGCCACCGAGGAGACTCCCGAAGAGACGATTCCCGAGGATGCGCCGTGGTGGATCCGATACCGGGCGCGAACCCTGGTGGCCTCGGCGGCTCCGACCTCCCCCCTCCCGTGGTGGGTACGCCGACCGGCACCTCCTCCGCCAACCGCCGTGCCGGTGCCGCAGCAAGGTCAGACACAGGTGGCTCAACAGCAGCAGGGCCAGCAGCAGGGCCAGCAACAACAGCAGCAGCAGGGCCAGCAACAACAGCAGCAGCAGGGCCAGCAACAACAACAGGGCCAACAACAACAACAGCAGCAGCAACAGCAGGATCCACCGGCCGAGGAAGAAACGCCCTGGTGGCTTCCGACGGACTGATCGACCCGATCCCAACCGGAGCCGGCTCGGTACGATTACTCGCTTAGTCGTCCCTGGGCTGCATTCATGGCGACCAGCACTTCTTCGGATGCGCGGACGATCGCTGGGGATCGGAGGCCCTGAAATCGATCCGGATGGATCGTCGAGGCGAGGGCTCGGTACGCGCGCCGGGTCTCCGTCGGGTCAGGTCGCGTACGCGTGTGGGTACGCACCCCCAGGAGCGTTTCATCGCTTCCTCCGCGTCGGAGCGTGAGCTTCTTGGTGAGGAGGGTGCTGAGCGCGCGGCCCGCCACGAGGGGCCCCCGCACGAGGCCCGCTGCCCAGAACGCGTACAGGCTTCGGCGCGCCGCCGCCGTCGAGCCGACCGCGGCGAGGAGTTCCTTCGCCGAAAGCTCGCCGACGTGAAGGAGCTCCCGCATGCGAATCTCATGCGGCCAAAGCGGGGCCGCGGACAACACCTGCCGACCGGTTCGGGTGATCGCGAGCGGCGCTCCGCCAAACCGTCGGCAACGTAGTTCGGACCGAACTCTCCGGGCCCGAAGCCGAGCCGCTCGAAGAATAAGCTCGGCGGTGCTCGGCGCCTCCGCGATCGGCAAGAGCGACGATTCCCCATCGAAGCTCAGCTGAAGGCGTGGCCACGCGAACATGCACGAAAGCCGGATCGCGAGCTGCCGACGGAGCGCCGCGCTCACCGCCCCTTCGCTCGCCACTCGTTCCGCGACCAGCCACCCGCCAATCGCTTGGCGGGGGCTCCGGGGCCCAGAGCGATGATAGCGCTCCGGATCAAAACTACCGTTCTCTCGCAGGAGCGTCCCGAGCAACGATGGTTCGTGAACTAGGGACACCGCCACGACCTGTCCCCGCGATAGGCGCAGGCTTCCGGAGCCCTGCTCGCTTTCGATCAGAAGCGAACCCGAGTGGCTGCCTCGAGAAAGGACACTCAGTGCGCGAACGAGCACGGGTGCGCCAAGGTCTTGCTCGTCGTCGGTGGGCACGTCCTCTGGGTACCGCGTCCACCCCCGGCGGCCAAATTAACCGCGGACGCCGGAAGGGCTACGCGTAGCGGGGATCGCCGGGGATGAGGGCGAGTGCATCACGGATTTGCGCGAACCGAGAGGTCAGCGTTCGGCGATCGATCCCGTAGCGCTTTGCCACCGAGGCTTGGGTCAGGCCGGGAATTCGCTTCACCTTGATGAACGCATATTCGATCGCCGCCGCGTAGGACTCGGGCTTGTGAATCCGCGGCGTGCACCCATCGAGGAAGTCGGCCCAAAGGAGTCTTGCGCGTTCGATCTGCCTCGGCGAAAAACCCGCTTCCATCATTCCGCGCTGAAGCGCTCGCTCGACATCCTTTCGAACCTCCTCACGGCGGCGGCGTGCACTCTTTGCCCCGGGTGGCGTGATGTCTTCGAGATAGACTTCTTCGTCTCCGGTTTCTGACTCCCAGAGCTCGGCGTCGGTCCGACCGCGGCCCTTCAGGGCATCCATCCGATCGGTTGGCGGCTCGCTCGGCGGACTCGGCACCGAAGAGCGCCGCTCCCGCTGCACGCGGTCGCGAGTGGGACCTCTCCGAGGTCCGCTCTGCTCCGGTGCACCATCTTCGATCCACTCGAGGAGCGAACGATGGTCTTCGTTCTCGGGGGCCGCGGCGACCGCTTCCTCCATGAGCTCCTGCGCCTCTTTGAGTTCGTCGAGGCGAGCGAGGCAATGAGCCAGCGAGGCGGTGATCTCATGCTCGAGGGGTTCCATGCGATGGGCGGCTCGGAGATGCCGCTCCGCATCCTGGGGCTTGGAGAGCGCCACATCGAGGAGATGGCCGAGGTTGTGGTGGTACCAGGGATTTCGTGGAGCGACATGAAGGGCCCGTCGATATGCGGCGACCGCACTCATGAAGTTTCCGAGAAGCGCCTGACAGAGTCCCATCAGGGCGTGCACCACGTCGTCATCGGAGCAGACTTTCGCGACTTCACGAAGATGGAGCGCGGCCTTCCACGGGTGCTCCTCGATGAGAATCTCGGCAAGCTGACGGTGACCGAAGAACGAATGATCCGAACCTGGCTCTGCCACTTCGATGAGAGACTCGAGGCGGCGGCGCACCACCTCGACGGGTTCGCCTCTCCGCATCGCGCGTTCAACCGCGCGGCGAAGCGCATCGGGACTGCTTTCGCGCTCTTTCCCCATCTCTCGCTCGTATAGCCTGCGGGGAATAGCGCTGCAAGACCGCCTCTGGATTTAGCCTGACCGGACGAAGCGGAAAAAGATCGCGGCACGCCGCGAGAACCCGACGGCAATGCACCGATGTTCGTTCCATCGTGGGGCGTGGGTTCCGTCGTTTGACACCGGACCGAGGAGGAACCGTCGCGGAACGCAGCGCGCTCCGAGGGTGGCGCGCTCCCTGCTCCAAAGCGGCCAGTCGAGTGGCCACAATCTGTTTTGCTAGTGCTGCTTTCGAAGGATCGCGACAAGAAATCCGCCGAGGTAACGAAGTCGAGACGTTAGCGCGCGCCGCTCCAGAAACCGGAGCGCCGAGCCGACCGCGGGCAACCGATGAAGTGCCGCTGTCGGGGTCAGCACCCGAACGCCCCGATAGTCGATCAGCTCAACGCCGGGCGGAAGAATGCGGCGAATCACAAGCGGCGAATCCCACCGAGTGTACACGTCCGCCTCGGTGCGCCGTTCGCTGATCGACCCGGGCCTGCCGAGTCGCTTTGCGAGAAAGCGAAGACTCCAGGGATTGTAGAACTCGAGCACCATGTGGCCCCCCGGTTTGGTGACCCGCGCGATCTCCGCGAGTGCCTTGCCGATATCGGGGACGTGGGCGAGCACCTTAAAGCTACAGACCACATCGAAGGTCGCGTCATCGAACGGAAGCGCCGTCACGTTGCCTTCGGTCACGTCGAAGCCCCGGGCGCGCGCCTTCTCCAGCATGCCTGGGGACAGGTCGATGCCTTGAAGCTCACCTGCGAGCGGACGAAGGCGCTCCAAGATCAATCCGGTTCCGCAGCCCACTTCGAGGACGCGCCGGCCCTCCACCAGCGGACGAAGGACTTCGAACTCTAGTTCATCGATGAGGGCGTGATACCCCTTCCTCCGGCCTCGCTCATACCGCTCCGAGAAGTCATCGTAGTAGCGACGAGTGGCTCCTTCGGACCCGGGTGGAGAGCGATCGTGCGACGAGTCGGAGGAATCGTTCGAGCGATCGTGGGAATCGGCGTCGACGGTCATGGCAGGAGCTCGTCATAGACGGCCTCGTAGCGAGCCGCCACCCGCGCGGGAGAAAAGCGATCAGAGATATAACGTCGGCACGCTTCGCCGAGCTCCCGCTGTCGTTTGTCGCTGGCGAGCACGGTTTGAAGCTCGGCCGCGAGTTCCCGCGGCGGAGGGCCCGACACCAGCGCACCTCCCTCAGCAAGCTCGGCCGCCGGAGTATCTCGCAGCACGAGGACCGGCTTCGCGAGACTCATCGCTTCGAGGAGCACCAGCGGAAGATCCATCTTTGCAAAGAGGCTGTCGCTGGGAAGAAACACCACGGTCGCGGCCGCCAGGAGGTCATGGATCCGCGACGTTTCGCCCACGAACCACACCCGCCCCGGCGAGCGCGTCTGTGCTCGACGACGAAGATCGGCTTCCACTCCTTCGGCCCTCGCGGTCTTTCGTCGACACGCAAGTACGAGGTGCGCGTCCGACTTCCGGAGCGACCAAAAGGCACGAAGCGCACGCTCAGCGCCACCGCCAAACTCGAGATCCCCGGGGTATACAATCAGCGGTCCCGCGGGAAGGCCGAGTTCATCGCGCACCGTTCGAAGAGCGTCGTTGCTCGGTGGGGCAAGCATCGGCTGCGGAGGAACGATACGTACGAGACGATCTGCGGGCACACCCGCGCGCCGAACCCGCACCTCGGTATGGCGGGACAACACCACCGTGCGACGCGCAAAGAGGAGGGGACGAATGTTTACCGCCGCGGGCGGTGCGCTGCACACGGTGTGGACGGTAGGCATGCGGTGGAGGGAACGAAGCACGTTTCCCGCCAGGGAAGTGGGTCGGTTCGGCGCAAAGAAGAAGTGCCACAGGCTCTCGTCCGCGGGCACGGCGAGCCTTCGCAACACCGCGGCACGGTCTTGCATGCTGGGGACGAAACCGCCGGTGGCGTCAGCCTCCGGGTACACCGGTTCGCGGAGCGCGGCGCCCACGTCGTCGCTTCGAGGGCCGGAGCGAACGAGGAGCCGGGGCCGATACCGCGTCAGGCTTCCTGCGAGGTCGCGGACGATATTTTTACTGCTGTCGTTCCAGGGCGGATCCACCGGCTTGGAGACGAAGAGGACTTCCGACATTCGGGGAGGTGATGTCACCAAATCGCCTCGTTCACAACCACCGCCGGCGACCAGCCCTGGACATCGGGAGGTTGATCGGGTCCTATCCGAAACGATGGACGACGAGCCGAATCCGACCGAGTCGGAGTACCCCCCGGAAGGCGAAGGGGAGGACGGTGATGAGAATCAGCGTCGACGAATCGAACGACTTCTCCGAGACGTGATTCGCCGGGGCCTCGAAAAAGGAATCAACGCTGGAGTCGGCACGATCAAACAGACCGACCGTCTTCGGGACATCGTCAGCGACGTCAAGCTCCCGAAGGAAATCGTCGGCTATGCGTTCAGTCAGGTCGATGAAACCAAGAACGCGCTCGTCCGCGTGGTGGCCCGGGAGGTTCGCGAATTTCTCGACGCCACGGACCTCTCGCAGGAGCTCCAAAAGGCCCTCACTTCGCTGTCCTTCGAAATCAAGACCGAAATCCGGTTCATCCCCAACGACGCGGGTGGAGTGAAACCCGACGTGAAGGCGAAGCTCATGCCTCGACGCAAGAAGAAGTCGAAGGGCGAGTCAACAGACGACGACGGCGAGACCGACGACTGACGAGCCGCGCCTGCGCGGTGAAGCCCGCTCGGCGCCCTACCCCACCGAGCGCCGCCGTTTCGACGACACCAGGGTTCGATACACGTCGACACTGCCACGAAGCGCGGCGCCGTTCACCGCGAAAGTGCTCAGTGGTTGTGGCCGGCATGGTCATTGCCGAAATGTCCGCCTCCGCCGCCCATTCGAAGCGCTTCGAGCCGCTCGCGCACCCGACGCCGCTCCTCGAGGCGCTGACGCTGAAGGCTCGGTCCTTCACTCGCCCCACGCGGAGTGACCGAAGGATCGAAGCCCTCTGGAGCCTGCGGGGGAATCGGCTCGGCATTGGCCGCTCCTCCCTCGATCCGCCGAATGCGAAGTCGCTCGATCTTCACATCGGTCAGCGGACGATTGTCGAGATCCGGATCCTGCGGCACCCGCGCGATCTGAGCGACGAGGGCTGCGGGTTGGCACTGCCCGAAGATCGGTGAACTCCCATCGAGTTCCTCCGCGGGTCCATCGGTGATGAGAATCTGAGCGCCGTTAGTGTCGGGTCCTCGGTTCGCCATGCAGAGCTGGCCGGCCCGATCGTGCTCTCGGAGCTCGGGATGAATCTCGTCATCGATCGCGTAGCCGACCACCCCGGTCCCGTCCTCCAGATAGTCCCCACCCTGGATCATGTAATCGGGAAGGACCCGAAAGAAGGTAAGTCCGTTGTAGTAGGGCCGGCGCCGCCATTCGCCGGCCCGAGCATCCCACCACGGCCGGAGACCTCGCGCGAGGCCGATGAAGTTCGCCACAGTCTTGGGCGCACGGTCGGCTTCGAGATCGCAGTACAGAGTCCCGAGCTCGGTGGTGAACTCGGCGACGAGCTGCCCATCGACATCCATGCCCTCGACCGCCTGCTGAAGCGTGAACTCGCCATCCTGGGGATCTGGCGCATTGGGCTCCATGATCAGGTGCTCGCGCTCGCGATCGCGGAGTTCGCGCTCCCGCGCCTGGCGCCGTCGCTCCCGACTCGACGCTCGGATCACTTCGTATCCATCCGGGGTGATCGCCGTGGCCGGGGTCTCCTCCGTCGAGGTTCCCTGGGTGATCAGCCCCGACGGCTCGCCCTCGACCTCGCACCCGTCGCAGCCGGCGAGACCGACCGCCACCACCAGTCCATGAACCACCAGTCCATGAACCGCCCGGCCGTGGACCGCTAGAGAGCGGACCATCCCCCGACGCGGGCGCGGAACGCGAGGACCCTCGCCCGGGCCCGAGGTGGCGTCTGCCGCCGCCGGGGCTGACCGGTGCGGGGAGTGGACAGTTCGCGTGTTCCTGAGCCTCATCATTTATTCCTCCGCCCGAGAACCCTCAACCTCGCGGGCTTCTTCCACATGGGTTGGCTCGGGGCTGCCATCTTCGTCCGGTCTGGCCTGATTTTCTGCCGGCCGCACGTCGAAATCCTCAAAATGGACCTGCGAGCCTACGCGAACCCCGTACCTCTCGGCAAAGCCCGCGTGGACTTCCAGCACGTACTGGGACGGCGCCTCGACGGAAATCCCGTCCAGCGAAAGGGGCCGCCGGTTGGGCCGGATCCCCACCACGCGCCGCTCGGCGTCGATAAACAGCACATCCAGGGGAACGAAGGTGTTTTCCATATGAAACTCGCGAGGTCCCATCTCTTCGAAAACGAAGAGCATTCCTCGGTCCCTCGGGAGGTAGCGGCGAAACATGAGGCCCCGCTCCCGATCGAATGCGCGCACCGCGAGTTCGACACGGATCCGGACGTCGCCGCTCTGGGCCGTCACTCGAATCGTGCCTTCCCGCGGCTCGCCCGGGACGACAGGCTCCAGGGCGTTCGCCGACGTCACCGGGGGCCCCTCGGTGCCTGAACAGGCGAGGAGCAGCGCGAGGCCAAAGCCACTCAAGCGCTGACCGATCATCTTGCGGGTGTAGCAGGTTGTTCGGCAAGCGCCGGCGCGGACTTCGCTTCATCGTCGTGCAAGGTAATCCGAACCTCTCGCGCAACCTTGCTATGGTCCTCGGACCATGGCCGAGCAATCTTCCGGTCGCGTATTCCTGGTGGGCGCAGGCCCCGGCGACCCCTCGCTCTGCACTGTGCGGGGCGTTCGCTGCCTCACCGAGGCGGACCTCGTCCTCTATGACGCCCTCGCCCATCCGGACCTTCTGGCGCACGCGAAGCAGGCGTCGCTGGAGTTTGTTGGAAAGCGAGCCGGCCGGAAAAGCGCTCGGCAAGAACAGATCAACCAGCGCATGAAAGAAGCGGCGAACGCTGGTCAGACGGTGGTGCGGCTCAAGGGCGGCGACCCCTATCTATTCGGCCGAGGATCGGAAGAAGCCGAGTTCCTCGCCCGCGAGGGGATTCCCTTCGAGGTCGTCCCAGGGGTGCCTTCGCCGATCGTGGCGACCGCCTACGCGGGTCTCTCGCTGACCCATCGAACGCTCGCCAGCTCCGTCGCGTACCTCACCGCAACCGAGTCACCGGCCAAGGATCGGTCCAGCCACGACTGGGCGAAACTCGCCACCGGCCCGGAGACGCTCGTGATCTTCATGGGCCTTCGCCGGCTCCGCTCGTTGATGGGCCTGCTCATCGAACACGGTCGATCGGCCGACACGCCGGTAGCGCTCGTCTCTCGCGCGTCGCTCCCGTCCCAGCGCACCGTGATCGGTACCGTGGCAACCATTGCGGACCAAGCCGAGGAAGCCGACCTTCCCACCCCCGCGTTGGTGATCGTCGGCCAGGTGGTAACCCTCCGTTCGTCGCTCCGCTGGTTCGACCGAAAGCCGCTCTTCGGTCAGCGAGTGCTCGTCACGCGACCGCGCGCCCAGGCCGCATCGTTCTGTGAACGGCTCCGCGACGCTGCGGCCGCGCCGGTCGTGGCTCCGACGGTTCGCATCGTGCCGCCGGAGGATCCGGAGCCGCTCGTCCGCGCGGTCAAGGAACTCCGCCGCTACCGGTGGGTGCTCTTCACCAGCAAGAACGGGGTCGACCGATTCTTTGCCGAAGTGGAGCGGCAAGGCCTCGACGCGCGCGCCCTCGGCAATGCCCAGGTGGCGGCGATCGGCCCAGGCACCGCCCGGGCGATCCTTCGCTACGGGGTTCGCGCGGACCTGATTCCCGACGTGTTCCGAGGCGAGGCGCTGG
>JBCCZL010000107.1:0-20205 GCA_039187775.1 Myxococcota bacterium
CGGGTTCCATTTCGGGACGTCGATACCCGCGAGATTCCTCTCAAATTGCCCTGGATCGACTTGGGGCTCGGATGTAGTCTTCCGCGCCCCCACTTTATGGACCGGGGGAAACCACGACCACGCTGGGGAACTCCGATGAACGCGACCTCGGACCTTCTTCGCGGCGAGCTTGAGCGCCTTTTCGAGCTCGACGAGATGAAGCAGTTAACAAATGATTATTTGGGCCTCGATCCGGAAACGGTCGGAGGCACGAGCGGCAAGGGAGCCTTCGCCCGTGCCCTGGTCAGCTTCTGCGAACAGGAAGACGCCCTCGAGGCGCTCGCCGACGCCATCCTTTTGGTGCGCAAAGGCGACGCGGGGAGCTCGATCGACAAGGTGTACACCGAGGGCGACGAGGAGCTGAGCCCCGGTTCCCAGATCGGCGGCTACAAGGTTCAGAAGAAGCTTGGTCGAGGCGGCATCGGCACCGTGTATCTCGCCGAGCAGAAGGAAAACGGGGCGCGCGAGCGGCTCGCGATCAAGGTCGTCGACCGCCGGCTGGCCCGCGACCGGGCGGCGGTGCGCCGCTACTTGACGGTGCTTCGCGCTCTTCGAGGGCTGTCCGCGCCGGGCCTCGCTCCGATTCTTGCAGTGGGCCAGCTCGAGGACGGTCGGCCCTGGGTGGCCACCAAGTTCATCGAGGGTCAGACCCTCGCAGCTCGTGTGGGTCGGGTCGGCCCGATGCACTTCAACGAGGCGCGGCCCGTATTCCAGGGCGTGCTCTCGACCCTCGGCGAGCTGCACGGCCGCGGCATGCTGCACGGCGACATCAAGACCGAAAATGTGTTTCTCGTCCGCCCCACCCGCGAGGACGGCAGCAAAGGCGAGCCCACTGGAGTGCTCGTCGACGGCGGAGTCGACCGGCTCCTCGCTCGACCGCAGGCTGGCGGGGGCGCCTGGTTCTCCGTCTACGGTACGCCGAAAGCCCTCGATCCCACGGTGGCCCGAGGTCAGGGGGCGACGCCCGCGTCCGATCTCTACGCGGCGGCGGCGACCCTCTACGAAGTGGTGGCCGGTCGACCGCCGTTCACTGGCGATTCGGGCATCGATGTGGTGGCCCAGCATCTGACCGCAGAGCCGGAGGAGCCGTCAAAGCACGCCCCCCGCGGCTGGATCTCGAGCGAGCTCGACGCGGTGCTGCTCAAGGCGCTCGCCAAGAATCCGAAGGAGCGCTACCCCAATGCGGCGGCGTTCGCCGAGGCCCTCGACGGGGTGGCGAAGGCGGGCAAGAAGAAGGAGCCCACCGCCAAACTCGATCAGGGCGCATTCGACAAGGCGAAGGATGCGCTCCTCGCCGCGCCGAACGACGATTCGCTGGCCGCCGAGCTCGAAAAGGTCGTGGAACCCGCTCTCGCCTGGAGCAAGGCGGTCGAGGTGCTCCTCGAAGCCGCCGAGAAGGCCGAGGGCGACGAGAAGAAGGCGCTCCTCTTCCGGGCGGGCCGGATCCAGGACGCCGAGATCGAGGATGCGGAGGCTGCCGAGGCCAGCTACCGCAAGGTCCTCGAACTCGACGCCGAAGACGAAGTTGCTCAGATCGCGATCGAGGAACTCAAGCGCAACTCCGGCGCCCACGAAGAGCTCGCCGAGCTCCTTCTCGAAAAGGCCGAGCGGGAAGAAAACCCCACCGACCGGGCCGCGATTCTTCGAGAGATCGCGCAGATCTACGAAGAGAAGCTCGAGTCGCCAGAAAACGCATTCTTCGGCTGGGTGCAGGCGCTGGCCGACGACCCGACCGACGAGCGCTCGGTGCGTGAGGTCGAGCGGCTTGCCGCCAATCCCGAGCAGTGGAACGACGCGATCACGACCCTGAGCGAGGCCGCCCAGGAAGCCGGCCAGTCGCCGGAGGGCGTCGCCCTCTACGGGATCCTCGGTCGGTGGTACGGAAGCCGTCTCCAGCGCCCGGATTTTGCGATTCAGTGCTTTGGTCAGGCCCTGGCGATCGACCCCAGCAACGGCGAAGCGTTTCGGGGGATGACCGAGCTCTACCGCAAGTCCCAAAGCTGGAAAGAGCTCCAGGCGGTGCTCCTGCAGCGCGCCGATTCGGAGACCAATCCGGCGGCCGCCCGCGACTATCGGGCCGAAGCCGCGGACATCACCTATCGCAAGCTCAGTGATAAAGATCAGGCGGCCACGCTCTTCGCTCAGGTGATCGCCGATGATCCGGCGCACCCGAAGGCCACCGAGACCCTCGAGCTCATCTACTCGGAGAAGAAGCAGTGGGCGGAGCTCGTGAACCTCCTGGAGGGCCGCTCAACGAACGAGCGCGGCGAGCAGCGCACCTCCACGGAGCTTCGCATCGCGGAGATCTACGAGGACCGGCTTTCCAAGATCGAAAAGGCCGAGGTCCAGTACGAATCGATCCTCGCCCGCGAAGCGACGAACCTCGAGGCGCTCAAAGGCCTCGAGCGGATCTACGCCCGACGGGGCACCTACGACAAGCTTCTCGCGAACCTCGAAAAGCAGCTCGAGGTGGCGGCGACGCCTCGGCAGAAGATCGCGCTTCACGAGCGTATCGGCGGCATCCAGGAAGAGGAGTTTGTCGATCACGAAAAAGCCGCGCAGGCGTTCGAGGCGATCATCGAGGTGGAGCCGGGCCACGACGCGGCGAACACCGCACTGGCACGTCTCTATCGGCAGCTCAATCGCTTCGACGATCTCGTCGAGACGCTCGACCGACACGCGAAGTCGACCGAGGACACCGAACGCAAGATCGGACTCCTTCTCGCCGCGAGTAAGGTGCTGATGGTGGATGTGGGCGCGCCGACCCGGGCCACCGAATTCTGCGAGCGTGTGCTCAGCGTGGCCCCGGAGCATTCCGAGGCGCTTGAAACGCTGGCCCGGTTGAAGACGAGCGCGGGCGACACCGATGCGGCGATCGCGTCCATCGAACGTCTCGCGGGTGCCGAAAAGGATCCGCACAAGAGCGCGAACCTTTGGGTGAAGGCGGCGCGGCTTCTCGAAGATGCGGGCGACAACGACGGAGCGATCGCACGCTACAAGCGGGCCCTCGATGTCGACAAGGACAACACCGACGCGGCGGCGGGGCTTCGCACCCTTTACAGCTCCCGCGGCGACGCCCACGCGGCGGTGGAGCTCATTCGCAAAGAGATCGAAAACACCGACGGCGAGATGAGCAAGGCCAAGCTCTACGCGGAGATGGGCACGCTCTACCGTCGGCGCCTCGAGTCGCCGGAAGAAGCGAAGGTCGCCTTTCAGAAAGCCCTCGAACTCGACCCGACGAACACCGCGGCGGCCGGAGGCCTCGGCGGCATGGCGTTTGATGCCGGCAACTACAAAGAATCGGTCAAGTGGTACGAGCCGCTGCTCAATCGATTTTCCGAGCTCCCCGATGGAGTCGCCGAAGTGGTCTGCGTTCGGACCGGGGACGCGTTCCGCGAACTCGGCGAACTCGACAAAGCCCAGCGCTGTTATCTCAACGCGAAGGCGTTCGCGCCAGAGAGCCGAGAGATTCTCGAGCGGGTGGCCGATGTGACCTACCGTGGCGGCGAGGCTGACGAAGCGGCCGAGCTGTACCGGGACATCTACCAGAAGTTCGGCAAGGAGATCAGCGGCGAGGAAAAGGGCATGATCGCGCTTCGCCTTGGCGACTCGCTTCGAAAGGCAAAGAGCTACGACGACGCGATCGTCTACCTCAACGAAGCGAGCGACCTGATGCCGGCGTCACCGGAGCCGCTTGGGGCGCTCGCCTCGGTGTACGAGGACCAGGGGAAGTGGGACCAAACGGTCCGAACGCTCCGGCGCCGCATGGACCAGGCCGGCGACGACGAGCGATTCCGTCTGCTCGTTCGGGTCGGCGAAATCCTCCTCGACAAGATGGGCGACCGCGCCAAAGCCTCGAAGAGTTTCGTCGCGGCCCTCGATATCAAGCCCGATGACCGAAACCTCCTGACCAAGCTGATGGCCGTTTACTCGGAGAGCAAGGACTGGGGGCGCCTCGTGGAGATCATCCTCCGCATCGCCGATCTTGTGAACGACCCGAAGCAGCTCGCGAAGTACTACAACACCGCGGGCGCGATCAGCCATCGCGAGCTCAAGCGCTTCGACGAAGCGACCGACTACTACGAGCAGGCGCTCGAGAACGACCCGAGCCTGCAGGTTGCGTTTGACGGCTTGGTGGAATGCCTGTCCCAGCGGCGTGAGTATGCGGCGCTCGCCGAAGCCTACCGAAAGCATCTCAAGCGGCTCGGCAAGGATGCCCCGCCAGAACGTCGAGCGTCGCTTTGGGATTCGCTTGGTGAGGTTCTCGAAAACCAACTCAACAATCTGCGCGAGGCGGTCCAGGCCTACGAGGAGGCGCAGGAGCTCGATCCTCAAAACCGGCAGCGCGCGGAGAAGCTCGCCGACATTTACGCCGGTGAGCCCAAGGCCTACTTCAGCAAGGCGGTGGAGACCCACGCCACCCTGCTCCAGATGAGCCCCTACCGCGTCGAGTCGTATCAGGCGCTCCGGCGTCTTTACACCGAGATGAAGCGGCCCGACGAGTCCTGGTGCCTGTCCCAGGCGCTCACGGTGCTGAGCATGGCCGAGCCGGACGAGGAGAGCTTCTTCAAGAAGCATCGAAGCCGGAAGGCCGCCGCGGCGCAGGAGTTCTTCAACGAGGAGATGTGGTTCAACAACGTTCTCCATCCGACCCAGGACCCGCTCCTTACAAGCATCTTTGGCGAGATCACCCAGGCGGTGGTCGCGGTGCGGGCTCAGGCGCTGAGCGCGTTTAAGCTTGACGAATCCAAGAAGCGCGATCCGGCGAACGACCAAGCGGCGATGGCGCAGACGCTCGCATACGCGGCCGGCGTCACCAAGATCGAGCTTCCCCCGGTCTACTACCGGGAGGACGACCCGGGCGGGTTGAGTTTCCTTTCGACCAACCCTCCGGCGATCGGCCTCGGCAAGGGCGCCCTCGCCGGTGGCCCCGCGCAGGCCCTCGCGTTCGTGGCGGGGCGACATCTCGCCTACTTCCGGCGCGGCCTCTATCTCCGGCATCTCATCCCCACCGGGAGTGGTCTTCGGGCGTGGCTTCTCGCGGCGATCAAGATCGCCCAGCCGCAGTTCCCGGTGCCCGGCGATCTGCAGACTCCGGTGAGCGAACATCTCGCAGGTCTTCAGTCCAACCTCACCGCGCAGGGCAAGGACGAGGTGCAGAGCCTCGTGCAAAAGCTTCTCGCGGCGTCACCGTCCCTCGATATGAAGAAGTGGGTCGCGGCGGTGGATCTCACCGTCGACCGCGTCGGCTTTATTCTCGCCAACGACCTCGAGATCGCGACGGCGGTGGTGAAGGCGAGTCCCGAGGGCTCCGCCGGGTTGAGCAACAAGGAACGACTGAAGGAGCTTTACCTCTACAGTGTGTCCCCCGAGTACCTCCAGCTCCGTCAGAAGCTCGGCATCTCGATCGGCGGTTAAGCCGGGGCGAGTGCCCGAGTGCGGATCCGGCTCGAGTTCACACCCACATCCGGAGGCGCGCCCACCGCGGCCGCGTTCGCCGGGCGCGCTATGCTCTCGCTCGGGGGAGCCCCGACGGATGACTTTCGCATCGAGGGGCTCCCCGCGTCGGCGATGACCATCGAAGTCGTGGACGACAAGGCGTTCCTTTGTCAGCCAGGCCACGAATGGTCCCTCGCGCCCGACTCGTCCTACGACGTAGCGGGCGGAGAGCTGCGAATCGTGTTGTACGGGGGCTCACCTATCCAGCCTCAAAAGGGGATGTGCCCACGCTGCGGTGGGGGGCTTCGACGCCAGACGCTTGGCGGCGCGTACCGGAGCGTGGCCCAGGAAGAGCGCATCTGCGGCCGATGCCAGACCAGCGTCGTAGCGTTCCGCGCAGCGGCGCGGACGGTGGGACTGTTTTCCGCAGCACGCCGCACCGAATGGGTGCACGTCACCGCGTCGATGAAATGCCCCGAGTGTCTTCGCCCGATGGAGCTTCAGGTCTTTCGAACCACCGCCGGTGAGGCGGAGGTCGAGCGATGCCACCGCTGTGGCCTCGTCGTCTTTAGCGCGGAGGATCGGCGGACCCTCTCCGGCGACGGTTCTCGCGCAAAGTAGGGCCTTTGTGTTACGTTTAGGAAGCGGTGGGGACCTACGACGCGGCCCGGTTCTCGAAGGCTCTCGAGGGGATGAGCGAGCTGGTGTCTACCCTTCCGGCCTCCTTTGCGCTCTTCAGCGTGGAGCACCGATTGATCGCGTGCAGCGATCAGTTTTGCGAGATGTTCCGCCTCGAGGATCCCCTCCGAAAAACAAGCGAAGAGATTCTTGGCGATCGGGTGTCGATCGAACGCTCGCTGGCCGATGCGCTGGTGTCGGACACTCCGATCGAGCAACCGACAACGGTGATCGAGGACTTGGGGATCACCGTCGACATCTCGCTTCGACCCTGGCGCTTGCCGGGAGGTGGAGTGGCGGGGGTCCTGGTGAAGTTTGCCGACGTAACTCGCCTTCACGCGAAGGAGCGCGAACTCGAAGCGGTCAACGAGGAGCTTCGCCGCGTCAACCAAGTGCTTCGGGAACGCCACCAGAGTCGGACCGCGCAGAATGCGGAGCTCGAGCGTCTTGTGAACTCATTGACGGTCGGGGTGATCGTTGCCGACCGGAACGCGAACTTCGTGCTGTTCAATCGCGAAGCCGCGGCGATCCTCGGCGTCGACACCAGCGATTCGCTCACTGGCTGGCCCGCCCACTACGGCATGTTCGACGCCAAGGGCAACCCCATTGAGGTCGAGGACTTGCCGCTGGTGCGGGCGCTCCTCGGCGAGACGGTGCTCGATGAACTCGTGCTCGTCCGCAACTCGAACTTCGACGGCGACATTTGGCTCTCGGTGTCCGCTCGCCCACTCACCGGCTCTGAGAACTTCGCGGCCGTCCTCGTGTTCTCCGACGTGACGCAGCGGATGGAGATTCAGCGCGAGCTCGAGGAGTTTGCCTACGTCGCTTCCCATGATCTCCAGGAGCCGCTCCGCATGGTGACGAGCTACCTTCAGCTGCTCGACGAGGACTACGGGGCGGAACTCGAAGACGACGCGCGGGTGTACATGGATTTTGCGGTCGATGGCGCGCAGCGGATGCAGCAGCTCATCAAGGATATCCTTGCATTCTCCCGCACGGGACGGCAGGAGCTGCAGCTGGATGCGGTCGAGCTGTCCTCGCTCGTCGACGACGTGGTGACCACGCTTCAGGTGGCGATCGAAGAGAGCGGTGGTGAGATCGTGTCTGAGATGCTTCCCGAGGTGCGCGGCGATGCCTCTCAGCTTCGCCAGCTGCTGCAGAACCTACTGAGCAACGCATTCAAGTTTCGCCATCCCGATCGCACGCCTCGGGTGTCGGTGTCGTCGACTCGGATCGCCAACGCCTGGCGCATCGCGGTGCAAGACAACGGGATCGGCTTGAACCCCGAGTACTCGGCGAAGGTGTTCCGAATGTTTCAGCGGCTTCATACGCGTGAGGAGTACCCGGGGACCGGGATTGGCCTCGCCCTGTGCAAACGGATCGTGCAGCGCCATGGCGGTTCGATCGGCATCGATTCCACACCGGGGGAAGGGGCCACGTTCTGGTTCACGCTACCGGTGATGCGGGGGCCCAATGACGATTGAGGTCATCGAAATCCTTCTCGTCGAGGACAACCCGGGAGACGTGAAGCTCACCGAAAAGGTCCTCGCGAAGATCGGGCTGTCGAACGCGCTTTCGGTTGTGACCGACGGGGAGCAAGCGCTCGACTATCTGCACCAGCGCGGAGGCTACGAGGGAGTAGCCATCCCCGGGCTGCTACTTCTCGACATCAATCTACCCAAGGTGAGCGGTCACGAAGTGCTCGCCGCGATGAAGGCCCATCCGGACCTTCAAGACATCCCCGTCGTGATGCTGACATCTTCGGACGCCGAACAAGATCGACAGCTCGCCGAGAGCGCGGGGGCCTCCGCCTATCTCACCAAGCCCCCTCGCCCGCTGACATTCCTTGCCGCGCTTCAGCAGGTCGGCATGCTCGACCTCGCATTGATCCGGGGCCCCGGGCAGAGTTCTCCCTGAGCCGCCGTACAATGCGCGGGTCATCGGAGGCCACCGCGGCGATGGGACGGGACATAGCGAATCCGGCGCTTGAAGCGAAACTCCACCAGACCTGGGAAGACCTCGGAGTCGACGTGGCCACCCTCGAGTTTCGGGACCAGACGGTGGTCGCACCGGTGGCGGAAGATGGGTCTCAAGAGCTGTCGGGGAGCAATCGAACGGGGGCGGCCCTCGAGCTCGGGGGGGTACTGGGCGAGGGGGGCATGGGCATCGTTCGCGAGGCGATTCAGACCGGCCTCGATCGGGAGGTCGCGGTCAAGTCGCTTCGGCCGGAGAAGACGAACCCGCGACGCGCCCGCCAGCTCCTGCGAGAGGGCAGGGTCACCGGCTGGCTCGAGCATCCGAACATCGTGCCGGTACACGACATTGGCGAGGACGAGTTCGGCCAGCCGATCTTGGTCATGAAACGGATCGAGGGGGTGGCGTGGGCGGACCGGATCGAGGAGTTGCCGGCGGCCATTCGCCTCTCCGGGACCAACCTCTCGCGCCAGATCCGTATTCTTCAGCAGGTCGCGACCGCCGTCGATTTTGCTCACAGCCGGGGAATCCTTCACCGCGACATCAAACCAGACAACGTGATGATCGGTTCCTTCGGCGAAGTCTATGTCGTCGATTGGGGAATTGCGGTTCGCTTCGAAGGCGAGCGGCCCGAGGGAGTCCCCCACGTGTCCGATCTCCGGAGCGTCGAGGGGACCCCCGCGTACATGGCGCCGGAGATGGCGGCGGGCGACGGCGCACAGATCGGGGTGGGTGCGGATGTGTATCTGCTCGGAGCGACGCTGCATCATATGATCACCGGGCTTCCGCCCCACGTCGCCTCCACGCTTCAGGCCACGCTCCTTCGTTCGTTCATTTCGCTTCCGCCGACGTACGGCCCGGAGGTGCCTCGCGAGCTCGGGGCGATCGTGCGTCGGGCGATGTCTCGCGAACCGAAAGACCGCTACGAGACCGCCGCCGCGTTTGCTGACGCGCTGGAGGAGTTTCTTTCACACCGAAGCTCCCTCGATCTCTTCGAGGAGGCGGAGCGTCGGACCGATGAGCTGATCAAGGAGGCTCAGTCGGGCCGCAACGAAGCGCGGATCGAAGGGCTCTTTCACGAAGCAAGGTTTGGCTTTGAGCAGGCGCTTCGCCAGTGGCCAAGCAACGAAGAGGCGCAGATAGGGCGGCGTCGGCTGCTCGAGGGCATGATTCGATTCGAACTCGATCGCGGCGACGCGCGTGCGGCGACGGTGCTCCTTCGCCAGCACGACCAGCCTCTACCCGCGCTTGAGGCGGCGATCGAAGGGGCCCGACGCGACGAAGAAGACCGGACCGCGCGCCTTCGTGCCCTCGAACTCGACGTGGACCGCCGCTTCGGGATCGGCAGTCGAACTGGGCGCATCGTGGTTGGCGCGGTGGGATTCTCCGCGCTGTGTTTCGTCTGTGGAGCGCTGACCCGCTTCGATGTCTATCCGATCGATCACCTTCGCTTTGCGAGCGCAGGGCTTCTGTTCCTAGCGGTTAACCTCGTGTGGACGCTCGTTGCCCGGCGAAAGCTCCTTGCCAGCGCAATGAACCGTCAAACGGTGATGACCTCGACGATCGTGTTCATCAGCGGCCTTGTGCTCTGGCCGATGCTTGGTGCGGCGGGGGTGTCGATGCCCGCGAGCACTGCGGTGGCGAGTTTTGTAAACGGGCTTCTTTGGCTCACGCTCGTCCCTCAGCTCGGTCGGGGTTGGCTGCCGATCCCGATTGGGCATGCGATGGTGAGCCTCGCGTCGTGGTGGGTTCCCGCGTTTCACTTCGAGATCTTCGGGCTCACGGTGTTTCCGTTCATCTTGTCGGCGTGGCTGATTCGTCGTGATGCACAGCGGGAGGCTCGGCGATCGGTGGAGATGGATTCGTCGGACGAGAGCGCGAGCCGCGAGTAAGCTCACTCGTCGCGCGATAAGAACATCCGCAGAGAGGCCTCCCCAGATGCGGTCTCGGTGGCTCATAACCCGCTGATTCCTTAAAGAAACGGCAACGCGTTCGGAAATCGCACAACTCATGCTGTGCCGCCTCGGCTGGCGTACGAAAGAAGCTGGGCTAGGCTTCGCCGCCGTGAGCGGAACCCGCGCCGATCTCAAGACGATTCGTGAGCTCTTCGATGGCCAATATCGAGTGCTTCACGAGCTCCCCTGGAATGGCCTGGCCCTCACCTATCAGGTGGAGTCGCTTCACGGGATTCGCGCGGTTGCGATCCTGCCCTTCGAGTGCCCTGAAGGGAGTGTGGTACGCGAGCGCTTCGAGGCGGAGGCCCGACGGCTCCGGACCCTCGAGCATCCTCGGATCGTCCGCGTGCTCGATTACGGCGTACGGCATGACGTTCCGTACCTGGAGCTGGAACTCGTCGAAGGCCGAACTCTCGCCGAAGAGCTCGAGCTTGGCCCCATCGGACGAAAGCGCGCGCTCACCCTCGCCCATGAGATCCTCGAGGCGCTTGCCGCGGTGCACAACCTGTCGCTCCGCCACCTCGATCTGACCCCTGCGAATATCATCCTCGCACGCGACGCCCACGATCACGAGAGCGCGTGCGTGGTGGGTGCGGGCTTCCGGTCGCTGATCGATACGGCCCGCGATCGGAGCGACACCGGCCCAACCGGCAAAGCGTCGGGGCCTCGGGGTCGCCGGTACCTTGCCCCCGAGATGATCGACCGGCGCTCCACCGATCGCCGCGCCGATACCTATTCGCTCGGGGCGATTCTCTATCGCATGATCGCCGATGCGGTGCCTCCGGAGCCCCCCATCGTTTCCGAGTTTGGGGGCAATCTCGTCCTTCCTGGTGACCTCGAGCCGTTGCTTCGCCGAGCGGTGCATCGAGATCCGGTCGAGCGCTTTCCTTCTGCCGAAGAGATGATGGAGGCGGTCGGCGCGGCCCTCCGGCGAAACCGGCCGGTGTCCTCTCATCCCATTCGGGCGGCGGTCGAGCCCGAGCGTCGACGTTTTCCGGTGTGGATCGCTGCCGCGGCGGCGGTCTTCGTCGCTGGCGGTGGTGGGTACGTCGCGTATTCGGCATCGGACTCGAGCCCGCCGGAGCGTGAAGTCCTCGCGAGTGATTCGACGGAACCGGACACTGTTCCCGAGACGGCTGCGTCGGAAAAGGCTGCCCCGGAAACGGCGGCCCCGGAAACGGCGGCCTCGCAGCCGGCTGCCTCGGAGACCGCGCCATCCACCTCCGCGATCGGCCCCGATGATACGACGGAGCCCGCCGGGGAGAGCGCCCACGCGCCAGAGCCGGCACCCGAGGTTGGCGCGGAGGAAACATTGGTCGTGGAACCGGCCGCTGGGGTGGGGTCACCGCTCATCGTGCCCGTCGAACCGCTCTTTGCCGAGCTTCCCGCCGAGCTTGCCGAGTTTCACGATCGTATCCTCGCCGGGGACACGCTGTCGCGGGGCGAGCTCAACGAGATCGCGGCGTACGGCCGCGCCCATGAGGCGGATCCTCGGCCCCAGCTCCTGTTGGCGCAGGCCTATCTCGACCTTCGCTGGTACAGCGACGCGATCGATCGTTATGTCGCCGCCTACACGATCGACCCCGCCGCTCGGGAACACGGGCCGATGCTCGAGAATCTCATCGTTCTCGTGTTCAACGATGTGCTTTGGTACGACGCGGTCGACGCGATCGACGAAGTCTATGGCACCGAAGCGTTGCACGCGATCGACGCGGCGATCGCGGCGGAGCCCGGTCCCGCCGCCGAGACGCGGCTTCGGCGACTCCGAGCACGCATCGAAGGCGAACGCTGACCGCGCCTCTCCCAAGAGGCATGCCGGTTCGCTTCGGCGGTGGACTTGGAGGTGTTTGTTGACAATGAATATGAATGTCGATATCACCGGCGCGTGACCGGGTGCGAATCGCCGACCCATCCTTCCCACTGGCAGGAGAGCTCGGTTCGGCGCGATACGACCACCTACACCTTAGGGGTCATGTCGGAGGCAATTCTCGTCCGCGCGCCGAGCGACCGGGAGATCATGGCTCACTACCGCCATTGGATTCGGCGCTGCGGAGCGGGAGAGCTCCCCTCGGGAAGCGTCGAAACCCTGCTCACCACGGGCATCGGCGCGGCCACGGTGACGCTTCTCGCGCGGGATGTGGAGCACGAGTTTTGCCTGGATTCCGACCACGCGGAGTTCAGGGCGGTGGTGGCGGTCGGATTCGACCTTGCCGAACGAACTCTAAGCGGTGTTTACGTCGCTTCGTTTCACGGCAACGAATCGGCGGCCGCCGCATTCGCATCGAGTCTCGCGAGGGCGGTGAAGACCAACGAAACGACGCCTCGCTCACTCCAGCCCTTGACCGCGGCCCGTGCCAAAACAAAACCCAAGAGGTCCTCATGAAAGTCTCCGCCGTCCTCGTTGCTTTGCTTCTCACCCCCAACCTTGCCGCGGCCCATCCCGGCCATCGACACGATGGTCCTTGGTGGGCCGATCACGCCCTGGAAGCTGGCGTCGGTTTCGTCGTTCTGCTTGTGGGAATCGCGCTTGTGACTTGGTGGCGCAAGCGCCCCGAGACCCTCTGACCCCAATCGTTGAGTCGAAGATGATCAAAAAAGCAATCGGTCGCCTAGCCCAGAAGCTCCCCACCGCCGAGGCACACTGCGATGGCCCCTGCGGGATCTACGACCCCGCAGCGGCGCGGATCACCGCTGAAGCGGTCCGCTCGATGACGAAGAAGATCCTCGCGCTGGTTCCACCGGATCCCTCTGATGCGGCGGCGGTGAGCCGGTATCACAACACTCTCTCGCGGTACGTCGCGATCAAAGAAGAACAGGCCGAGCTCACGAAGCGCGAGCTCCTCATTCTCTGGACGGACTACTTCAAGCCGCAACACCTTGAAACGGTGCCGAACCTCCACGACATGTTCTGGAAAGCGGCGAAGCTGTGCTCGTCCTGTAAGGTAGAGGTGAGTCCGCAGCACGCGGACGAGCTCATCGAAGCGATCGAAGAGATCCACCGCGTGTTCTGGGCCAGCAAGAACCGGAACGTCGAGTGGGTACTCGCCGGCGGCTGATTCGCCAAGCCCTGCATGAACTCGTCGGGGCTCTCCGGGGTCGGCGCCGGGTCTATGTGGCGCGCGGTCACAGCATGTCGCCGACCTTCGACGCGGGTGACGTGCTCATCGTCGAAGTCTGTCGACGGCTGCCGCGTCCGGGCGAGGTGGTGGTTTTTCGCGATCCGCTGAAACCCGAGCAACGCCTCGTGAAACGAGTCCGTTCGATCGGATCGTCCACGTTTGCCGTGGGTAGCGACGACCCTGCCGCGGGGCGGGATAGCCGGCACTTCGGGTCGGTCACGATCGATCACCTGGTGGGGCGAGTTCGCTGGTCGATTTCCACCGACGGCTGCGCGGAGCATTCGCCTCCCGGCGTTTAGCACCGGCCGGCGCGGGAGTGTCGGATTGGTGCATTCGGCGAGAGACCGGGCTATGGTCTCGCAATGCGGTGGATCCTTGCGCTTTTGGCAATCCTCATGGCGGCCTCGGGCTGTGGAGACGATGCAGCTCCGGCCAATAGCCATGATTCGGCGGTCGACGCGGCACTCGATGCGACGGGGGATGCTCTCATCGATGCGTCGGAGGATGCCGCCGTCGATGCGACCGGGCTCGCCCCAGGGAGCACCCAGACCTTCGGGCCCAGCGACCGGCCCGCGCAGATCGTGCTACCCCGGAACTATGACGGGGTAACTCCGCTTCCCGTGGTGTTCCTGCTTCACGGCTATGGAGCTTCGGGCATCCTTCAGGACGCGCTCTTTGGCTATCGAGAAGCGGCCCAGTCCCGCGGGGTGTACCTCGTCATTCCCGAAGGAACCGTCGATCCCTCGGGGAGACAGTTCTGGAACGCGACGGCGCAGTGCTGTGACAACTTCGGGAGCGGCGTCGACGACGAGAGCTATTTGATCGGACTTCTCGATGCCGCGATCGCCGAGTACCCCGTGGACGAACGAAAGGTGTACTTCACCGGCCACTCCAACGGAGGCTTCATGAGTCACCGGATGGCGTGTCGCCATTCGGATCGGGTGACAGCGATCATGAGCCTCGCTGGGCTCAGCTTCTTTACCGCGGCCGAGTGCGGCGATCCCGGTCCGGTCTCGGTGCTTCAGGTTCACGGAACCGACGACGACCTCGTGCCGTACAGCTTTGCCGATGACCTCGTGCTGCGGTGGGTGGCTCGGGGCGAATGCACCGAGGCGGTCGAGAACCTCGATGAGGTCGACCTCGACAACGCGGTTGCCGGAGCCGAGACCATTCGCCAGCGCTACGGGACCACCTGTGCGCAGGGGATCGACGTCCAGTTTTGGACGATCACCAACGGAAGCCATATTCCTGCGCTCACTCCGACCTTCGCCAGCGAGACCCTGGACTGGCTCCTGAGCCAGGAAAAGGCTCAGTAGACCCGGGGGAGCTCTCTCAACGCCGCGGGAGACCTCGGTGAATTAGGGACGGCGAATCCGAAGCCGCCAGCGGTCTCGCTTGTCGCGGTCGACCACGGTGATGACCACGGGGTCGCCGATGCGAAGCGCGGTGCCGCGGTCGCCTCGAAGGACCGGACCGTCGGGCTCGAACGTTTCTCCGGTGAGCTTCGAGAGCCCCGGCAAATAGACCTTCACGTCGATCGCCGGGTCGTCGAGCAGAACGTATACCTTCGGCATCCGGATTCCCATCAGCGTGCCGGCTCGTTCCCGCTCCTTTTCCGACCGATCGAGGTCGTCGAGAAAGAGCTGGTCCAGGATCAGTCGGTTTGCTGCGTTGGTGATGTCGCGCTGAACGTCTTTGGAGCGATTTGCCGCGGTGACGATGCTCTCCCGAAGCACTTCGTCGGCATCGGCGGGTGCCTTCGCCCCGCTCGTTCCCAGCGCTTCCCTCATTTCTTTATGAAGGTAGATTCCGACGATTTCGCGCATCGGTGCCGAAAAGCGCGCATAGACGTCCGCGCCAACCCCAAAGTGGATTCCCGGCTCGGCGCGAAACGATGACCGGCCGTTGACGAGAATCGCCTGTCGATGAATCGCGCGGACAAGTCGGGAGGTCTCAGGCGCTTCGGGAAGCCGGTCGAGATACTCGGCCAGAGACTCTTCGTCCGCGTTCCACGTCCAGCGTTGCCGGTCGAGACCGTGACTTTGGGCGAGGGCCTCGAGTGTGGCCTGGAGTTCGGCGATTCGGTCGGGCTCGGGCGGAGGATGGACGCGGTAGATCGCTTGGACCCGCGAGGCCGCCGAGCCGGCGTGCTCTCGAAGGAACCGCGCCCCTTCCATATTGCACAGAAGAGAAATCTGCTCGTTGTATCGCTCGATCGCAATTCGCAGGTCGCTTCCCACCACGAAGCGCATCCCCGCGCCCTTCGAGAGACGGACCGACACTTCGGCGCGACGATAGCGCACGACATTCCGTTCTTCGGCGTGACGAATCCGCAGCTGCCCGACCTTTTCGAGGGCTCGAAGGCTCTCGCCCACCGCAGGATCGTCAAACGCAGCGCCCTCGGGGTCGTCGAGGTACGCCTGGGCCCGCTCGAAGGAAAGCTTGTGCCGGCTCCGCACCCGAGCGTTGACGAAGTCCGTTCGCACGCAGTTGCCGGCAGCGTCGATGGTCATGCGGAATACCAGGGCCCGCCGATCGACCTGCTCATTGAGCGACACGATCCCCTCGGAGAGCTCCCGCGGAAGCATCGGCACCATCATGTCGGGCAGATAAAAACTCGCGCCGCGACGAAGGGCTTCGCCAAACATCGCCATTCCCGGTCGGCAGTAGTGCGCCGCATCGGCGAGCGCGTAGTCCACGCGGTAGCCGTCCTCGATCGCGGTCACAAAGACCGCCTGGTCGAGATCTCGGGAGCTCTCGTGGTCGATCGTGACAAACGCAAGGTCCGTCAGATCGAGGAGTGCCGGATCGTCGATTTCCGGATCCTCGACCAGCGTGCGAACCTCCGCGGCAACCGGATCGGGAAATGTTGCCTCGAGCTGATAGTCCTCGAGGATCTTCGTGACGGCTTCTTTGGCGTTCCAGGGCTCGCGTTCGGCCATAGCAAAGGCTAACAGGTTGGCTTAGGGTCTGGGTTTGTGAACGCGGTGCGCTCCGTTTCTCCTTTTCCCGTTGCGCTGGCGCTGACAGTCATCGGCTGCTCTAGCGCGGCCCCACGGCCTCCGCCGCCAGAACCGGACCCTCCGGAGGCGTCGGAAGAACCCGAAGCCCACCCCGAAGTGGATTGTCCAGCCCTCGACCGGTTTGCATGCATGGAATCCACGGGTTGCACCCTCGTCATGCTTCGGCCGGATGATGAGATCGGTTACGCGTGTCGTCCCGTAGATGGGTCGTGCGAACAGGGCCTCGCCCAGCGGGACCTCTTCGAGTCCCCCGAACAATGCAGCGCCCGGTCAGACTGCACCTTTCGCCCGGACCAGTGCTACTGCGCCTGCCGCGGGGCGGGTCGAGCCGCGGTTCCCGACCGCGAGGGCTCGCCGGAATGCGACTGCGAGTGTGCGGGGGGGCCTCCCCCGATGTGTGGAGACGCGGGCGTTTTCTAAAGGTCCGTGGTAGCGTTATCCGACCACAGGCACATGGCGCGGCACATCGAGCAGGCTCGCGAGGGCAACGATAAGCACCAAGACGGAGGGGAGCGAGCGCCGGGAGCAGTTGCCGGTTCGTCACCCGATGAACGTTCGGCGGCCGATGTCGAGGTGGCCGACTCGAAGCTGCTCCTTCGTCTCTCCGGTCCAAACGAGAGCCACCTCCGCGTCTTGTCGAAGATCCTCGAAGTCGACATGGGGCTTCGCGGCGACACGATTCATGTGCGAGGGCCTGCGTCGGCGGTGCAGCTTGCGCAGCGAGTGCTCCTGGATCTCGTCGACGTGCTCGAGCGTGGGACCAAGCTCGGGGGCCGGGAGATCGCGCGGGCCGCCGAGACCCTTCGAAAGCATCCCGACGTGCGGCTCCGGGACCTCTTCGAAGATGTGGTCCTCGTCGCGTCGCATCAAAAGGTCGTCTCCCCCAAGGGCGTCGCGCAGCAGCTCTACATCAATGCGATTCGTAATCATGACATCGTGTTCGGGATCGGACCCGCGGGAACCGGCAAGACCTACCTCGCGATGGCCATGGCGGTGCGGGCCCTTCAGGCCAAAGAGGTCAAGCGAATTATCCTGACGCGGCCTGCCGTGGAAGCCGGAGAGAAGCTCGGGTTCCTTCCCGGAGACCTCGCCGAGAAAGTCAATCCGTACCTCCGTCCGCTTTACGACGCGCTGCATGACATGATGGACCTCGAAAAAGCCGAGGCGCTGCTGGAGCGTGGCACCATCGAGGTCGCGCCCCTCGCGTTCATGCGCGGACGGACCCTCAACGACAGCTTTGTGATCCTCGACGAAGCCCAGAACACGACCGCCGATCAAATGAAGATGTTCCTCACCCGTCTCGGCTACGATGCGAAGGCGGTGATCACGGGGGACATCACGCAGGTCGACCTTCCCGGGGGGCACCGCAGCGGCCTTCACGATGCAGCGGAGCTTCTCGACGGCATCGAAGGAATCGCGATTCGGCGCTTCAGTCACGAAGACGTCGTCCGGCATCCGCTGGTGCAGAAAATCGTCCTCGCCTACGACGCTCGGGACGCGGAGCGGGCCGCCAACCTCGCAGCGGTTCGCGACGACCTGGACGCCGGCGCCGGGAGCGACGCCGATGCCGGTTGAACCGAGCGAGGAGGGCCGCCTCTCCGTCCCCGGTGAGCCATCGCCGGTCGCCCAGCTTGCTGGCACTCTCAAAATCGACCCTCGGATCCGTGATTCCGGCGCTGAGGTCGAGATCAAAGGACGCGTTGTAGAAGTCCGCCGCGGCGAAGCCACGGTGGTGGTCGTTCGAGTGGCCGACCTCGAACGGGATCCGGTCGAACCGTACCTCGACCGGCTGCCGAGCGGGAAAGTCGCCTTGCTCCTCGTGGGCGACTGTTCGCGGGAACTCACCGAACAGTTGCCGCCGCGGGTGATCCTCAACTATCTGCCGGAGAACTGCCCGTCGGAAGCGACCTACCACTCGGTTCGGGGGTTGCTCGATCTGGTCGAGCTTCGCCAACATGACGAACGGAAGGGCCGCTGGATCAAGCGGTACCGTTACGAGCTCGGGGAGCTCGTCGAGATCGCCCGCGCGCTCAGCCAGGAGCGGGACATCACTCGTCTCCTCGACCTGATCCTCGAGAAGTCGCGCTTCATCACCGGAGCGGACGCAGGAAGCATCTACGTCATCGAGGGCGAACAGACGGATGGCAAGGGTCCGCGACTCCGCTTCAAGACGTCGCAAAACGAAAGCGTTACCTTCGAATCGAGCGAGTTCACCATGCCCGTGTCGATGCGGTCGATCGCGGGTGCGGCGGCGCTGACCCGGCTGCCGATCAACATCCCCAACGTGGACGCGATCCCCGACGATGCGCCGTACTCTTACGACAGCAGCTTCGATAAGCGCGTCGGCTACGACACCCGGTCGATGATCGCCGTCCCGATGATCTCGGCGCAGGACGAGGTCATCGGCATCATTCAGCTCATCAACAAGAAGAAGACCCCGGGGAAGTTTCTTCGGACCGCCGAGGACTTCGTCGACGTTGTGCCCTTCGGCGAGCGTGACGAGGAGCTTCTCGTCACGCTGGCCTCCCAGGCTGGCATCGCCCTCGAGAATGCGCTGCTCTATGAGGAGATTCGCGGGATCTTCGAAGGTTTCGTCCGGGCGAGCGTTCAGGCCATCGAGCAGCGAGATCCCACCACGAGCGGCCACTCGCTTCGGGTGAGCGTGCTTTCCTGCAGTCTTGCCGCGATCGTCGATCGGGTCGACAACGGCCCCTACGCCACGTCGACCTTCACGCGCCGCGAGCTCAAGGAGCTCGAGTACGCAGCTCTCCTTCACGACTTCGGCAAGATCGGCGTCCGTGAAAAGGTCCTGGTCAAGGCCAAGAAGCTCTACCCGCATGAGCTGCAGATGATTCAGGCTCGCTTCGCGTATCTGATTCGGGATGCGGAGGCGAATGCTTGGCAGCGGGTGGCGGAACTTCGCCGGGACGGTGCCCCGCAGGGGGACATTCGCGAAGCACACGAGCGCGTGGCCGCGCGTCGGGCCGAGCTCGAAGGAGCCCTCAAGACGGTGCTCCACGCCAACGAGCCGACCGTGCTCAAGGAGGGTGACTTTAGCGCGCTCGCGGACCTTGCGACGCGAACCTATATCGACGCGAAAGGGGACGAGCAGCTTCTCCTGACCGAGGATGAGGTTCGCTCGCTCCAGGTCACGCGAGGCTCGCTAAACGGCGAGGAGATGGCCGAGATCCGATCCCACGTGGTTCACACGTTCAACTTTCTTTCTCGGATCCCGTGGGGAAAGACCATGGCGCGGATCCCCGAGATCGCGGGCGCGCACCACGAGAAGTTGGACGGCTCCGGCTATCCCCACGGGATCGGTGATCCGGTGATTCCGCTGCAGTCGAAGATCATGACCATTGCCGACATTTACGATGCGCTGACCGCGCGAGATCGGCCATACAAGAAAGCGATCCCCGTCGAGCGAGCCTTGGCGATCCTGGGATACGAGGTCAAGGACGGCCACATCGACGGCGAGCTGGTGCGGCTGTTCACCGAGGCCAAGGTGTTCGAGTCCGTTCAGGAAAAGCTCGAGTACTGAGAACCTTTCTCCATGGTTGCTCGTGTTCTTCAGGTTGGTGGGATCTGCCTTCTCGCGTTCCTCATTCTTTTGAATTACGAGCTTGCTCGCGCGACCACCGAGTCGTTGTTCCTCGATGAATACGACGCGGGCCTCCTCCCGGGAGTTTGGCTCGGAGTAGCCGTGACGACGCTCGTGGTCGTCGGTGTCTACGGCGCGGTGGTCCCGCGAGTGCCTCTTCCGCGACTGTTCGTGATCGCGGTTGCGATGTCGGCGCTGAGCCTGCTCCTTTTGATGGGCCTCCGGTGGCTTCACGTGCCGGGAGCTACGTTCCTGCTCTACATCTGGAAGGACGTGCACATCGTCGTGGTCCTCGAGATGCTGTGGACGTTTGCGAACGGCATCTTTCGGATTCAGTCGGCGCGTTGGTTTTATGGGTTCTTCTGCGTGCTCGGGTC
>JBCCZL010000108.1:0-20197 GCA_039187775.1 Myxococcota bacterium
CTTCGAGATCCATCGAGAGCTCGAGCATCTCCGGCGGATACCCCGTCTTTTCGGCCACCACCTCGAGCATCAGCGCCTGAAGGTCCACCGTGACGGCTTCCGTCCCCGGCGAAGACGTCGCGGGCGCAGCCGACGTGGAGGCACTCGGAGACGACAGCGCCGAACCCATCCGGTCGACGATCTCTTGGAGGGTGCGAAGCTTGCCGAGCTCCGCCGGGTCCACCTCCGGAAGCTCCGTCGCCCGCTCTCGCATCGCTGCGAGGATCTCCACCCGCTTGATCGAATCCACGCCAAGGTCCCCTTCGAGATCCATCGAGAGCTCGAGCATCTCTGGCGGATACCCCGTCTTCTCGGCCACCACCTCGAGCATCAGCGCCTGAAGGTCCACCGCGGCGCCGGATGAGTCCGGGGCCCGCGGACTCTTCTCGGGCGAGGACACCGAAACCTGCGGCGCTACCGGAGAAGTGACGGATGAGACGGGTTCCTGCCTGACCGAGGAGCCGACCCCCTCGGTCCGTCCATGCGCTTCCACCACGGCGGGGACGTGGACGTGAGCGGAGGGGTTGACCCCGCCCGGGAACGCGGGGGCGGGAGTCGATGTGTGGGCTGGAGCATCGACCCCGGGTGAAAATGCGGGCGTGGGCTGCGGCACCGGCGCCACCGCATGAACCGGCGCAGGCAGCGCCGCCGCAAGGTGAGGTGCACCCATCAGCTGCGGGAGGGTCTGGAGCACCGCGCCTTGGGCTTGGAGGAACGCGGTGTGCGATTCGCTCATCGCTCGGGTGTAAGTCGCGTGGGCTTCGATCGCCTGCCGCTGCATTTCCAGATAGGCCGCGGCCAGCGCTTCGCTCCCCGGAGCCGCGTTGGGCATGCCAGCGGGTGCCGCATACACCCCGTTCGTCGGCGCACGGTTTAACTCTCGCTCGGGCATGGGCACGCTCCGTTTATCCACACCACGGGATGATCCTGGGTGCGAGGCCTGACCGCCGCGGCCAGACGCGCCATTCGCCCGCGCTCCGGGGGTTGGCAGTGGGGTCGGCATTGCATTCGTCGGCATTGCATTCGTCGGCATTGCATTCGTCGGCATTGCATTCGTCGGCATTGCATTCGTCGGCGAAAGATTTGAGGGAGCAGAGGATGCAACGGTTGAGGGTGAAAGGGTTGTGGGTGCTGCGGTCGTGGGCGCCGCACCTTTCGATGCGTTCGAACCGAGAGCCGAACGCTCGGGGTTGGGACCGGGAAGACCCGCCGCTCCGTTCTCCGGCGGATAGTGCTTGCCGTAGTTTGTGCCGCTGATCTTCAGGGAAAGCCGCGGCTTCGTGGCTGTCCGCGGATCGGAAAGGGGTTCGAAAGCCTCAAAGAGGGCCCCCAACGAAAGCGGCACTCCCGCCGCGACAAGCTGCGCGAGCCCATGATGAAATGCCGTGACCCCGTCTTTGCCCTTGCGGTCCAGCGCCACCGCGCGATGCGCTCGGCCTTTCAAGATTCGCCCGACCAGCCCCGTGAGCACCGAGCCGGGACCCACCTCGACAAAGGTGCGAATCCCCGCGTCGTGCATCGCTTCGATCTGCTCCACGAAGCGCACCGGCTTCGCGATCTGCTCCGCCACGATCCTGCGAATCGCTCCCGGATCGCTGGGGTACGGAGCCGCCCGGGTGTTGCCGTACACCGGAAGCACCGCCGCCTGCACCTCGACGGTGTCGAGATACTCGGCGAATGGCACCGTCGAGGCGGACACCACTTCGGAATGAAACGCCGTGGCCACGGGGAGCCTCGAATATCGGAGCCCGTCCGCCTTCAGCTTGCCTTCCGCCGCTTCGATCGCCGGAGTCCGCCCACTCAGCACCACCTGCGTCGGCGAGTTGTGGTTGGCCACCACCACTTCGATGTCGGTCCACCCGTCGACCAACGCGCGTACCCGCTCGGCGTCGGCCGACACCGCGGTCATCGACCCGGGCGTCTCCGCCGCGGCGGCCATGAGCTCACCCCGGCGCCGCGCGATTCGCATCGCGTCCATGCGCGAAAGAACCCCTCCCGCATGAAGCGCGACGATCTCGCCAAAGCTGTGGCCACCCACCGCCTGCGGCGCGACCCCAAGGGTTCGAAGCAGCGCAAGCAGCGAAAGGCTCGTCGCGCCGATCGCCGGCTGAGCCCACTCGGTCGCGGTGAGGCGCCCCGCCTGTTCTGCCTGTACCGCTTCGTCAAACGCCGGTCGCGGGAACACCACGTCATGGAGCGCCTGGCCGGCAAACTCGTCGAGGTCCGCCACCGCATCCCAGATCTCGGCGGCCTCGTCCCAGGTCATCGCGAGCGTCGCGCCCATGTCCGGGTACTGACTGCCCTGACCGGGGAATACGAATCCCACCGGACCGTCCGGCTCGCCGACACCAAACGCCGTGCCGTCGGGCAGGACCGATGGCTTGCCAGCCGTCACAAGCTCCGCGGCTTTCTCGAGCTTCTTTCGAAGATCCGCCCCATCGATCGCCACCACGCCGACCCGGCACGGCGCCGTCGACCGATACGCCTTCTGGGTCGCCCTCGCGAGATAGCGGAACATCCCGTCGAGCTCCGCGTCGTCGGCCGCCCGACGGCATTCGTCCGCGAGCGCTTTCGGCGTGTCGGCCTGAAACACAAAGAGCTCGCTCGCGGTGGCCCGTCGCCGGTACGCCCGGCTCCCCGAGCCCCGGTATTCCTCGAGCGCCACATGAAAGTTCGAGCCACCAAACCCAAACGACGACACCGACGCACGGCGGGGATGCGCTCCGCTTCGCACCCAGGGTCGAGCCCGGGTGTTGAGATGGAACGGACTCGTTTCGAGATCGAGCTTGGGGTTCGGCTCGTCGATCTTGATCGTCGGCGGAAGCACCTTATGGTGAAGCGCGAAGATCGCCTTCACCAGCCCCGCGGCCCCCGCCGCCGCCTTGGTGTGGCCGATCTGCGACTTCACCGAGCCGAGGCTGCACCACTGCCGATCTTCGCGGCCGCTCTCGCCGAACCCGATCCGAAGTCCGTCAAACTCCGCCGCATCACCGGCCACCGTACCCGTGCCGTGGGCTTCGATGAGCTCCACGGTCTCCGGCCCATATTCGAGGCCCTCGTACGCGCGGCGGATCGCTTTTGCTTGGCCCTTCGCCACCGGGGCATACACCGCGGTGCCCTTGCCGTCGCTGCCCGAGCCAACGCCGCGGATCACCGCATAGACGCGGTCACCATCGCGCTCCGCTTCATCGAGCCGCTTGAGCGCGACCATCCCGAACCCTTCACCGAGCATCGTTCCGTCGGCGTTTGCGCTAAAGGGACGGCAGTCTCCGCTCTTGCTCAGCGCGGGCGTCTTGCTGAAGCAGAGATACATGAAGATGTCGTTCATCGTGTCGGCACCGCCGCAGAGGACGACATCCGACTGCCCGAGGCGAAGCTCGTTGACCGCCATCGACAGCGCGCTGAAGGTGCTCGCGCAGGCCGCGTCCGTGACGCAGTTCGTGCCACCGAGGTTCAGCCGATTGGCGATCCGCCCCGCCACCACATTTCCGAGTACGCCGGGGAACGTGGCCTCCTGCCATGGCGTGTAGTGGTCCTCGATGCGGCGGCAGGCCTCCTGAACTTCGTTCTCGCCGAGACCCATCTCCCGAAGGGCTTTCGTCCACACCGGCCGCTGAAGCCGGCTCACCATCACGCCAAGAAGCTCCTGGGCGCTCGTCACGCCCAAGACCACGCTCATCCGCTCGCGGTCGGTGTAGTCGAACTGTCCCTGGGCCGCGTCGTCCAGGACCCGCTGCGCGACAATGAGCGCAAGCAGCTGACAGGTATCGGTCGCAGGGATCGTCGATGGCGGAACCCCCCAAGCCATCGGATCGAAGTCGACCGGGGGCACGAACCCACCGCGGTTCGCATAGGTCTTGTCGGGGGCGGACGGGTCGGGGTCGTAGTAGTCCTCCACCAGCCAGTGCGAGGGGGGCACGTCCGTGATTCGGTCCGCTCCCTCGAGAATGTCTTTCCAAAACCCGTGGGTGTCGATCGAGCCAGGGAAGAGAGTGCTGATGCCCACCACGGCAATCGGCTGAACGGACTTGTGTTCTTTCATAAGCGTTACTCGAGGGGTCTCGGTCGAAAGCGAAAGGCAGAGGCCGGGATCGGCGCGCCATAACTCCGCAGCTGATGACCGCGGGTGATCACCGCGGCTCCCTCCATCAGGTTGCGGGCGATCTGCACCACCGATCGATTTTCGGGGGGCTCGAGGAACGAGCCACGCACCCAATCGTTGAATGCGGCCATCGCGGGGCCGCACCAGATCTGATAGTCGAGGCGTCGCTGGGGATCGCCGGTGATCGCCCAGCGGCTCGAGAGGCCGAGGTACCAGCGAAAGCAGAGCGCCATCTCGTGCTTGGGGTCGGCGGCGGCTCGCTCATTTTCGGCGGGATCCCGTTCCGACCAAAAGGCTCGAGTCGCTATTCGAACTTCACCGAGCGAAGCTCCCAACACCTGGCGCTCAAGCGCTCCGACCTCGGTCGCGGGGAGCGCGTCGAGGCTCTCATAGTTTCGGTAAACCCCGCGAAGCCGATGGGCGCGACGGCCAAACATCGTGCCTCGCTGGAGCACCTGGACTTCGACCCCCTGCTCGAACATGTCCGCGGCGGGCGCCATCGTCACGTCTCCGATGCTTGCCTCGGCAAGAAGCTGTTTACCGGCGGCCGAGAGCCCCGACTCCAGCGACGCCTGGTTTACCGAGCCCGTCAGAACGTATGCCGCCCCGAGCGAAAAGGCCGCGGCCACCGACCGGGGCGTTCCAAGGCCGCCCGCGGCTCCCACCCGGATCGGCCGCGAATAGCCATGCTCCTCGGACAACCGATCGCGGAGCTCGGCGATCACCGGAAAGATCGCGGTGAGCGCCTGCTTGTCGGTGTGGCCGCCCGAATCGGCTTCGACGGTGATGTCTTCGGCCACCGGGACTTGCCGAGCAAGGGCGGCCTCGTCAGCCGTGAGCTGTCCCGAAGCCGCCAGCGCATCGAGGATGGCGGCCGGGGCCGGCGAGAGAAAGTGCTTTGCCGTCTCCGGGCGAGAGATCTTGGCGAAAACGTAGTTCTCGCGATGGATGCGCCCATCGTCTGCGCGAAGTCCGGTCGCCGCGTAACGCACGATCGCCGGAGTCAACGCAAGGTAGGCCGCCGCGGACACTCGACGAACCCCCCGGCGAAGGTAGAGGTCGGCCACCGCCTCTTCGAGGGCCGGCTCGTTGGGGGAGTGAATCAGGTTCATCCCCCAAGAAAGCTCGCTGTGTCCAAGCTCACCCAGAAGACGCTCGAGCGCGGCCTCGACCTTTGGGTATGCGAGGCCCGCAGCTCCAAAGAACCCAAGCATTCCCGCCCGCGCCATCGCCACTACCAGCTCGGTCGTGGCGATCCCGTTGGCCATTGCCCCGCTCACGTAGGGAAACCGAACGCGGTGCGTCTCGTTAAAACTTCGGTTCCCCAACCACTCCGGATACAGCGCGGGGAGGCTCGCCAGGAGCGGGAACGTTGGGCTGCCGTTCACGAGTCCAGAGGGAATGACCTCTCCGCCGGTGCCCACGCCGACCGCGCCCCCCGCCTCTCGGACGATGTGCACCACGGATCGCGGCTCCGATGCCACCGCCGAAAGACCCGCCGGATCAAACGTCGGCGGATGAGTTTCCCACGACCAGTGCGCGACGGGGGAGAGCACGTGTGGCGTTTAGCCGCAAATCCGGACGTTGTTGTGTCACCGTTTGAGCACAGCCGTAAACCACTGAAATAAATATATAATCACCCCACCCACACTGTGCGTTCGCTCTCGATCACGGAAACCGCCGCCCGAGCGAAGTCCGGAAGAAAACCGGGGTGCTCCGGACGGCGTCGCCGACACGCTCAGCCGCGGGTCATCGCGTCGAGGAAATCCGCGACGAAGTCCGGCTTTTGCACGCCATCGGCTGCCATCGCCTCGGGCTCGAACATACTCGGCATTTCCTCGCCTCGCGGACGCACCACCTCGCCCACTCCTTTCCACCGATCGACTTCCAGGAGTGTGGAGATGAGCTCCAAACTCGCGAGTACTAAACTCTGACGGCGCCTACCACGATGTTTGGCGCAACCGGAATCCAAACAGATATACGAGGTACCCCAGCAGAAGAAGCGTGAAGAAGAAACATCCGCCAGGAAACTTGTAGAGAAACGGCGAGCCAAGATCTTCCCGCGACTCTCCGGTGAGCGCGAGTATGTCTTCGTCTTCGAGGAGCCAATACTCGTCGCCGTCGACTTCGTACAGCACCACCCCTTCCCCCTCGAAGGTGAGAACGTTCAGGAAGAAGAGAGAGAAGTACTCGTGGTGGTACCCAATCGCGACGGTGTTCGGGTCGGTGCCCGGAAGGAGCTGTTCGACCGCTGACGCGTCGGCTTCTTCGATATGAGTGATGTCCTCTCCGCCGCCAAAGATCACGACGCCGCGACGCGCACTCGCCACGCTCGGATCGATCGCGAACACAGTCAGGAGAGCGAAGCTCGCCAAACCGATGTTGCGGGCCTCTCCCTTCCACATGCGGTGAGCCTACGGGTGGGCAGGTGTCCCTGCAAGCTCAGAGCCCTGGCCGCGGAGAGTGTCGACTAGGGTGGCGCGAGGAGATATCCCGGGCCGATTCGGCGAACCGGGAGACGGCTCGAGTCGGTGCTCCGGATTCGATCCCAAAAGCGCGGGCCGAACCCTTCGGGAAGTTCTCGTTCGATCTCAGCACTCGCACACGACGTCAACGCACAAGCCCGCCCGGATCCGGCAAATCCTGGCTGCGGTGCCTTTGAGCAACGAGTTACGGGGCGACTTCGATGCCCACGACGAGCGAACTATACACCTGCAGCGTGATGATCGTCGGATCGGTTCCGGGATTGTCCGGGTCTTCGTCGGTGTCGAACACCATGTACGACAGACCCACCTCGGCACCGACATAGAGCGCGGGCCAAATGTGATAGCGGCCCCCGAGGATCGCGTCGAACCCGTAGAGGCCGTCCACCGCCTCCTGAGTCTCGCCTCGACCGCCTTCTCGGCAGTCTCCGCTCACCCGTTCGCGCGACCGCGAGGAGAGCGCGAAAGGAACGGCGATCCCCGCCTCCATCCGGCCTCGACCGTCGTCGGTCAGGAACACGTCGTAGCGCGCGGTGGGAACGAGGCCCCAGAGCGTTTGGGTGGTCGTAAAGTCTTCGAACTCGGATGTGCACGGGTTGCGCATCGGAGCGCTGTTGCTCACCTGCGACCAGGTCATGCCGAGGCCCAAGGTCAGCCGGTCATACCGGATGCCGATCAACGCATCGGGCACGCCGACCAGCGTGCTGTCTTCAAACGAAAACCCGCCTCCCGACTCTTCCAGCAGCTCGCCCACCCGCATGTTCACCTGAACGCTTAGAAAGACTCGAAGCCCATCGATAAAGTCGTCGGCCTCGGGGGTGTGCACTGGCGGAATCTCCGGGTCGTGAACCTGTGGCGCCGGAGCGGGTGGGGCAGGAAGAGCGACGGGAGCGGGCGCTTCCGGACCCACGCCTTCGGATCTCGTTCCTTCGCTCGATCCGCTCGTTGGCGGGGAATCGGACCCGGAATCCTCCGTCTCCACCGGCTCGATGTCGGCCTCGGCGGCCCCTTCGACCGGCGGCTCCGACTCTTGCGCTTCCGTTTGCGGCACTGGACCCGGCGGTTCTGCCGGCTCCTCAGGCGCTTGCGCGCGGGCGTTGCCGATCGACGCACAGGCAACGAACAGCGTGAGACATATCCGCACGAGCGGCTCAACGTGGCGCATCGTTTTTTTCCTCCCAACCGCCAGCGTGCGGTTTCCCTCGATGTTCTTCGGCACGGGCTCGTCCACCCGCCCATTCGCGTCACGTTCTACGGCGACGCGCTGTCCGCTCATCACATCGCGTGCCAGAAGTTGACCGTGCCATCGCGATGCTTAGGTTGGCGTAGCCATGAAGCTCGACCGACTAACCACGAAGACTCGGGAAGCGTTGATGGACGCCGTGAACGACGCCACGCGTCGCGGCAACCCGGAACTCCTTCCCGAGCATTTCCTCCTTGCGCTCCTCCGCCAGTCCGACGGAGTCAGTAAGGCGCTCCTAGAAAAGGCCGGCGCCGACACAGCGCGGGTCGAATCTTGGGCCGATCGCACCCTCGGCGGACTTCCGAAGGTCGATGGCGGCGCTGACCCTGCGCTCTCCCGCCGAGTGCGCGACGTCTTCAAGCAGGCCTGGACCGAAACTCAGGGGCTCGAGGACGAATACACTTCGGCCGAGCACGTGCTTCTAGCGATGGTGGCGGTCAAGGACGCGCTTTCCAAAGCCCTCAAGGATGCGGGACTCACGCGCGAGACTTTGCTCACGGCGCTCAAGGAGGTGCGCGGCACGCAGCGGGTGACCGACCCGGACCCCGAGGCGAAGTTTCAGGCCCTCGAGAAGTACACCCGTGACCTCACCGAGGCGGCAAGCCGCGGCAAGATCGATCCGGTCATCGGGCGCGACGAAGAGATCCGGCGGGTGATGCAGGTTCTGTCGCGACGCACCAAAAACAACCCGGTGCTCATCGGCGAACCGGGCGTCGGGAAGACCGCGATCGTCGAGGGCATCGCGCAGCGGATCACCGCTGGCGATGTGCCCGAGAGCCTCAAGGACAAGCAGCTCCTCGCCCTCGACCTTGGCTCGCTCGTGGCCGGCACAAAGTTCCGCGGCGAGTTCGAGGAGCGCCTCAAGGCGGTCCTCAAGGAGATCGAGGCCGCGGAGGGCCGGGTGATCCTGTTCATCGACGAGCTCCACACCATCATGGGGGCCGGCGCGGGGGACGGTGCAATGGACGCCAGCAATATGCTCAAGCCCGCCCTCGCCCGCGGCGAGCTTCGCTGCATCGGCGCCACGACGCTCGACGAATACCGAAAACACATCGAAAAGGACGCCGCGTTCGCTCGTCGCTTCCAGTCCGTGTTCACCGGGGAGCCCAGCGTCGAAGACACCATCGCGATCCTTCGCGGGTTGAAGGAGCGCTACGAGGTCCACCACGGAATCCGCATTCAGGATTCGGCGATCGTGGCGGCATCCACCCTCAGCGACCGCTACATCACCGACCGGTTCCTTCCCGATAAGGCCATCGACCTCGTCGACGAGGCCGCGAGTCGCCTCAAGATGGAGATCGATTCACTTCCCGCGGAGATCGACACGGTCGAGCGCCGGGTGATGCAGCTCGAGATCGAAAAGCAGGCCCTCAAGAAAGAGGCCGATCCCGCAAGCCAGCGACGCCTCGGCGACATCGAGCAGGAGCTCTCCGACCTCAACGAAAAGAAGTCGGGCATGCGTGCCCAGTGGCTTCGGGAAAAGGAGCTCATCACCACCATTCGCGAGAAGAAGGCCCTCGTGGAGGACCTGAAGGTCGAACTCGAGCGCGCCCAGCGGACGGCCGACTTCGACGCGGCGGCGAGGATCCAGTACGGCGAGATTCCCGCCGCCGAAAAGGCGGTGACCGAAGCACAGCAACGGCTCGAGAACGTGCAGACCGAGGGGAGCTTTCTGAAAGAAGAGGTCACCGACGAAGACATCGCCACCGTGGTGTCACGCTGGACCGGCGTTCCTGTGAGCAAAATGCTCGAGAGCGAGCGCGCCAAGCTGCTCAAGATGGAAGACCGGCTCAAGGCCCGCGTCATCGGTCAGGGAGAAGCGGTCATCGCGGTGTCGAACGCCGTGCGTCGTTCTCGCGCAGGCCTCAGCGAAGAGAACCGGCCGGTGGGATCGTTCCTCTTCCTCGGCCCGACTGGGGTCGGCAAGACGGAGCTTGCGCGGGCGCTCGCCGAGTTCCTCTTCGACGACGAGCGGGCGATGATCCGCATCGATATGAGCGAGTACATGGAGAAGCACAGCGTGTCGCGCCTCATCGGCGCACCGCCCGGCTACATCGGCTACGACGAGGGTGGACAGCTCACCGAGCCGGTGCGCCGTCGGCCCTACTCGGTGATTCTTTTCGACGAGATCGAGAAGGCGCACCCGGACGTTTGGAACACCCTTCTTCAGGTGCTGGACGATGGTCGACTGACCGACGGCCAGGGCCGGACCGTCGATTTCAAGAACACCGTCATCATCCTCACTTCCAACGTGGGATCCCACCACATCATGGAGATCGACGACGAAGAGGAAATGCGGAAAGCGGTCATGGAAGAGCTCCGCGAGGAGTTTCGGCCCGAGTTTTTGAATCGCCTCGACGAGATCACCCTGTTCCATCGCTTGAGTCGGGCCGAGATTCGGCAGATCGTCGACATTCAGCTTCGACGTTTCGAGCGACGACTCGCCGAACGGGAACTCCGCCTGGAAATGAGCGACGACGCGAAGGACTTCCTCGCGAATGTCGGCTTTGACCCGACTTTTGGGGCCCGGCCCCTCAAGCGTGCGATCCAGCGCCACCTGGAAAACTCGCTGGCTCAGGAAATCCTCGCGGGTCGCTTCGAAGCTGGCGATCGGATTCAGGTCGGCCTCGCCGATGGCAGTCTCTCATTTCGGCGAGCCAGCGCGACCGAAGAAGCCATCCGCGCGGAAGCCTAGCCTAAGGCTTAGGGTCTCTCAGTCGACGAGAGACCAGTCGACGCCAGGCCGGACTTCGAGATGAAGATGGTTTCGATGCCGGTCATCGTGATGCGGGGTAAGGACGATCTGAAATAGCTCGTCGTCGACGGCGCCACAGACCAAACCGCGAAGGAGCGCTTGGTGCTCGGATTCCTCACCGCCGGGCGGAGGACAAGCGCGAATGTCGCGGCGTCGGTCGGTCCACGACTCGAGAATCTCGAGGGACCGGTCGCCTTCGAGCTCGACCACCCCGACGTCGATCGCCATAGCCGAGGCGTGGCCGCTCCGCGCGCCGGTTCCCCGAACCACCGAGTTCGGGCGATACACCGAGTAGTGCAGCAGCCGGGTCACGCCGGCCTGACGAAGGTGAGGCGTCCAGCCGAGAATCGCCAAGACAAGCCGGCAGTCGAGCACCGAATGCACCTCGGAGCGGCCCCGATGATCCACCGCGATTCCCCGGATTGGACCGCGCAGCCGCACCGGAATCTCGACCCCGTTCACCTCCGCCAGCACCTCGACCTCGACTCCGTGCTCTTCGAGCAGGGCAAGGCAGGCGCTCCGGTCCAGGTCTCCGACTGCACGCCCGGCCGGGAGATCGAGGGATGGCTCGGGGTCGGTCGTCGCGGGGGTTTCCGGCGGGGTCCGACCCTGTTTTACGCGGGCCGCTTCGTTCGTCGCGGCCACGGGGGAATCATCGATCGGTTGTGGCCCGCTCCCCCACGCCGAACAGCCACCGCACAGCAGTAACGTGAACCCGAGAACCCTATGGCAAGCAAAGGCCAACTGCGGCACACGACCACTATTTCATATCACTCTTCGGGAAGCCCAGATCTTGGCCAGCTCCTTACTTCGCGAGATCCCAGCGCCATTCCAACCGTTTTGAACGCAGATCGAGCGTGCATGTGAGCTGTCCTCCCACAAAATCGAAAAGGGATCGGTGCCCTGAGAGCCGCGCAACCTGTACCCGCTGCGACTCGAAGCAAAGCCATTGCAATCTGGGTGCGACGAGCCCACCGGAACATATTGCTCACGTACACGGGCCCGCAACGGGCACGAACTGTAAGTAGAACCAGGGTGCGCTCCAGAGGGCGCTATCGTCGTTCGCCTGGACTAGGTTCTCGGTGCTCTACGGCAGATCCAGGACGAACACCGGCACGTTCGAATCGACGCTCCCGTCGTTTCCGAGCTGGCCACCGTCGTTGCTGCCCCAACACATGAGTTCGCCGCTCTCGATCGCCGCACAGGCATTGGTAAACCCGGCGCTCACTCGCCAGCCATCGAAGATCCCCGTAGCCACCGGAGTGAGGCGCGTCATGTTGGTTCCGTCGCCGAGCTGCCCCTCCATATTCGCTCCCCAACACTGCACCTCGCCGGACGCGAGTCCCGCGCAGCTGAACTCGTTTCCGCCGTTGACTTCGACCGCGTTGCTAAGACCGACGACTTCGACCGGGCTCGCCGATGCGGTTCGCGTGCCGTCGCCAAGCTGCCCTTCGCCGTTGCTCCCCCAGCAGCGAATGGTCCCGTTGGCGCGCACTGCGCAGGAGTGGTTGAGGAACACGCCGAGATGGACCGCGTCGCGGATCCCTGCCACAGGCGTCAGCGTAGGGCCCCAGCACTGCACGGTCCCGTCCCGACGCCGAACACACGCCCTCGCGGTTCCGACAGCGATTTGCACCGCATCGGTCACGCCGAGGACGTCTACCGGTACCGAGCTATCTGCGCTCATCCCATTGCCGAGCCGGCCACCTTGCCCTTCGCCCCAGCACTTCACGGTGCCGTTGCCGAGGAGCGCGCAGACGTGCCCATACCCCGCGCCGAGCTCACGCACGTTACTCAACCCCATCACCGGCACGGGAACATCCGAGTTGGTGGTCGTCCCATCTCCGAGCTGGCCCTGGGCGTTGTAGCCCCAGCACACCACCGTGCCGTTGCTCCGACGTGCGCAAGAAAACGTGTCGCCGTTGACGACCAAGCTCGCATCGTCGAGCGACGACACCAGCACGGGGCGCCGTTGGGTGATCGAGCCCGGCCCGTTGCCGAGCGCGCCTCGCGTGTCCCGGCCCCAGCAAAGCGCCGCCCCATCGCTTCTGGTCGCGCAGCTTGTGCCATTGAACGTGCCGACGGAGCTCACCTGGCGAAACCCGGGGACGAGCTCGGGCGTGCCTCGGTCCACCGTCGAGCCGTCGCCGAGCTGCCCCGCCACGTTGTCACCCCAGCAGAGCACCCGATCGTCGGCAAGGAGTGCGCACGCATGATCGAGCCCGGTGACCAGTTCCACGGCGGTGGTGACCCCGATCGCCGGCGCGAGCGTTGAAAAGCTCCCGCCGGTGGTTCCTCGACCGAGCTGACCGTGAATGTTCCCGCCCACGCACTCGACCGCACCCGAGACGAGGCGAACGCAATTGAAGTCGCTTCCGCCCGAATCCGCGGTCGACACGGCCGTCGATACGCCGGACATCGGCATCGGAGTGCCGCCCCCGGCCATCGGGTTTGCAAGCTGACCGCTTCCGTTGTCGCCGGCGCACTCCACCGCTCCCGTGCCGAGGGTTGCGCAGGTGAACGAATCGAGCTGCCCGCCGCCGCCGATGTCGATCACATTCGTCCAGAGGCTCACGGTGGGCGTCGATCGATCCATGGTCGTGCCATCTCCGAGCTGGCCGTTCTGGTTGCTGCCCCAGCACACCACCGTTGCGTCGGACCGGCGGGCGCAGGTGTGACTGGGGCCTCCGCCGAGCTGAGTCGCATTCGTCAGGCCGGTGACGGCGACTGGCATGGTGGAGTCGGTAGTGCTGCTGTTTCCGAGCTGACCTCGCGCATTGAGGCCCCAGCACGACACCGTGCCGCCGCTTCGGGCGCAGGTATGACCGAAGCCTCCGAGCAGTTCATCCACACTGCTTATGCCCGCCACCGCGATCGGAACCGTGCTTCGGGAAGGCTCGGGTCCCCGAGTTGTCCCGAGCCGTTGTCGCCCCAGCACACCACCGTGCCTCCGCTCCGGATCGCGCAGAAGTGACCCGCGCCGCCCTCGACCGCGATCGCATCGGTCAGCCCGGCCACTGCCACCGGGCTCGCGCGGTTGGTCTGGGTTCCGTCGCCGAGCTGTCCGTGGATATTGTCGCCCCAGCAGGACACCGTGCCGCCGGACCAGAGGACGCACGTCGAGCGATACGAAGCCGCGATTCCGATGGGACGGCTGCACACTCCCGACATGCATTCGCTACCCGGCACGCAGGACACGCCGCAGCTTCCACAGGCCGAAACCGATGTGTCGAGATTCTCTTCGCATCCGTTCGTGATGTCGCCATCGCAGTTGCCGAACCCATCCACGCAGCCCACCACCGCACAGCCGCCGCCCGCGCACACCTGATAGCTGTCGGGCCCACGGCAGAGGGTCGTGCCCTCGTCCACCGCACCGTCGCAGTCCTCGTCCGTTCCATCGCAGACTTCGCTGGTCGGGAGAATGGAGCAGGCGGACCAGCGCCCATCGACGCAGGTCTGAGTGCCGGAAGAGCACACTCCGGGCAACGGACAGGCTTGGGTGCCGGTGCCTGAGCACTCGCAAGGCGGGTCCGGGTTCGCCATCCCGTCGCAGTTCTCGTCGACCATCGCGGCATCGCAGATCTCGGTGGCGCCCGAGTTCACCGAAGCGGCGGTGTCGTCGCAATCGATGTCGGCGCCGAAGGGGACTCGGTTGGTGAAGAGCACTGGACAGCCACCCACCGCCGCGCGACCCGGCTGGGGACAGCGAAGATAAGCCGCGGTGTCGAGCCCACTCGGGTAGCCATCGTCGTCATCGTCCACGTAGCAGGTCACCGCCACGCCCTCGTCCACTGTTCCGTCGCAGTCGTCGTCGAAGCTGTTGCAGGTCTCGCCGACCGGGGCGATCGAACAGGCGCCCCAGCTTCCCGCGACGCAGCGCTCGGTTCCGGCGGCGCACGCGCCGGGAAGGCTGCACATTCGACTGATATCACCGCTACACATGCAGAGCATCGCGGGGTTCGCGGTGCCGTCGCAGTTCTCGTCGACCATCGCGGCGTCGCAGAGCTCGGGACGGCCGGGGTTTCGGTCCTCGTCGCCGTCGTCGCAGTCGCGGCCCATGGCGGAGTAGCCCATCGGAGCGAAGCAGGCCTCGATCTGCGGCATCGTTTCGTCGCCAAAGGTGTCGCCATCCGCGTCGACGTAGAAACGCTGGAGGACTCCCTCATCGGTTTGCTCGTCGCAGTCGTTGTCGAATCCGTCGCAGACCTCGCTCGCCGCGACGTTCACGTTGGGTCGCGAATCATTGCAATCATCGCCGCAGCGCCGCACTCCGTCGTCGGACACATTGCAGCACAGCGCGTCGGGGAACGCGTCGTTGTCGGCGTCGCGAAATCCGAATGTCGTCGGGTCACAGTCCTCGTCCCGATCGTTGGCGTCGCAGATTTCGGTCGCGCCGGGAAAGCGATTCGGATCTTCGTCATCGCAATCGGCGCCGCCGCAGGCAACGGACCGTTCGCCATCCCCGTCCGCGTCCGCGTTCTGCTCACAGTCGGTCTCGGTGCACAGATCGCGGGAGTCGTCGCAAAATGCGCTGGCACACGGAGAGGCGCCCACGATGCAGCCGTCGACGCCGGCAAGGGGGTCGTCGGGCGCGCAGCGCTCTTCACCATTGCAAAAAAGACCATCGGAGCAGGCGTCGTCGCTGGCGCAGCCCCCGTCGGTACCGACGTCCACCACCGCGTCGCTCTCAGCATCCGACGTCGTTGGAGAACTATCCCCACATCCCAATAGCAGCACCGCTGCCGCACCCAACATTCGTACGGTAATCATCTGCCCGCACCGGAGAGCAACCCCTGTGCCTGCCGGCGGAGCTTGGAAAGAGCGGGGAGATCAATGCGGAAGAAACGGGCGCGGCCGACACATCGTGTCAGCAATGACGAAAGGTGTCAGAGCCACCTACGAGATTTCGGTAACTTACGGGTCATGGTGGGGAAAGAAGTTACCTCGTCCCCCGGAGTTGCGTGTCGTCAGTTCGGCGGGATCTGACCGGGCAGCGGATGACGAATGCGATAGCGGTTCACCACGTGTGCGTCGTCATCGGGAGGCCGAACGGCTTCGACGGTGACGTAGGTCTCTCCGGATCGCGCGGGCCGCGTCCCGTGACAGGCGTAGGCTTCACTTCGGATCGTGTTGAGTCGCTCGCTCATGATTCGCCAGAACGACCGGGCGGCCTCCGGGGTCTCATGGCGCCGAGTGGACATGACTCGCTGGGCGGAATGCACCTGACTGAGAAGAGTATCAAGACACGTCGCGCGAAGTCGGTGTCGCTCTCGGCGCGCGGTGTCGAGCTGCTGGGCAAGTCGTCGGCTTAGGTACTCGCTCGACCGGAGGACCCGCGCTCGCCGCGCTGCGTTTGCCTGCATTGCGGTGTGCGCGTTGGGTGGATTGGATGGGTCTCGGCCCTGTCTCTGGTTTGTCGAAGACAGTGGCACAGGTGTGGTGCGGTCCTCCGCATGAGCGGTAGTCTCAAAAAGGGAGCCACCGCCGGCGGTGATGAATGTGATGGTGATCAACGGAGCGGCTCCAAAGCCGACGACCCTGCCCAGCATGTCTATTCCGTTGCAACACTCCGGAAGTCCATTCACCCAGAAGCGGAGCGGGTGCAGCGCTGGTCCGCGGGTGCCACGGGAATTGAGCCGCAAATTCAGCGGTTTCAAGCGCCGGGCGCCACCGCGGAATCGCAGCTGATCCAGAAGACTTGCGCTTGGGGTCCACCCATGCCACCTTCCGCGCCCCTATGGAAGAGCGGAACACCCCCCCACCCCAAACGGCCGAAGCCGTCGTTTGCAAGCCCCTCGAAGTCATCGTTGGCGACAAGGGCCTCGACCGCGCGGTCAAACACCTCAAGCGGAAGATGGCCTCGGAGGGCATTCTCCGCGAGCTCAAGCGCCGCCGGCACTACATGAAGCCGTCGGTGCGCCGTCGAAAAAAGGAAGCCGAAGCGGCACGGCGGCGGCGGAAGCGCATCAAGCAGATGAACGAGCGCTGAAGCGCTCTCACAAAGCTCTCCCCTTTGTCAGCCCTGGTCCTCACCGACCGGGGCTTTTGCGTCGGGCACGCCACACCAAGTTCCTACAGTGCGACGCCGAACTCCACCTGGAGACCACCCCACTGTACCTGGTCGTTGAAGGTCCGGTTAAAGCCCAGCGGCAAGAAGTACGAGGCGTTGGTGAAGAAAGCTTCGGTCAACATCAGCGACACCCCCGCGTTCACGACACCGCCAAAGCTACCGCCGGTGAGCTTGATGCCATGCTCATCACTGCCGTTCGCCGGCGCGTTTTGAAACGACACCCCGCCGAAGAGCCGGACCGAGTCGTTTACTTCGTAGGTCACGCCGGGCGACACGCGATAGAGGAAGACGACCTGGTCGGCGGTCCCCCGGCTCGAAACCATGAGCTGAAAGGAACCAGCGACCGCGAACGTGAGCGAATCGCCACGAACGAAGAACGCGAGATTCGGGCCGAAGCCCCCGACCCCTCCCTTGTCGGGCGTCACCCCGTCAGTGCGTAGCGGTTCCGAGAGAGACGGGAAGCCGAGAAACCCATCGACACCGAGGGCCAGCCAATCCTCCGTCGTGACCCGAACCCGCGCCCCGAACAGCGTGTGGGCCAAGTGATGCGGCTGTCCCTCCTCCGCGGCGTTGACCACACCCATGGTGGTCGCCACCGAACCGCTGAGTTCTAACTCCCCCCTTATCGGAAGAATCAGCGTATCGCCGACCGGCGTCGGCACAAGCGGATCGTCCACGCGAAAGTGGTGACAGCCCATCGTGGCGATCGCCGCCAGCCATGCCCAACGGAGCGCCACCGAAGATCGTTACGCGGATGGACTGTAGAGTGGTTGAGGCCCCGGCGCGGGGGGCGGGTAGGCGGGGGGCGGCGGCGCGTACGGTGGCGGAGTGTATTGCGGGACGGGCGCGGCTGGCTCCACCTCGCCGAACTCGACGCCGATATCGAAGCGAAGGCCTCCCCACTGGGTTTCGCCGTGAAGCGTGTCGCTGAAGCCAATCGGAAGAAAATAGGAGACCCGACCCATGAAGCCGCTTCCCTCGCGAAACGACACTCCGATATAGGGAACGGCGCCGAACGAGTCGGCGGACATCGTCGATCCCTCCCGAGGCTCGTTGTCGAAGCCAATGTTCGTCACAGTGTTCTGAACCGAAACGCCGCCATAGATACCGACGTAGTCATTGAACGCATACGCCACGCCGGGAGAAAGGCGTGCGAGAAGCATGATGTCGGTGCCATCTTCCGAGAACTCGTAGTTCCCGAGCCCCGCGTCAGGGATATCCGAAACGCGTTCCCACGTCGCCCACGGCAAGACCGCGAGCTGGGTCGAGAGTGAAAGGGAGAACGTAAACGCCCGCGCGTCGCCAAAGTGAAACGACACCTGCGGGCCAAATCCGCCCCCAAACTTCGAGCCCAGCGGCGGAACGCCAGTCGCGTTTCGGTCCGCGAGATCGGAGTGCACGAGGAACCCGGCCGCGCCCAGCGACACGTAGCGCCCCAGCCGAAACCGAGCCCGGGCCCCGAAGCGGGTGTGGGCCAGCTGAAGGCCTGAGTCTCCCTCCTCCGGAAAAGAGTTTTCATTCACCGCCCCGAAGTTGGTCGACACGTCACCGCTCAGCTCGACCTTGCTTCGCATCGGCACGGTCAGGCTTTCACCGGTGGGCATGGGCGCGAGCGCAGTCCGGCGAAACCGGGTGTTGGGCGCACAAGCGACAAGAGAGGAAAGGAGGATCAGAACGGCTCCAGCCGTCAACAGCAAGCGCATGGCCACCACGCTCCAAACCCTGTGCCACCTTCAGAACGCTGACCGCCAGGAGTTTTCCTGCCCCAAGTGTGGTGAAGACGGCACACCGGTCTGCCGTCGTTGTCAGAGCGGCACATCTTTGACTGTCGATCTGTCTCGTGTTCAACGCCTATCGGCCAAACGGCCCACTTCAGGGACGTTCAGGTCGCTTCCCCGGACTCCAATCGGTGACTCGATCGACCCGCGTCTCGAGGAAGCGCGCCAGCCGGTGAAAGTCGCTTTCCGCTTCGATGAACCGAACTTCGGTGCGGAGGGTCTCCTCGTTGACCAGCTCGTGAAACGGCACGTACTCAAGGTCGAGCTGACCGCTCACGCTCACCATGTGGCCATCGAGCCCCTCTTCGACGAGCGCCCGGTAGGCGCCGATCCCCAGCTGACTGCCGAGCATCACATCAAACGCGTGGGGCGGCGAGCACCGCGACTCATAGCCGAGTTGGATCCCCGTGAGCTTCTTTCGCTCACCCGTGCGCTCCGCGTATCGGGCGGCAATCTTCTGCGCCATGAACTTTCCGAAATCGATCTTGCCGAGCGAAATGTGCCCGTGGTCGTCCCGGGGCAGGTTTTCGAGAAAGTCCTCGGGCAGGCTCTCCACCAGCCCCTCTGCGAGCACGACCGTTCCGTAGTGCTTGCCGCGGCGCTCTCGGGTCAGGATGAGATCGACCACCCGATCCGAGAGCTTCTCGATGTCGAGGCGGATCCGACCGTCCGCCCCACGCGTTCCGATCTGCTCATCGAGATCCTCGACCGCGAGCACCAGATTGGCTTCTCCTGCGATCGCCACGCCGTAGGAGAGCCAGCCGGCCTTTCGGCCCATGGTCTCCACGATGAAGTACGAGCTCGTGGCCATCGCGTCATGACGAAGGTTCTGAAGTTCCTTGGCCATCACGTCGACCGCGGTGAAGAACCCGAAGGTGAAATCGATGCCGCGATAGTCGTTGTCGATGGTCTTCGGCAGGTGCACCACGCGAACCCGCTTTGCGCCCTCGGGGAGCCGCTCCTGAAACCGATGCAGGAGATTTGCGGTCTTGAGAGTATCGTCGCCTCCGATCGAAATCAGCGCGTCGATTTCAAGATCGACAAGCGCGGTATAGACGGCCCGAAGCGCGGCCGTCTTTTCGTCGTCGGCAAGATCGGCAGGGCTTCGAATAAGTCGGCCAGGGTTCGCACGCGAGGTCCCGATCAGAATGCCCCGGGCATTGCGGAGACCGCGAAGATCGCGCTCCGAGAAGATCCGGTAGTGCTCGTCCGGAATCAGTCGCCGAGACACCGGATGATAAAACTGGAGCGACGAATAACCGTGAAAGAAACCGACCGCCTCGCGGCCGTCCTCGAGAAACGAGATCGCCGCGGACGAGATCACCGCGTTGGCCCCGGGGGCGGGCCCTCCGGCGAAGATGACTCCTACCCGTCGGATCTCGTCGCCCTTTTTGATTCGGTTCATGTCGCTCTCCGTGTGCCCACATCGTCACAGCCCATAGGCGCGTCGCAGGAAGGGTGCGAGCCGCTCGTGGACACGTCGACGCACCTGAGTTGGCGCATCGTCCAGGGGACAAGGACACTGGTCAATGAGCGGATCGCCGTTGTCATCGCGGCCGTTGCAGCAGGGGTGACTCGAGAGGCGTGCCCCCTCGCGACCAACTCTGAGCGATGAAGAGCAAGCAGCCTACGGTGTGGCGGCGCCGTGGGGCTTAACGCCGGCCAATGCCTTTGCCGGCATTACCATGCGCTATACCAATGACCGGCGCATTCTCATTCGCCAGGGC
>JBCCZL010000109.1:0-20086 GCA_039187775.1 Myxococcota bacterium
AGGAGAGTCGAAGCCGTCGTTTTGGGGGAGCCGGGCCGTCGTCGCGCACCACCACCTTGCCGAAGTCTTCCGTTCCGACGGTCTCGCGGCCCACCTCGATGGCGACTCTTGTCGACGCATGGCGGATCGCGTTCTGAATAAGATTTCCTATCGCCCGATCCACATACCGCCGATCCGCCGCTACCCGGACGTCCGCGGACGAGACTTCGACATCGATTCCTGCGCGGTGGCCGTCGACCTTGGCGACGCAGTGGCTCACCACATCTTCGAGATCCACCGCTTCGACATCCCGATCGGCCGAGCCCGAGTCAAATCGGGCATAGGTCAGGAGCTCTTCGACAAGTTCGTCCATCTCGTCGAGATCGGCGTCAATATCCGCAAGGTGGTTTTGAACCGGAACCGCATGGGGTTTATTTTCAATGCCCTCGAGTGCAAACCGAATCCGGGACAAGGGTGTCCGAAGCTCATGGGTCACCGCGTGGAGCAAGTGCTCTTGCCGTTCCACATGCTCCTGCACCGTGTCCGCCATCGTATTGAAGCTCCGTGCGAAGACTCCGATCGCATCTTCCGGACCTTCGCCCACCCGGTGTGAGAGGTCGCCCTCTTGGATCTTTAGTGCCGCCGTTTCCAATGCGCGCATCCGTCGTGCCAGCGGCACGGTGAGCAAGAAGCCCCCTGCCAGCGTAGCAAGACCTGCGACCATCATCATCAGAAGCACGACGGGGAGCGGGGGCGGAGGCTCGTCGGGAATCGGGCCGATCACCAACGACGTCCCATCGCCGAGCGAACGCGCAAGACGAAGGCGCTCGTTCAACTCGTCTCCGACGACAACCAGGGTCCCGTCCCCCTCGAGTTCCGGGGGGATATCACCGAGCGAAGCGACCTCTTGGTTGGGGACCCGGATCACAGGGTAGCCGAAGCTGCCTGAGAGACGGCTTAGCTCTCGGTCCCACTCCTCTTGCGGGAGCTCGCGGAGCCGTTCGGTCACCAGCGCCGACGGGCCGGACATCAATCGTTTGGCGTTGGCGGGCTCCCCAAGGTTCACAAGCCACCAGCCCGCGATCAGAATGACCAGCCAACCGGAAGTCGTTGTGCCCACCAACGCGGTGACCACCAGCAAGTCGCGTCGAATAGAGATGTGGCCTGCCATCGCTATACAGTCTCCACCATCGCTATACAGTCTCCACCAGCAGGTACCCCACGCCCCGCACGGATTTGATGATCGACGGGGTCGGTCCGGTGTCGCCGAGTTTCTTTCGGAGCCGCGAAATCCGAAGGTCGATCGACCGGTCGAACCCGTCGTACTCGATGCCGCGGAGATCTTTGTAGATGCTCTCGCGCGACACCGACACGCCGGCGTGGCGCGCAAGATAGAGCAGGAGGTCGAACTCCGCTCCTGTGAGCACCAGGTCCCGAGCGTTCAACGAAGCAGAACGACTACCCGGGTCGACCTCGAGTCGGCCGAGGCGGATCGCAGAACCGGCTGGTGCGCCCGCATTCGAATGACGACGACGGAGCAGGGCGCGGATCCGGGCGAGCAGTACGCGGGGGCGGACGGGCTTTCGTACATAGTCGTCTGCCCCGTCTTCGAGGCTCTCTACCTCGTCGATATCCTCCGACCGAGCCGTCAACATAAGGATCGGTCTTTCGAATCGACCAAAGCGGACCCGCCGACACACCGTAAACCCATCTGCAGAAGGGAGCATCACGTCGAGGATGACGAGGTCTGGCGCTTCGTTGATGATGCGGGCGATCGCCCGCTCGCCGTTGTCCTCCATGGCCGTTCGGAAGCCATGATCCCGAAGAAAGTCCGCGATCATGTGGGCGAGCCGCTCGTCGTCCTCGACGATGAATATCAGGGGCTGCTCATTGACGGTCATAAAGGGGTCACGGCAGGGGTCCGGGCCAGGTTCTCAACGTACGACCTCATCCTACCGCACGCAGAGTCTGCGACGAATCCGGTCGCTGCCGAACCGACCGTCCCGGACGACGAAGTTGAAGTGCACGGTGAGGCCGTCGGGCGGTGCATTGGCCGGAGCAAACCACTCCACTTCCGACATTGGCGTCACATCGTCCACGAAAGAAAACTGCCGGTCCAATTCGCCGCCCGACGTAAAGTGCGAGACGAGGAGACGCTCTCGCTCGCCGGTGGAGGTCACTTCCCGTTCCTCGTCGGGAAGCGGACCGATCCGCAGTCGAACGGTCTGGCCGGGAGCCACGAGCCGCTCTTCCGGCGAACCGCACTCCCCACCGGCGTCGGTCCAGGTCACGCCATCGAGACCGATCGCGTCCGCGGTGAAGACGGGATTTTGGTTCGGCCACTCGGGCGAGGCCACGGGGATATTGAGCGAGAACAGGGTACCCAGACCAAGTTGACAGTCGTCGCGGGACAGGACGCCGTCGTCGGGAACCGGAATCTCCGTCACCGGGGCGCCGGTGGGGCAAAGCAGCCCCTGGATCAACACCTCCAAGCCGACATAGTTGCCCGGGACGGACAGCACAAACCTCGGTGCCGCGGTGCCGGGATCTTCGGCCCAGCGCTGAAACGGAGGGGACCCGCACAGAGGCCCCCGCTGCGGATCGATGTCGCCAACGTCGCACGCAAACGCCACGAACGATGCTGTTGGCACCGCGTCCGGTGCCGCAGTGAGCAGCGTGATCTCTGTGTCCACTCCCGGCCGCACGTCGACCAAGGTTTCGTCCATCGGATCTGCGATCACCGCGCCGATGAGCCTCAGCCGTTCGATGGTCGAGCCGGGGACGAAGTCGCCCTCGCAACCGATGCAAAAAACGACGAGCAGGAGGCCGAGACCGGTGCGCATCAGAGTTCTCCTCGAAGCCCCAGGGACGGGATGATCGGAAGGCCGTCCACCGTTCCCGACTGGGTGAAGTTGTAGTTGAAGTTGATGCCCTCCGGGTTCTGCCGGCTGTAGGCGTTCTGGACGTCGATGTAGAAGGTCAGCGCAAGGGAGTCGAGCTGCCATCGTTTCTCGAGCCGAAGGTCGAGGCGGTGAAACAGGGCGTCTCGCCCGCTATTGAGGTCGCCGAACACCGGCCGGTACTGGTCGGCGCCCACGTCGTACACCGAGCTTCGCACCGGCGTATTTGGACTCCCGCTCGCGAGTCGAAAGAGTGCCGCGACCTTCCATCCTCGGCCAAGGTAGTACCCCAACGAAGCGGTCAAGACGTGCGGCTGGTCGAAGTCGAACGCTCGCCAGGGGCCTCCTCGGTCGCGACGTTCGCTTCGAGACAGCGTGTAGTTCAGAAACCCAAACGGACCGATCCGGTTCTGTTCGCCACCGGGCGTCCCGTCGGGATTCGGCGCGGAAGAGCTCCCGTCCCACTGGGCGCTGAGCTCCAGGCCATAGACCCGTCCGATGCCGTCGTTGATAAAGCTCGGGTCCCCTTCGGCCCCCTCGACCACCCGGTTGTAGAGATGTTTGAAGAACCCTTCGACGCCGAGCTCGAGGTCGTCGCCGAGATCGAGCTCCACCCCGGCCGACGTGTGCACCGCGTGGAACACCTCGAGCTCGGGATTGCCCAAGATCTCGTCCGACTCGATGAGTTCCGGCGCCTGGGTGAACATGCCGACCGCCGCCTTCAGCCGCAAGTTCTCCCGGACGCGGTAGATCGCCGAGAGACGGGGGTTGAACGCGAACTGATCCGCGATCCCGAAGTAGTCCCCTCGGAGACCCAGGATGAGGTGGAGATTGGGTGTGGGAAAAAAGTCGAGCTCCGCGTACGCCGCCGGCTGGATCGCGGTGCCGTTGGTGACCGCTTCGACCTGGTCGAACTCGGGAGGAAGAAACCCCCCTTCGGAGCCCTGCGGTGGGGGCCCGAAGAAGTTGATCTCGTAGGGCGCAACGTAGATGTCGACCCCGAGGCGCAGATTGAACATGTCGCTGAAGCGATGGTGAAACTCACCGCGGACCGAAAGGTCCTGGACGTCGACCTCGTTGCGCTGGGCCCCACCGAGCTGAAAGCGCTCCCGACGACTGCCCACCGCCACTGAAAGTTCATGAAACGTCGACGACGAATAGCGGTGCTTCCATGCAACATCGATTCGATCGAAATCGCTGCGAAAGTCGGACTGGCCTGTCTCAAACGGGTTCTCGTCCTCCGGCTCGGTGGACGTGAACTCGAACCCGTCGCGGGATCCGTAGGCGCGAATCGTGATCTCGTCGGCGTCGCTCGGGTTGGCGAAGCCGATGACTTGGTAGTCGAGGTACACTGGAGCGGCCACGTTGGTGGTGCCGGACTCTTCGAGCAGCGGCGCCAGCCAATAGCCGATCAGGCTGTAGCGGAAACCGGCAGCGACCGCCCCCCAGTCCGACACCGGCGTTTCGACGAGCACCGATGCATCCACGAAGTTGGCGTCGATGGTCAGGTGCGGCCGGTCGCGTCGCGGAGGACGGGAGCGTACTTCCACGGTGCCTCCGACCCGGCGTCCATAGCGGGCGCTGAAGTTGCTCGGAAAGAAGTCGAGCTGCTCGATGAGCGGCGACGGATAGAAGCTCGTCAGGCCCCCGAAGTGGTAGAGGAGGGGCACCGGGACCCCGTCGAGGAACACCTGCGAGTCTGCGGGGGCGCTTCCCCGAATGATGAGCTGGCCCGAGCCAAAGGGAGGGCGGGCGACGCCGGGGAGAACCTCGATCGCCCGGAGCGCATCGCCGCGAGTGCCGGCGATGCCCGCAGCCTCCCGACCGCCGATCGTCCGTCGCAGAACTTCCCGCGGGGGCGCCTCGACGATCGCCTCGGCCCCGAAGGTGAGCTCGTCGGTTTCCTCGTCGTCAAACGTCGCGATCTCTCGAAGACGGAGAATCACGGTGGTCTCGACATCGGCTTCGACGCCTTCCCGCGACTCGATCGGTTCGAAGCCGTCGGCGCGGACCTCGACAGAGTACTCGCCCTCGGGAAGGTCAACGAAGCGAAACGTGCCCGGTTCCTGCGAGGGCTCGGGAACTGCCGGTTGACCATCCGTCCCACTCACGCCGACAAACGCTTGGGCTACCGGTTGGTCCGAGCCATCGCGAACCATGAAGAGGAGCGCCCCCGTTGGCGGCGGTGGTGGTGGGTCGAAGTCATAACGGAATCGAACCTGGGCGCGCATCGGCGTACCGTCGGCCAGCTCGGCCGGACGGAACCGAAACTGCAGCACCGCAGCGTGGGCTGCCGCGTCGAACTCCGGCGACGCCGAAGCGATGACCGTGGCTTCCGACACCGACCCGTCGGTTTCGATGACCAAGGAGAACTCGACCGACACCCGATCATGGATCTCGGTGGGCGGGTCAACGGTGACCGCCTCGAGCAACTCGGGCGGCCGCGGACCGGTGCGTTCTGAGTCCGCTGTCCCCTCCTCTGAGGAAACGTCCGTCGACGGGGTGCCATCGTCGACATCTTCGTCCTGCGCGCTCGCCGCTTGGGGCACGAGGCCGATCATGGTCAGCCACCCCAGACTCACCATCCAGCGCTTGCACATTTGTGAGGTCATCCGCCCACCGTGAAGTCGCAGTTGAAGCGAACGACGGTCGCGACCGCCCGCCCCCCGTCATCCCGTCCTGGCTGCCACCGGCCGTGGCCCTCGAGGCTCCGCCGGCAGGCTTCGCCAAACTCGGGCGCCGATGCGTTGAGGACCTGAATGACACGAACCGCTCCGTTGGGCTGAACGCGGAGTCGGACCGAGGCTCTCCCGGCAATGCCCTGAGCGCGGGCGTTCGTCGGATAGTTCGCCTGCAGCCGTCCGCGGATGCCCGCCGGCTGCTGCGGCCGTTCCGAAAGGTCGGCCAACGGGACCACCCCCGTCCCCGTCGGTGAACCCGTGGGCACCGGCTCCTCGCGCACGACCCGGCGGGTTGGTCGAACCCGACCGCTTCGTTCCACGCCTTCCCCCACCGGCACCGAGAAGGAACCGGCGCCGCCAGTCATCACCTGATCGAACGCGATCGGCTCAGCCGGGGCGGGGGGTTCCGTCGAGGCGGCTGGCTCGGGTTCCGCCGCGGCGCGGCGCGGCGCGGGGCGGGGACGGACCTCGATCTCCGGCTCGGGAGATGGCTCGGGTTCTGACTCCACGATCTCCGGCTCCAGCTACGGCTCGGGAACCGACTCCGGAACCTGAATGAACTCGAGCTGGCTGGGCGAGGGTTGGACCGCGCCACTCGTGCCCTCCGATGCCACGAGAAGAAGCGTCACGAGGCCCGCGTGGCCGACGAGACTGATCCCTGAAGGAAGCGCGACCGTTCGGAGCAGCTCTTTCACCGCGGCGACTCCATCTCTTTGACTTGAATGGCGAACTTGAAGACGCCTTCCCCGCGCAAGACATCGATGATCCCCACGACGTGGGAGTGGTCCGTCGTCGCGTCTGCCCCCACGACCGCGTTGACCTCGGATCCTTCATCGCGGAGCTCTTGGATCTTCGCGCGAAGTTCGGCGGAGCTGACCGGCGTTTCGTCCACGTAGATTTGACCGTGAGCGTCGACTGAAACCGCAAGCAGCACAGACTCGCTTTCTTCGCCGGTCGCCGCCTGGGGCAGCTCCAAAGGAATGGTCTGCGCCGCCAGCGACGTCGCGGTCACCATGAGAATGATCAGCAAGACCAAGACCACATCGACCAGCGGAGTGACATTGATCGAGGAGATCACGCCGTCGTCGGAAGACGATGCTGCCACGGCTCTACTCCGCCGCCGTGGGATGGGAGGTGAGGACCAGCCGATCGCGCGCGATAAGCTCGGACGCAAGGGCTCGGGCGGAAGCGAGTCGTCGCTTGACCACGCCCTGAAAGGCATTGAATGCCGCAACCGCTGGAATGGCGACAAGGATGCCGACCGCGGTCGCGATCAGGGCCTCTCCCACCTCAGTCATCAGGCCCGCACTGACCCTCCCCGCGCTCTCATCCAGATAACGAAAGGCACGGATGATCCCGATCACCGTCCCCAGCAGTCCGACGAACGGCGCGTTGCTTCCCACCGTCCCCAAGAACGACAGCCCTCGTTCCATTTGGATTCGCGCCCGCTCCGTCGCGCCCTCCATCGCCTGCTTGGCCGCCGCCGGCCCCTTCTCCGTGGCGCTGATCGCGGCCAGCGCGACCCGCGCCTCGACGCCTTCGGTCCGCCCCAGGAGCTCCACGGCTTCCCGGACTCGGCCGGATTCGACGCAGGCGAGGAGCTGCTCGTGCTTGGCCGCCGTGCCGTCGCGGTGCCTTCGAAAGAAGATCAGTCGCTCGATTGCGATCGCCACTGCAGTCAGGGACATCACGATCAACACCCAGAGAATCCAAGAGGCACCCAAGTCTGCAAGTCCGCGCATGGCTGTTTCGATGTTCACGAAGTCTCCGTCCGTTCGAGGCCTTCCTCGACAGTGAGCAAGGTCGACTGCGATCGTGCCGCGGCGGTCGGCTCGTGACCGTTGAGTTCGTGTACCGAAACCGATGCTTCAGAGAACGAGTTATGTATCGATTCGTATCCGCCACGGCACCGCACAGAGACGAACCGTGACCATTCCTCGAAGGAGCCACCCGACCGACGAGGAACACCTGTGAATATGGGTTGAGCTAGCTCGGAGCCTTGGCTTGAAGGGATTTGCATCGAGCATTCCGGCCGCGGCCAGCGCCAGAATCAGCGGAGGTGTCTCTATCCTTTCGCAAACCCTAACGTTGCCCGCCGCGGCCGACCCATCGCCCGAGTGCTAGGGGTGCGGCTGTCGCGGTCTGGACGGCGCTCGTGATTGTGCAGATCTGCTCCATAGTGTTCGTCGTTTGGTCTCTCGTTGAAGGACTTCGGCTGGCGACGTGTTCCGAGTTGCTACGGTCTGCCCCAAGCTGGTCCTCCACAACCGTGTCAGCTGCCGTCTCCGCATCCAAAGCCGCGCGTCTGTCGCTCAGGAGCGCGGGTCGCGCGCTGAGCGCATTAAGGCGGATTAAGGATGCTCTCGGAGGCCAAGGCTTTAGTCTGGGATGATGCTTGTGTTTGCTTCTTTGTCCCGGTGCCTTCTACGCACTATCCCTTCTCTCGGGGCGGCCCTGCTCCTGGCCGGCGGCTGCTTTCTCTCTCACGAGCGCTCAGCGCCGCCGGACGAGGACCCGGCCCTTCCGGTACGCTGTTCACTGCCAGCACCGGTTCCAGAAGCACCGGTGACCGAGCTTTGTGCGTTTGCGAGGGGAGCGGAGAGCGACCATCCGATGCCGTTTGTTGCCGCGGTGGAAAGCACACTCGTCGGAGTCAATTCCGCGGGCGAAGCGGAGGAGCTCTATCGCTTCTCGCATGAAAGCGACGACGACGATCGGACGCGCGCCCGACCCATCGTCATCGCGGTGCGCGGGGACTATGCCGCAGCCGGAATCCAGTGGATCACCCAAGATGCCGAGGATCCCAACGCGCCCAATCGAGACACTGGCCTGATGACCTTCGAGGTGGTCGTCCTCGACCTTCGCACTCGCCAGGTGGTCGCCCAGCTCGACGGCACAACCCCGTGGGTGAATCGAGGGGGCAGGTTTCACATCACCGGCGCACCAAGCGGGCTCTTTGTGTTCGATCTTCACGGCGGATCGGAAGATGAACCACTGCGGCTAGGTGTCGTCTCCGCGGCGTGGTCGGGCATGCTGTCCCTCGAAGACTTCGAGCTGATCAACGATCCGACCCAGGACGGCGTGGTGGGCGTTCTGGACCGTAGCGACGAGTCCACGGCGCCGTTCTGGCTGGACCTCTGCTCACAGTCGTTGCGCCCGATGCAGCTTCGTTGGGTCCGCGGCGATGGCGCCCGAGTGTTCGGAAACCTGAGCGAAGACCCGCTCCCGCCGGTTCACGAGCTCGCTTGGGAGTCCCCCAGCGAACTGGGACCGGTCATGGCAGTTCGCCCTCGGGCCGGTCCCTTTGAGCTCTATCCGCGCCTCTCGCGGCACCTCCTGGTCGACGTGGATGAGCCGCCCGATTTCCGCCTGTACGACGTCGAGGAAGGCTCCTTCGATGCGTTTCGGGTGACCGTGCCCGAGGGCCTTCGTCGCCTTCCCGAGGCGGACCAAGGCAGCCCCTACTTTCACAACCATTTGTCGGCCACTAGCGATGGACAGGTGTTGCTCGGCCTTCGCAACGATGAGAGCGCCGCCCTCTACAGCTCCCGCGACGGCCAGGCCTGGACCCCAGTGGGAGCACGCCTTGGCCACGTGGAACACGTCACCGGATGGGAGGTCGCCGGCACGACTTTCGTCTTCGGGTCGTATGGCCTCGAGGTCGGCCCGTGGCCTGACGACCCGCCGTTGCGCATCGACGGAGCCAGCGTCCAGGTCATCCGTCCAGCGTCAGGCCTCGAGATTCTCTTTCGACACGACCCGCCGGGCTCCTACGGCTCCTCGCGGCATCGCATAAGCCATGACGGCCGCTGCATCGTCTGGGCAGGCGGCCGCCGATCCGCGCTCCACGTGCTTGAGCTCGACCAGGGACAAACACGCGACGTCGATCTTTCAGCCTTCGGAGACATTGGCTTCCCCATCGGAGCAGCCTGGTCCTGGGCCATTCCCTCTCACGAGCGACGGCTCTAGAGGGGTACCACAAAACATGCGGCGCCCTTTCTTTGCGCGGCGGGGAGCGTGGATCTGACCAAGAAAGGTCGCCCACCGATCGAGCGACTTCTTCAGTCAATTCCCTCGTTGTGGTGGCACCGAACCTTGATCCAGTGGCAGGGCCGAGGGTCGCACGACAGCTTCCAATAAGTGTGCATCCACGCGAGCGGTTCCGGGCCTTCGGTGGTCAGGTCGAGCGCAGAGTCTCCAAGGGCGTTGCCGGTGCAGGGATCGTTCTGCGCTCCTCGGTCCACGATGGGGAACGAGATTTGAGTCGTTTCGCCCGTCCGAGTGGTGGCGAACAGCTGCACGCACTCGCTCGCCCCGGTCGTCTGGACGGTCAGCGACGAGGCGAACCGTCCGGTTTCGGTGGGCGCGAGTCGAGTCGATGATTCTGCGTTGAACCGGATCCTTGGCGGGATCGATGCAAACCGAAGCGGAAGCGGGCTTTCGTCTTCGTACAAGCCCGGGCCGCCGCCGGGTTCGATCGACACGGAGATTTCGTATACCCCGCGAAGTGCCGACGACGTGGCGCTTTCCTCCGAAGGAACGTCGAATGCGCAGCCCGACATCATAAGCAGCACAGCTGCACAACCCGACAAACGAAGTCCAATGTGATGAGTCATCTAACAACCTCCTGACTTGGATCTACGCAACGTGTGCAACGAATCTGACATCTGGGTTTTGGCGATCGCCCCCCGGATCGACTTGCGACGTAAAGGCTCGACTTGCGGGAGATCCGTCTGCGGGAGATCCGTCTGCGGGAGATCCGTCGTCGCTCCGTCCGGGAGATCCGTCCGACCCGCTTGGGGAGAGCTGGCGGGAGATCCAGGGAGATCCGTCCGACCCGCTTGGCTTCTGATGGTCTCATCCGGGAGATCCGTCCCTCCGGGAGATCCGTCCGTCCCTCCGGGAGCTCCGTCCGACCCGCTTGGCTTCTGAGACGGGAGATCCGTCCGGCGTCGGGAGATCCGTCCGACCCGCTTGGCTTCTCTGGCGGGAGATCCGTCCGACCCGCTTGGCTTCTGAGACGAGGTGGCGACCTAGTGGCGGTGTTGGCGGCCTCGGATACGTGGCATCGAACCCACTTTCGCCCGCCTCAATCTCCCTCGTGCGGGAACGGTCCACGTTCTGAGTCACTTCTTCCGACACCGAACGCACGAATGCGCGGCCCGGGCCGAGTGCCGAGCCGCGCCCCGTCTTCGAAGACGGTTCTGTCATTGAGAGGGGGGTTCGGAGCCGCCTTTGTTTGAGCGCCTGCGGCGCCTGCGGAGGGTTACAGTGCGTCGGGGATGCCGGCCGGTGAGGCGGCGCGGCGCGGAAAGGCCGCGGACTTCGAGTTCGTCGGGACGCTCTTCGGTCGGCGCTGAGGTCGGCGTGGCGGTCTGAGACGCGTCGCTCGATGGCGGGTGGGCTCCCGCTGCCGGGACCGACACGTGTCTTCCGGTACCCGGAAGCGGGACGCACTGCTCGGCGTAGCGGACAATCGCCTCCGACTCTTCGCTCAGGGCCGCCTTGGCTTCGTCGACGACCGCGAGCGCCGCGTCCATCGTGAAGGCCTCGGTCCGCGCCGCGAGCTCCGCTTTGACGTCGTCGAGCGTGGGGCCCGGGGTCAGGAGAATCGCGCCGGCGGGCGGCGCCGACTTGCAGTTCGCCCCGTACACCTCGGCCATCTGGTAGGTCCCGTACGGAAACTCCACCTCCCGGTCCCCGTCTCTCCACGTCCCGAGCGCGACGCGGTGGTCTTTGCGAAACGCGGTGACCTCCTCGCAGCACTGGATGTGCATCGACTTGCCGAGCAGGCCTTTCGCGCCCACCTGAAACGTCGGAATGCGCTCGCCTCCGGACTCCGCCATCGTCGAGGGCTCGGACCACGGGTCGAGCTTCGTCACCGCGCTCGGGCCCAAGACCGGGCGGCCGCGGCGCTCCGCGGCAATCGCCGAGAGCGCCGTCTCCGTCGTCTTTTCCATGTGGTAGACGAGCTTGTCGACCTGGCCCCCGAAATCCCGGTACAGCATCGCTGGAGGCGTGATGGAAAGCGGGAGCTCCGGCTCGTGCTGAGCGGGGTCGAAGTAGAGCGGGAAGCGGGGAATCATCCGCGGACCGCCCTTCCAGTCCCGGAAGCTCACCTGCGCTCCCGGCATCTGCTCCGGTCGCTCCACCAGCCCTGCCGAGGCGTTGTTGGTGTAGTCGTAGACCAGGCGGCTCAGCTGCGCCGGGGGGTCCACCAGCAGCGTCCAGTGGCACTCCCGGCCATCCCACACCTGGCGAGGCTTGTCGTACCCTCGTTTCAGCAGCAGCTGGTTCAGCGCGCAGCTGAACTCCCCGTGCACCTTCTCCGTGAACCGCGACAGCTCCTTGGTGTGCGGCGTGACGGTGGTGTGCATGTGCGACGGCACCAGCGTCGTCATGTGCACATCGACCGCAAACGCCTGCTGGCCTCGGGCCAAGCAATAGAGCCACGCCCACATCACCCACGGGTCCCACGGGCCAAGGAAGCCCTTTCGAAAGGTCGTCCGCCGCGTGAGCGCAACCATCCGGCCGGGACTCGACATGCGCGGGGCCGTCACGCCACATCACCAAAGCGAATGGTGTGCCGGGCGTTGCGCACATTTCGTAGCCTGGAATCACTGCGGAATCAGCGGTGCACACGCATAAACATCTGGCGGCCGCCTGGCGGGTGGCGGCGAGTTCGCCGATTCGCTTGGTTCGCTCCACGACCCCTCTGGCGTTCAGCGTATCGGGTGGCGGGCGTGGCGGACGCAATTCGCTCGCCCACTTGGGGGAGTGGGTCGCACGGATCACCACTCACACGGATCACCACTCACGGAAAGCGAGACGGGCTCGTCGCGTAGCGCGTACATGCCGAGCAGCAATACAGGTTCTGGATCCCGCGACCCCAACCATCATGACGATCCAATCGAGCGACACCGTCAACGTTCGGTCGGACGATTGCTTTTTGCATTTGCGCTTCCTGTGGCCCACGCGGCCAGAGCGTAACTCAGAAACCGGTAGCCGCTTCTGACCACGTGCTGTAGTTCGGCACATATGGACGATGACCAGTGTGCAGAGCTCGCACGAGCCGGAGATGTGCACGCGCTATACGATGTCAGCGCGACCCACCCCCATCGTGCCTACACCTGGTTGCTCTACGCGGACGACCTGGGACACGATGACGCTGGCGAGGCGATGTCCGATGTCTGTGAGCATCGAGATGAGTTCCACTACGACGATGGATACGCCACCGGCGTTGCGCATCGGGAGCTCGCGCGCGCATACCTGCACGCGCTCCACGGGGTTGCGCACGACTTTGATCGCGCCTGTAGACATATCGATGAGTTTCTCTTGATGACGTTTGGCACACTCGAGAATGATGCGGAGGTTCGCGCCGACACGATTGCAGAGTTTGTTGTCGGATTGGACAAGCCCACGGCTGCAAAGCTCGAGACTTTGCGGCGAACTTGCCGTTTCGGCTCGTGAAACATCGCGTTGACCGCATCGAGCGCCTCCATGAACTGAAGGCGCCGATGAACATCACCCAAAGCGAAGTAAAGGTCCTGCGCCAGTGCGTCGATGCGGTCGTACGTTTGATCGACCCTAATCCGTCGGTCGAGTGATTCGATAGGTCATGGAGAGGTCGTAAGTGCTCTCCCGACCGGTGCTGGGTGCGCCCCATCCCGGATGAGAGATCACGCTGCCGTAGCCATGTGCTTTGTCGGTCCAGCGCAGGAACATCACACTGTGTGTTCCAACAGCGTGCGTCCCGGATCGTTGACGATATAGAGCCAGTCACCGGGTCGGATGAGATCCAGATTGGAGACGGACCATCTTGCCCTTCACGAAACACAACGCGACGTTTCCGCCGGCTTCGATGACCGGCGCGTTCGTACACCTCCGAAAGCAAGCGGTAACACGATCCCCGAATCAGCTCGCCGCTCGACATCATGCGTCGCGCTGTACTATGTGGGTGCCCACCCTCGGAGGGGTGTTCGAAGCTCTCACTGGTACCAACGCAGGCAGAAGGGCGGCCGGCCTCCATCTCGGGCGCTGCGGGGTCGAGCAGGTAAACACCCCCATCAGACTGCAGTGTACATCCTGCAAAGAGGTAGGAACCGGTCTGGAGGAAGAGCCTACGGCGGCTGGCATGACCGCCGCTTTCTCTTTGGCATCGCGACAGTGCGACCACCTGGGAAAGGCACGAACCGTTCGGTCCACGACACCTCAGGCGTTCAGCGTATCACCCGGCGGACTGGTGGCGGGGGTGGCGGACGCAATTCGCTCGCCCGCTTAGGGGAGTGGGTCGGACGGATCACCCCAATTCGCTCGCCCGCTTAGGGGAGTGGGTCGGACGGATCACCCCGGAGACGGATCACTCCGGACGGATCACCCCCACCCCCCGAAGGTTCGGTACCGGCAAGATGAGAACGGCCGTTCATGCGGACCGAACGCGAGTTCACAGCGAGTTCTCTCCGGGCGCTGCGGTCAGCCTCAGGAGGAGTGCTTTCGGTCAGCTTCTCAAGTGCGGACGCCTCGAACACGGCTCCGCCCGATGCGTATTGCTCGCGCTGCGGCCTCGAGCACTTCTGCCGATTCCCTGCAGCAAGCCCGGATTCTGCCTGTCGTGTCTCGGCCGGCGGATGAACGACCCGTCGATTCATCTGGCCGCGTGCTGCCGCAAGTCCCGATTCGCTACTGGATCTGTACCCGGGGTGGGCATTGCGTTGCCGGCTGAGCTTCGACCGCACGGCCTGCGCCGCATTCGTGCAGGCGTTCACAAATGCGCTGCGCCGCTCGATGCAGCACAGGACCAAAGACGCGCTCGGTCTACGCGACCATGGGAACCGCGTTTCGGCGCTCGGTCTTCCAGCGCTCGGTCTTCCGGCGCTCGGTCTTCCAGCGCTGTCTTCTAGACTCTAGTCGAAAACCAGAAAGCCGAGCCCGACAAGGCTGCCAATGCCCCCGACGATGAACCCGATGTCGGCCACCAAAGCGAATGTCTGTTGGTCGTCGACCAGGCCGCGGCTGGCTTCGGAGCAGACCTGACCGAGGCACTCGTCGTCGAGATCCGATCCTTTGCCCAGCGCTAGACCCCCAAAGATCCCTCCGGCGACCAGCGCAGCGATTCCCACGGACAGAAACACGACGCCGGGAATGGAAACCCCGGAGGATTCTTGCTCGGACTCCGCAGGAGGCGGTGCGCGGGTGAGACTGTCTTCGATGGCGTTGATGTCTTGCTCGGTCGAAAGGTCGGGTCCACCAATTTCGTTGGCGCCTGCCTCTTCGATCCGTCTCTCGAGGTTTCGGATTCGCCGGGCGATCGTGTCGTGTTCATATTCCGGCGCGTCCGGCGCATAGCGACGCAGGAGCGAGATCGCCTCCTCCAGGTTGCCCAGGCGCTCATGAGCGTTGGCCAGGTTAAACAGAAGAAGCGGCCGCCCGGTCAGCGCGTGGGCTTCGTCAAACGCGGCCACCGCTTCTTCATACAGACCCTCGGCGTAGAGGCGGTCGCCGCGAAGGTAGAGCTCCCGCGCCCGCTCATCGTCGGACTGGGCCTCCTCCTCGGCCTGGGCTAGAGCAAGCCCAGGTGTCATGGTCAACAGAATCGCGGTCAGGGCGAGGGTCAAAAAACGTACCGTCATTGGGCCCAGGGATCGCGATTGTCCGTGCGACTGGACATCAACGTCCAGTCCATTGTGCTCGACTCCATCGACGGAGGAGTCGCTGGCGCCGTATCTTCGACCATTGCAGCAGCCAACGCCGGCTCGGCGTTGACCGGCGCGGTAGTCGCAGCTGCCTCGCTGCGTGCCGATGACTCGCGAGGGTCCCGGGCACGCCCGGCCCGCATCGAGCGGACGTCGCGTCGCCTCTCACGATCGCCACGGGACGCACGCCGTTCGCGTGTCGTGGGCGGCTCGTCGCCTGGCTCGGCCACCGGCTCGTCAGCTACCGGTGCCGCGACCGGCTCCAGGATGACCTCCTCGAGCGGCGGAGCGTCGCGGAACGTGAAGCGGCGCTCGACATAGCCTTCCGCCTGGACCACCACCTGATGAATGGTCCCGTCCAGCGGGTAGCTCTGCTCAAGGCTGCCCTCGCCGACTCGTTCCCCGTCCACGAGAATTTGGGCGGCGGGCGGAGACGCCTGAATCCGGACCCGAAAGTCCTCCGGGGGCGGAGTCGCGGGCTGCGGGTCACCGCTGCTCACCGCGAAGGCCACGACCACCGCGGCCACCGTGAGGAAAGCGAATACGGCGAGGCCTATCCATGCGACAGGCGCTCGTTTCTTTTCTTCGAGAGGCGGCACGGTCGTTTCCAGGGGCGCCGACGACGGAAGGACACCGACCGGGGTCGACGGCGGCTGAGAGGTCCGACCACTCGAGGTACCCGCCGGCTCGAGAGGCGTCACCGGTTTCGGCACGGTCGGTGGACCTGAGGGCTCGAGATTGGCGGCGCCGGGATTTTCTCGGGCAAGCGTCGGCGCGTCGGGCGGATACTTCGGGGTGCTCTTGGTTCGAACCCCAGAGCCGCGAGGAAAATCCGAAGCAAACTCCGTGGACCAATACTCCCGGGCCCGGGCGGTCGCAAAATTGACCAGCGCCGCACCAAAGGCGCGCATGGACTCGAACCGGTGGTCTGGTTCGGGATGCATGGCCCGCATGATCATTTCCTCGAAGGCCGTGGGAAGATCCGGGCGCACCTCACGGGGCGGGGGAAAGCCTTCGTGACCTACCGCCTGAAGAAGCTCCAGCACACTGGGGCGATCCCGAGGAAGGCGACCCGTCGTGGCTTCATACAGCATCACGGCGAGCGAATACTGGTCGGTCGCTTCGTCGACGGGTTCTCCGCGCGCCTGCTCCGGCGACATGTAGTGGGGCGTGCCGAGAACGGAACTCTCCATGGTGGTCCGGCTCGGTGCGGTCAGCAGTCGGGACACCCCAAAGTCGAGGACCTTGGGGCGCATGCGTCGGCCCTGCGATGCAAGAACGATGTTCTCCGGCTTGAGGTCGCGGTGGATGACACCCGCGTCGTGCGCCGCCGAGAGTGCTGAGACGACGGGAAGAAGCAGTTTGACCGCTTCTTCGACCTCGAGCCGACCCTCCCGCCTGAGAAGCTCCTCGACCGTCTCGCCATCGAGGAACTCCATCACCAAATATGGAACGCCGCGCTCCGATCCAACATCGCTAATGTCGACCACGTGGGCGTGCTGAATCCGGGCCGCGGCCTGGCCTTCGCGGAGGAACCGCATGCGCAGATCGGACCGTTCGCAGTAGCCCGGGAGGAGGACCTTGAGCGCTACCCGCTTATGCAGGCCTAGGTGTTCGGCTTCGTAGACCTCCGCCATCCCGCCAACTCCGACAAGGCGCCGGATGGAGTAGCGACCAAAACGCGAGCCGTGAGGAAGGTTGCGGAGCGAGGGTCCGACCACCGGGCGCTGTTCCACCGATTGGCTTTTCGTTCCCATGTCGACAACTCCAAGCCCCCCCGGCAACTAACTACGCTAGCATTTGCCAACGCGCCCGATCAATCGTTGGGACATCGCGAGACACCCCCAACGGAGACACCGCTGCTGCGTTCAGTCTTGTGGACGCCTGAAATCTCTCTCCTTCTCGCTATCCTCCGCGACGCCGCTGTATGGGCCCTCACATCTAAGAAAGCGCGCCTCGTGGGAGCATCACGGTCAAATCACAGTACCGTCGCTGTAAGCTCGCGAACGATCGCGGCACTCGAGCCACCCATGGCGCCACGCCCGTCCTGGGCCCTCGATCAAAAAGGCCGAGCTTGGAGGGCGACCCGTATGCCACCATGACGTCACGAGGGACGCCACGTATGACCTTGTTGCGAATCGGAGCTTTGTTCGTACTCGTGCTCGCCGTCGCCGGCTGCAGTCTTGCGAACTTCGACCGCACCGAATGCAGCGCCAACTCCGACTGTTCTGCGTACGGAGCCGGTTCGATGTGCGGTGCGGAAGGGTACTGCGTGGTCGACGCGGACGGCTGCACGACCAACGTGCAATGTCGGGATGAGATGGGTGTGGGGTCGGTCTGCGGGGCCGATGGCATGTGCCAGCTCCTCGAGCTGCCCGAGCGCTGTCGAGGCGTCATGAGCACGCCGTCCCGCGCCAACCTACCCGAGCGTTTGCTTCTCGACGGACCCACCAACGACTACGTCATCGGGAACCTGATGGACCGTTCGGTCGCCAACCACGTGGCTCGGGAGCGCGCGGCACGCTTGGCGATCCGCCAGCTGAACGACGCCGGCGGGCTCGAGGGTCGCGATTTTGGAATTCTCTTCTGCGACATTCAGGAAAGTGGCATGTACGACTCGCTGAGTCGGACCGAAGCCGCGGTGGAGATGGCACAGTTTCTCGTGAGCCAGGTCGGCGTACCGGCGATCATCGGACCTGCCGCGTCCAGCGACACCCAAGCCGTATTCGGAAGCCTGCAAGACACCGACCTCGAGGCGCTCGTGATTTCACCCTCGGCGACCAGCAATACGCTTCGCGCCATCGACAATCAGATGCCGACCGATGCAAACCCCGGGCTGCTCTGGCGCACGGCCGCTCCCGACTCCGGGCAGGCACGGCTGATCGTGGACGACATGCGCGCCCGGAACATCACTATGGTGGCGCTCATCAATGAGACCGGCGCCTACGGGGAGGGCCTCCAGAGCGAGTTCACCCAGCTGTTCGAGATGGGCGGAGGCACCGTGGTGTCGACGATGGTGTTCGACAACGCCACCCAGCGAGACAGCGCCATCAACGCCGCCGCTTCGGCCATGGTCGAAGAGGTGCTCTTTGTGGGCCAAACCGACGACGTCATTGCTTTTCTCAATTCCGTGCCCTCGCTGCCCGGGCTTGTCGACAAGGGAATATTCCTCACCGACACCGCCGGCGGCGCCACGGTCTTGGAGTCCGTGTCCGACGTTTCGGCGTTCGCTCGGGTGCGCGGCACGCGACCGGCGCCCATCTCCGGTCCTGAGTACGACGCATTTGCCGCGGCCTACGCGGCCGAGTATCAGGGAGAGGACGTGCGCCAGTTCACGTTCACCTCGAACGCGTACGACGCCGCTTGGATGGTGGGCTACGGGGCCTCGTGGTCGGCCTTTCGCAGCGAGGGTCGGGTCACCCCGATCGGGATCGGTCAGGGGATGCGCCGGCTGAGCTCGGGCCAGTCGGTCGAAATCCGGGGGACCAGCTGGGATATCGTCAAGGCCGCCTTCCGCTCAGAGATGTCGGTCGACATTCAGGGAACCTCCGGTGACCTGGACTACGACCCAATGACCGAAGAAACCGTAGGCGACATCGAAGTGTTCACCGTCATTCCCATGTGCCCGATGGGCGTGGAGTTCGCCGTGGTCAACGTGGGAGACCCGGCACCCGTGGTAATGTGCAACTGACCCGAGGGCGGCTCGAGCGAGGCTACGATTGTCCAGTTCGGCAGGCGTGTCCCGCCGGACCCGGAGTCTCCTAGACGAGGACTGTTTTGACGACGCTCGAAGCTGAACTGCCCGTTTGGGCCATACTAGCGCCGCTCGATGTACCTGATCTCGCCGAACGGGCGCTTGTTGCTTTTCGTGACTCACACGGACCCACGCCCGACTACGCTCCTGCGTGGAAGATCCAGCAAAAAGCGAGCGGCTCAGCGCTGATGTCTTTCGAGGTGGGCTCCGAAGGCGTAGATGAGACGATCGCGGAAGCGCTATCTGCCGACATACCGTGCCGCTTCTTTCTGCTCAGATTCACAGAAGACAACGAGGTCGGTTGGATCTACGAAGGCGGCAGGCGGGTCGCTGACTCCGGCAAGTCTCCCGCTGAGATAGCTGGAGATTTCGGCATCCTCGGCCCGGCAGTCGTTGATGAAGGGCAGGCTGCGCATGTTGCGAATCCGAGCCTCTGCTTTCTGCCCGGCACGACTCGGGAGAGTGCTGCCAGACACCTTGGGTTCGAGTCCCCACCCACCAGCGGCCCACTGCACATCGTCGAGACGGCGACTGGCTGTGTGGTCTACAGCGATTCGGGCAGCGCGGCGAGCTTCTTCAGCCACCTTAGTGAGCAGGCAGGTGGGCGAGCGATGCTGCTGAGCTCCCATCAAGGAGGGGCCGCGTTCTCATGCTGGGTGGTTCAAGACGGCGAGGATGTCGGAATCTACGAATATCCGAGGCGCACCTCCGACTATGCGCCACCTCTCGATGATATCGCTGGTGAGATAGAGCCCACCCGAATTTTGACGATGCTTGGGATACCCGCTGAACTGTTGGGCATCGTCGCTCCGGACAGCGGCCGGTAGCACGCAGGCGGAGTGGCTGAGCTCGGTTATGTATCGATTCGTATCCGCCACGGCACCCTGTGGAAACGGAAGAAGAACAAGAACACGGACATGTGATCAACCAAAGCCAGAGCATGGAGGAGCCTATTGCTTCGGCACAGATGAGATTAGCGAAAAGTGCCAAATGGAGAAATGCCCCAGTATACATCCACTCTTATTTATCGTGCACTATGTCCTCTGTCAAAGCATGCAATTTTCGTATTTTTTCAGGGGA
>JBCCZL010000110.1:0-20049 GCA_039187775.1 Myxococcota bacterium
TGGGTGGATCCAGCTTCGCGACGGTGCCGGTCGCGCCCGCGAGCCGACGAGGAATAACCGAGTTATTTTGAGGAGGCAGGCCGAAGGCCGGTCGCGGGTGCGAGCGGTGCCGTCCCGCGGAGTTTTGCAACAGCCTGCTGCTAGCCTTCGACGGCGAGCGATGCGGTTACGACCCCGCATTGGATTCTTCGTTTCTTGGGGCAGGTTCGGCTGCCGCTTCGAGGGCTCGCCGAGCATCTTCGAGGAGAAGGCGGATCTCCCGCCGGCGTCGGTGCGCGGCTGCGAGGGCCTCTCGCTCGCGGAAGAGCGCCAGGCGGCGTTCGGCAAGGTGGATCGCGGCCCGGGCGATGCGTTGAGCCCGGGCGGCGCCCCCTGGCGATCCGGCCTGGCGTCGTTCAGTGGCTACGGTGAGGGCCCTCCGCGCCTGGCTGAGAAGCCGCTCCACCCGTTGCGCGTCGGGGGCACTGCTCAGCTCGCGAAGCCGCGTCTCAAGATCGGGGGTCCGTTCGGCGGAAGCCACCTCTTCGGTCTCGGTCGGCGCCTGGGCCACCGCCAACGATGCCAGTCCAAGGGTCGCCATGAAACATGCGCCAATCCAACCGGTAGCGCGCAACCATGCCGCGGGAACATCCCCAACCGAGCTTCTCGGTCCCATGGACGGAAACCATAGCCGCTTCGAAGGAAAGGCGCCCTCGCGATTTATTCTCAAGAATTCGGCGAGTCTGCGTGGATCTGTGGTCGATCCTGACCGCCGGTTGCACAATACTCGCCTCCCCGTGCTTGAACGAGCTGCCCTGCACCAGACGCGGTTTCGTACTCCGGGTGTCTCACCGGACGCCCGAGGGGTTGTGCTGGGCCAAAAAGGGCTTGTCCTGTTCCCCTCGATCGACCGGCTCGTGGCGTTCCTCCGCGCCTACGGGGACGAGGGTTCGCTCGACGAGCTCCTCCCGTCGCTCGAGATCCGCCGGGTGGTCACGCCGCTCAAGACCCGAGAGATCCTCCTCAGCATGCAGGCCGAGTCGAGCTACCGGATGGACCGGGTGGCCGGGGTCGCGAAGCTCGCCGGAGGACTCGTGTTCACGGGCACGTCGCGCCACTACGTCAAGTATCGAGACGCGGCATCCCCACTGGGATACGACGTGCAGCAGCTCGTCGACGAGAGCGCCGACGTCATGCTCTACCACGATACCTTTCATCAGGCCTACGGCTACGAGCGAGAGATCGACTTCGCCGACCTGGTCCTCAAGCTCACCCCCTACCGAACGCCGCCCACCGAGCGTCGTATCCCCACTCGGCTCTTCGCGACGGCGGAGGTGGGTCTCGGCGGCGCCCTCATTTCTTATCTCTTCCGCTGGCAGGTGCCGGCACGGGCCGCGATGGCCGAATGGCCGAGCGAATCCGCCTTCGACGATGCGCCCCGACGACTCTACGTCTTCGATATGGCCGAGGTGCCGGAGCGGGTCGTGTCGCTGATGCTCTCGATCCCCGGGGTCCATGTCTTCGAACCGCTCGGCGACACCTTCGGCGTGGAGATCAATCACAGCCACCCCATCTCTCTCGAATCGTGTTCGAGCATGTTCAGCGCAGGGACGCTCTACCTGTTTCGAGGAGACGGTCGAGTGGAGATGATCAACCCGCTCCCTCCATTTGCCCCGGTCCGCTCGCTCGTACGAACCGCGATGGCGCTCGAAAAGGACCTCCAGGAGATCGGGACGAGCGAAGTCACCGCCAACCTGAATCTGTCGCTGCCGCTTCGGCTCGCGCCGAGCATCGAACCGTGGCGCTCCGTGGTGTCCGCCGTCGTGGCGGTGACCCAGCGCGAGTGGCTTTCCCGACTCCTTTACACCCTCCCGCCCAATACCTTGTCGGCGCTGCAGATGGCGGTCGCCGAGGATCGGATCTACCTCGTCGACCGGACCGGGATCGAAGGCGTACCGCTCGGTGTGTACTACACCGAAGTGGCGCCGCGCATCTATGTGCCGGCGGGCCTCACGCTGGTGCCGGCGGTGGCGCCAGCGGTGCTCAATGATCTGGTGAGCGACCGCGGCGACGGCCACGTGTACTTCGAGCCTGGCGCACCGCCTCGGGTCGTGCCCGCGTCGGCGTTCGGCCCGATCTCGCGCCGTGCCCTTCGGGATGTGTCGGCGGTGCCGGTGAGCGCGGATCGACCCGACAACCACGAACCTCCGCTTCCGCTTCTCCAATACGACACGCCTCGGCGCTTTCCCTTGTTCGGAGTCCCTGGAAAGAAGGCGGAAAACTCCGAGTCCGAACCATGAGTGCCCAAAAGATTCAGCTGCGCTACGAAGAGTTCGCGACGAGCTTTTTGGCACCCACCCTGTTGGGCGGCCCGGTGGTCACGGGCCGTCCGCTCACGCCGGGCATGCTCGAGCACTTCTCCTTTGCCTCGACTTCCGATCCCGATCTCGACCGACAGATCTACGATCAGATCCACGAAGGCGCGTCGCTCCTCGCGCCCCTTCGTGCCCTGACGTTTCCCGAGCGCGGCCTCGCGGCGATCGCGATGGCCGCCCACAACCTCGCCGCGGCCACCGACCCGCTGCTCGACCGTTGGGGCAGTCGCGGGGCCCGCAACAAGATGATCGAATACGCCGATTGGTTTATCGAGGCGGCAAACGTGCCTCAGACCCGCGGGGAAGCTCTGTCCCGGCATGCGTTCCTCGAGCGCTTTCTCATTCTCCGCCGGGAGGACGTGACCGCCCACAACTGGGCGTTCACTCACCAGTACCTCGGGCGCCCGGTGCCGGAGGGATTCTTCACCAAGCCTCGCTGGGTCGACATCACCACCAAGCGAACGGAGATCCTCCACCTCTGGCAGGTGCTCGACCAGGAGGTCGAACTGACGAGCCGACTTCGTCAGCTTCTCAGCCGCTCACCGGTGACCGAACTGCTCGAAGTCGACGTGGTTCGCGATCTCAGGTTCGGCCTCGCGTCCCTCGCGGTGCTGAGCGACGACGTGGTACGAAACGGCCTCGCCCGCGCGCTGGTCGCGCAGGGCCCTGCGGTGGCGCGGGCTCTGGGAGAGGCGTTTCATGCCCTCGCTCAGCAAAACCCTCCGCCTTCGCTCCTCTATTATCCGTTGGCGCTGATGTATGAGATGCACGTGATCGCGACACTGGATGGCCGTGCGGGCCAGGCTGCTGCCTTCGGCCCGGTCGATTCGGACGGCGCGGCGCTGTTCATGGCGGTGCTCCCCGCGATGGTGGGCGCTCCCGATGATCTTTCCTCGCTTCTCGACCTCGACCCCGACGACCTCGCGCTGTTGCGCAAGCGGGCGGCGGAGCTCGACGGGAGTCTGAAGCGAGAGGCAATCAAGATGATGGTCGAGCTCGTGGATCGGGCGACCCCGCCCCGCCTCGACCACGAGAGTGAATCCTTGGAGGTGCACCTGTGAGTGCTCAGGGTCCGGTAGTGGCCCAGCGGCTTCAGGCCGCTGCGCGCAAGTTGGAGTCGACGTTCCTCGGAAAGTCCGAGGTGGTCCGGCTGATGATGGTCGCCGCGATCGCCGGCGAACACATGGTATTGGTCGGCCCGCCGGGGACCGCGAAGAGCGCCCTGGTGCGCATGTTTTCAAAGCTGGTGCAGGCCCGCTATTTCGAATACTTGCTCACTCGGTTTACCGAACCGAACGAGCTTTTCGGCCCCATCGACATTCAGAAGTTTCGCGAAGGCCAGTACGAGCGCCGCATGGAGGGAATGCTCCCGCAGGCAGAGATCGCCTTTCTCGACGAGGTGTTCAAGGCCAATAGCGCAATCCTGAACTCGCTCCTCAGCGTGCTCAACGAACGAATCTACACCGTGGGCGGCAAGACCTACCGGGTACCGCTGATCAGCGCGTTTGGCGCGTCCAACGAGGTGCCGAACGACGAAGACCTCATGGCGGTGTTCGACCGCTTCCTGCTTCGAGTTCACAGCGATAACCTCGACTCTTATCACTTTCACGATCTGCTGCTGAAGGGCATCGATCACGAAGTGAGCAAGATCGACGGGAGCTACGACAAGATCCAGCCGGTGCTCGCCGCCCAGGACCTCCACCAGACCCACCAGACGTTCGCTCCGCGGATGCGCTTCAGCGAGGAGTTCCTCTCGGCCTACAAAGGTTTGGTGTTCCAGATTCGAAGCGAAGGGGTGTCCCTCAGCGACCGGCGAGCGATCAAGCTCCTCAAGCTCTTTGCGGCAAGCGCGTTTCTCGACGGCCGCCCGACCGCCGACGCGAGCGACTTCTTCGTGCTTCGCCACGTGTGGAACAACCTCGACCAGGCCGAGATTCTCGAAGGCGTAGTGGGGCCGGTCCTCGAGGCCTGGTATCGGGACCACCCCGAAGCGCGCCGCTTTGGCGCGGCGGACGTGGGTATGGACGCGCTGATCGAAGAGATCAATCGAATCCGCGATCTCCTGACCTCCGATCGACCGATGAGCGACATCCAGCTCTTCAGTCATTTGAAGGCGCTCAACGAGATCAAGGCGGCGCTCCAGGCGATGGGCACCCAGCCCGCACAGGAGGCGATCGGCCGCGTCGACCAGCTCCTCGGGCATGTGTTTCAAAGTGGAAAGTTTGCTCAGTAGCCTCGGATGCCGCTGAGTCCTCACCTCGCCGATTCAGAGATCGGTCGCGATATCGGTGGCCTTGGGCTGTCGGTTGCGCGAAACGAAAACCCGATGGTGTCGCTTCGCGCGGCGCAGTGGCGAAATGCGCTCGGTCGGGTGGGGCTCTACGTTCCGTTCTGGGCGGCTCACGACGTGGGAATGATGGCGGTGATCGATCCGGACACGATCCCCATCGGTGCCCGCCCAGGTTCGTTTCGCCTCTCCGGCGAAGACACGGAGGCGCTGGAAGCGTGGGCGGAAACGATCCGCGAGATCGGTCAGACCGAAGTGATGGAGAAGGCCCGGGCATGGCGGCTCAGCGACGACCTCATGGCGGTCCTCCTCCTTCGCATCCTCGGGCCGATCTACGAGCAGTTCCGCGGTCCTGGTCGTCAGCCTCAGGTGCCTGTGCTTCCGCTCGATCCAGAGGTGTATCGAGACCTCGAACCGTCACTGCCGCAGCTGTTTCTGTCCGGGCCGCGCGAAGACGACATTCGGTTTCTTCGCTTTGTCGCCGCGTATCGGCTTCGGTTGATCATCGCGGTGGAGCAGGTGGATCTCGACACCCTTCGGCTCCTCGGCATGTTCGGCGTCGAGGCGGGCGCCGCCAACGCCCTCAATATGCTCGACCTCCTCAATGTGTTTCAGAGCCCGGAAGCGAACGATGTCGTGAACTTCTCGCTCGATCTCCTGCCGAGCGTCCTCGAGACGAAGCGGGCGAGCGGTCAGCAAACCTTCGCTGTGGATGGCTATTCGGGCGTGGAGCGGCGCGGGTCGATCGACTCGCTGGTGCTTTCCGAGCTCGCCTTCGATACCGACCTCTTCGATAAGCGCTACGTCGAAAACGAGCTCTTTTACTACGCTCACGAAAAGCAACACGATGAAGACCGGCGCCTCCACTACATCTGTGTCGATGCGAGCGCGTCGATGCGCGGGCAGCGTTCGGTGTTTGCCCGCGGCCTCGCCCTGACCCTCGTCAAGAAGCTAATGCTGCGCGGCGAAGACGTTTATCTTCGCTTCTTCGACTCGCGGCTCTACGAAGTAATGCACGCCCGCCCCGGCCGGAGCGAACACGGCGGAATCAGCGTGCCCTACGTGCTCTGCTTTCGTGGCGAACGCGGCCGAAACTACGCCAAGGTGTTTGGCATGCTCGCGAACGAGATCCAGCGCCTCGCGCGGCGAGAGCGGCGGACGCCGATCCTCTACATCATCACCCACGCCGAATGCCACGTGCCCCTCGATACGGTGGAGCGGCTTCGCACCCTTGCGCGGCTCTACGGCGTGTTCATGCTGCCTTCCCAGGGCGAGCTCACCCTCGACTATCTCCACCGTCTTCACACCGTGCAGGTGGTCGACGAAGCGGCGCTTCGCAAAAAGGACGAGCGGGCGCAGCGAGCCCTGGCGATCGTCGAAGATGTCGCCAAGGACGAAGAGGACGCAGCACCCAACCCGGCGGAGAGCGACGGCCGGGATTCCTTCGTCGGGCGTCGGTCCTGGATCGAGTAGCCGTGGCCACCGTCGACCAGCGAGAAACCCAACGCCGCGCCAGCCGCGCCCTCAGCGAGCGCCGGTTTTCGGATGCGGCCCGCTACCTCTGGGCGCTCCTCGATCGGGCGCACCTTCCCGACGACACCTTTGCCGGCTATCTCCAGATGCTTGGCCAAGCGTTTCAGGGGCAGGGCCTCACGCGCGCGGTTGCCACGATTCACTTGTTCCTCGGTCAGTCCGAAGCCGCGTGGCGCATTTCGCAGGACGAGCCGCTCGACCTCGCTCGATGCGCGGTAGCCGCGGGCAACCATCGGGAAGCCGCCAAGCAGTTTGCCGCGGCGGAGTGGCTCGGCCATGCCGCGATCCAGCTCGAGATGGAGAAGGACGACCGTGGGGCCCGGGTGCTCTGGGAGCGGTTGGCCGATGATCCAGCGCTTCGCGATCAGCTCTACACGCTGGGGCTCGTCCACTTCAATCTCGGTCGGGCGTGCGAGCGGCTTGGCGACCGGGCGGCGGCGCGGCGTGCCAAGGTGCAGAGCATGCACCTTCTTGAAGCTGCCGCCGACGGTTACGAGACCCAGGGGCTGCGGGAGCGAGCCTTCGATTGCTTTCAGGTGCTTCTCACCTTGGGCAAGGAGGGCGCGTTCGAGAACCTGGCCGAAGGCTATCTGAACTGCATTCGCATCCTGCAGGAAGACAACCTCAAGTACTACGTGCTCCAGTACTTCGAGGACTTCCAGGAGCTTGCGCTTCGTGAAGGCGAGCTTCACGCGGCGGCGACCTTGTTTCGTGAGGCCGCCGAGTTTGCGCGTCGTCACAACATGCCCTGGGAGCGCCACTACCGCTTTCGCGCGGCGGAGACCCACGCCGCGGCCGCACAGAAGATGATGCAGGAGGGGGCATCGGTGGAGCTCGCAGAGAACGCGTTTACTGCGGCGATCGATGCGTTCAACGAGCTCGGTGCGTTTTCGAAGATGCGAGAGATCTTCGGTGCGCTTTCGACCCTTCAGCTTCCCGACAAGCGTCGCGAGCGCTACGCCACGTTGGCCCATCGACTCGGCGCGGTGCCGGACGAAGACGGTCAGATGTCGGAGTTCCCCGATTACCTTCGGATGGAAACCGCGTATCCGGAGATCTGGCGGCTCGACGTCATCGAGTGGGAGCAGAAGGGCGACGCCGCGGAGACGATGATCGAGGTCATCCAGGACGATAAGTGGCCCGACTTTACGCGCCGACGCGCGCTTCTCTGCCGTCTTCATCAGCTCCAGTCGCAGACCGTGCCGATGCCCCCGCAGGAGCAGGCGCGTCTTGCGAAGCTGCTCGGGCGCGTGGAAATCTATGCATCGCTCGGGCCCCTCGAAAAGATGATCGATAGCGAGAGCCCCATGGTTCGGGCGGCGGTGTTGGCGGCCACCCGGCAGCTGTTCTTCAAGCGCTCGTTCATCTTGGTCGCGAAGGGCCTTCAAGACACCGACCAGCAGGTCCGGAGCGAGGCACTTCAGGCGGTGTCCGCCTTGCACTTCGGCCACGCGTTTGACCCGTTGGCTCGGATCTATCGTGGGGCTTCGGAGCCTCAGGTGCGGATGGCGGCGCTAGAATCGATCGGCAAGGTGGTGAGCATCGACGCGGCGGAGCTTCTGATCGATGTGCTTCGCCATGGCGATAAAGACGAACGCCAGGTGGCGGCTCGCCACCTCGCCCAGAATGACCACCAGGATGTCGGTAACCTACTTCGCCGCGCTGCGGCCCACGAGACGGGGCCGGCGCGGGCCGCAGTAGAGCAGATTCTCCGCGAGCGCGGCGGCGTTTGAGCCACGCGTTTGAATATTCGAAGGTGTCAGGAAGTCCACCGTTCGGACTGGTGTTGAGCGCGCGGGCGGTGGTCGCTTCGGAAGGTCAGGGGGAGATTTGTTTCTTGATCCGGACGGGCGCGTCCGTAGAGTCGACCGCAACTGACGCCAGCGCGGTATCGCTCGAGCCTTTTGTTGGAACGACAAGAAGGAGACGGATATGAACAGACTCACCCTCGCTCTGGTGGCCGGATTTGCGATCGCGTACGCGACCGGATGCGGCAGCTCCGAAGAAGCAGCGGAGGCGTGCACGGTGTACGGGCTTTCCGGAACGCCGGGCATGAACTACCAGGCAGATGGCTGTCCCGGAGGCGCGAGCTACGAAGTGGTGTGCACCGAATCCGAAGGCTCGACGGAATGCCAGTGCACGAAAGATGGCGTCGTTGGTTCCACCTTCACGCCGGCAGACGGACGCATTCCCGGGGATTACGCCGACGCGACACGCACCGTCAACCAGGGGTGCGGCTGGCAGATTCCCCAGAGGAACTGGTAGCGAAGGCGCGCGGCTTGTGCCCGGGCGCCGAGCAGAACGTGGTTCCTCGCCGATCGGAAGAAGAGCGCCGACGACGTGCCCGAGGTCTTCCCCGTGAGGTCATGATCCCGTGCGGTCGACGCGTCGACAACGAGAAGAACTCGAGCTGGGTTTCGCGGTGAGGGGACGATGCGTGTACCTCCCCCTGAGCGCGACGTTTGCGTACGTAAAAACACTATTGAATACAGATGCTTACAGTTTGCGGACGATGGGGGACATAATCGGCCCCGGCCGCCCGCACTCAGTGAGTATGCGTTGTCATGTTGGCGTCCTGGTGGTTGCGTGGAGCGTTGCCTCCATCGGCTGTGGAAAGGTCATCGGCAGGGCGGTCGATGCGACCCAAGACAGGCCTCTCGAGCAGCCGTCTTCCGACGGGTCTTCGAGGGCCGACGGTTCGGTTTCTCTTCCGGATGCGGAGCTTCCCGAGGACGCGGCGCAGGACGCCCGGCGCGACGCTCCCGTAGACGCGGCGCCTAGACCGAGCGGCATCGTCTTCGAGACCAACTTTGCTCAGGACGGGGACTATCAGCGAAGCGGTGGAGGGCTATGGAACTTTGATGACGTTCCAACTGGATGGGACGGGGTAAGGACCAATCAGGGCACGATTCGCGGCGTCGAGGGCGCCGGGGTGGGCGGCTCGGTCGCCATGAAGTTCGAGTGGCCGGCCGGAGGAACGGCCGCCGCCACGAGTCTGGGCAAGCATCTCACCGGCGATCGTTCGACTGGGTATGCGGACCTCTACATCCGATACAACATGCGTCTTCCCGACGGATTTCGCGCGGGGCGGGACGGCGTCGCGCTCCCCTTCTGGAAGTGGGGTCGCCTCTGGCAGAACACCGGCCTTGCGGGTTCGGGGTGGACCGAGCGGCGACCGGACTCGTATTACATCGTTTGGAACTGGGGTAGCGGCTTGCCTCGATGGGGCATCCGCAACGGCCTGACGTTTGGGGAGAACCTCAATACCGATGATCGGGGATGTGCGGGTGGGCCCCGGACGAGCACCAACTGGTATGTGAGCGGAAGCGACCGCCGGGGCCATCACGTCGTCTTCGACGGGCACTGGGATTCGGTGGGTGGCGGTGCCTGGGAGTTCGACCACGCATCCCGCGACCTCCTGACCCGGCCGGGACAGGGCTGGCATACCTTCGAGTGGCACTTTCGACTGTCGAGCACCGATACGGCCAACGACGGAGAGTTTCAGGTGTGGTTCGATGGGGTCGAGCAATTTTGCCCGAATCCGATCGAGGACATCGACCAGCGCGTGGACCGTCCCTCGACCACGAGCTCGCTGGTTACCGCCGCAAAGCCCGGCATGAATTTCTTCACGCTGATGGACAACCTGGCGGAGTGGAGTAGCCGCTGGGACGCATCCGGGGTCGAAGGCGGCATCTACATCAACGACGTGGTCATCAGTACCGAGCGTATCGGCCACGACTACATGGCTACGGGAGACGGGTCCTGAGGGCCCGGGAGCGACGCGTTGGAGCGGACCTCAGTCCCACATGGAAGCCGCCTCGAGCTGCCGCTCTCGGATCTCTCGGGCACTAATCTGCTCCGCGGCGGCAGCGGGGGCGGGCGCCTCCTGAATATCGACCCGGGTGCCGCCGCGCGAGGAGGGCCGAAGGGTGAGGTCGATTCGAACCACCGCACCTCGAGCTTCGCGTGGTACCGCATTTCGAAACGTGATCCGGTGGCCCGACTCCTGGACGTTTCCGGTGATCAGTCGGCGTTCGAAATAGCGCTGGAGGGTGCCGACCGGGACCTGGCTGAAGTACACGTGACGGCGCTCTCGGTCGACGCCTTCTTCGGGCTCGAGGCCCCGAGGAAGCACCAGGCCGACGACGCTCTCGGTGGATTCGCGAAGATCCCCTAGCGGGTCGTAGATCGACTCTTCCTCCGCCGCAAACGACTCCACCGACGGCTCCGGCTCGGTCGCCCGCACTTCGGTCACCGGAGTGCTCTCGCCGCTGCAGCCCACTGCGAGGACGAGAAGTAGAGCGCGAGCCATACCGAAACCTACCACTCCGGCTCGGGGAAACGCGAGCGTTCTGGCGACCATCTCAAGTCTCCCCGGTTGTTGGAAAAGTGAGCTGCCGGGCTCAAAGCTAGGTGTTCAAGGACCAAGGTGCGGCCGTCAAGGTTAGCGTGCGGCGGTCAAGGTTAGGGTGCGGCGGTGAAGGTTAGGGCGGTCAAGAATAGGGTGCGGTGGTCAAGAATAGGGTGCGGTGTTCAAGAATAGGGTGCGGTGGTCAAGAATAGGGTGCGGTGTTCAAGAATAGAGCTCCGTGCGCGTCAGTGTTTCGGCGGGTCTTTCGTGCAGTGGGCAAGCGCGTTTTCGACGCGAATACGCGCAAGGCAGGCGCCATCCAGGCACAATCGAGCGCGACGCGTGCCGATGCGGCGACCTCGGACGATGTCGCGCACGACATCTGCATGACCGAGGTGTGCGTGCGCGACGGCGTAGAAGCACAGATACTCGCAGTTGAGCCATCCGTTGGCAAAGGCCGGTTCCATTGCCTCGGTCACCTCTTTCCATTTGCCTGCGTGGCCAAGGGCGATCACGTCGAGGATCACATCGTGCTTTACTCTGAACGCGAGCTTCCGGGCGCGGCCGAGGGCGTAGCCGGCATCGATGTTGTCGAACTCTGCCACGAACGAAAGCCACGCGATTTGCTGCCACGCATAGAAGTCCGAGTGCGCTTGAAGGCGTGCGAACGCCGACTGCGCCTCGTCTCGATCGCCGAGGGCAGTGTAGACGTGGGCCGCTGAAATCCACGTGTCCACATGGTCTGGGGAGAGCTCGATGGCTCGGACGATCGCGTGGGACGCGACCTCTGGGTTGTGAACACCGACCAGTTCGGCGAGCCTGCGCCACAGGCTGGCCGAGTCTTCGTGGGTCTTTGTCCTCGCCTTGAGGACCTGTCGCGCGGCATCGAGGCGTCCCATCTTCAAAAGAACGTCCGCTGTTTCGAGATGCCCAAGGTCGTTTTCTGGCTCCACTGCGATGGCCTGCTCGGCTGCGCCGAGGGCTTCTTCATCTGCGTCCAGCTGTTGGAGGACGCGGGCGAGTGAAACCCACGCCTGCGCTCGTTGTGAAAAGCGTTCGACGCCGAGCCGAGCGATTTCAAGCGCTCGGCTCGGGTACGTTTCCGCCGTGATTCGAACGAAGGTCTGATGCACGTGGATCGAATTCGGGTGACTTTCGGCGGCTCGCTCCGCGTAGTGGATCGCCTCGGCGCGGTTTCCTTTGTACTCGAGCGCGTACACAAGGCCGTGCACGCCATCCGCGCTGGTGGGGTTGGCGAGCGCCGCCCGCTGGTAGCGCTCGATCGCTTCATCGTAGCGGCGGAGATGCAGCAGCGCGCGGCCGTGGTCCACGATGTACGCCGCCGTGTCGGGCGCAAGCTCGAGAGCCCGTCGGTGCGCCGCTTCTGCGCCTACCATGTCGCATTCCCAGTGCCGCTGGCGACCGAGGTTTGCCCAGGCCTTCGGCAGAGTCGGACCGCACTCGACGGCCTTCTCGGCCCCGCGGCGGGCTACGTCGCGCTTTTCGACGCGACGCGCCGCTTCCGATACGCGAACGTGTGACCACGGGTCGGCGGGAGCCAGTGCGAGGCTATGTTGGGCGGCTCGAAAAGCCGGGCTGTACTTACCCTGCTTATCGAGAATACGAGATAGCCACCACCAACCTTGACTCATTTGGTGGTCGTTCGGTGCGGCTTCGATCGCGGCCTCGAACGTTCGAACGGCGGTCTCCAGCTGGCCAAGGCGTTCTTGGGCCTCACCGAGGTACAACATGATGAACGCGTCGCGGGGCGAAGACTGAAGCCACCCGCTCGCGGCCTCCGCCACCTCTCGCCAACGACGAAGCTCCTGGAGGCGAGCTAGCTTTACCTTGAGACGGTTGCGCTCGGGCGAGCTCATGACCGTTGGCTCGTCCGCCGTAGATAGGTCATCAAGTCGTCGTAGGTCCCTCGATCGCCACCAAACTCGGCATGATTGCGAGCCATTTGGATCCACGCGTTCGTAGATGGCGCAATCTCTTTGAGGACACGTCGGAAGTCCCCGGGTCCGATGCTTCGCGGCGTCCCTGTATTGATCGAGTCCGCCAGCGCGAGCTCCGCCGCGCTCTCGCAGACGTGCACCAGGTCGGCCCCGGAGAACCCTGCGGTGCGACGGGCCATCGTTTCGATGTCCACATCGTCGACGGGCCGTTGCGACAGCTCATTCGTGAGAATCGCAGCTCGTGCTGCTTCGTCCGGCGGCAGTACCAAGAGCGTTCGGTCAAAACGGCCCGGACGACGCAACGCCGGATCCACATCCCAAGGGTGATTGGTCGCCGCGAGGACGAACACGCCTTCGTTGCGTTCACCGACGCCGTCCAGTTCGGTCAGCAGCTGCGCCACGACGTTGCGGCCGGTGCCGGGGCTCTGCTGGCTTCGCTTTTGCCCGAGTGCATCGATCTCGTCGATGAAGAGGACGCAAGGCGCCGCCCGACGGGCCATCGCGAACAGCCCAGCCAAGTTTCGCTCGCTTTGACCGATGTACATGTCGAGCACGTCGTCGAGCCCCACGTTGATAAACCGGGCGCCCAACTCGCCCGCCACCGCTCGGGCCAAAAACGTCTTACCGCAGCCGGGCGGACCCCAGAGGAGCAATCCTCCTCGAAGCGACTTGCGGTAGAGCTGTCGGAGTTCTGGGTGCCGCATCGGACCAAGGAATGAGAGCTCGAGTCGATGCTTCACCAAGGCCATCCCGGCGACGTCGTGGAGCCGTAGCTGAGGCGGTTCGACCTCTGCCACGTCCGTCGAGCCCTCGGTGGCGCGGGGCACTGCGCGAAGGGGCACGACATCGGCCCGCGGCCGCGTTTCCTCGCGAACGCTCGTCAGCGCATCGATCACACGTTCGTACCGTTCGGCTCGCGCAACCAGCGAAAGGGTCCGCGACGCCACCGCCGCCGCCTCCAGCGCGCCCAAGTCGCCGGGATCACTCGCCAGGACGAGGCAGCTCAACTCGAAGGCCTCCGTCGCCGTGGCTGCGTCTTTCGCGAGCAGACCCGCCAGGTAGACGCGAAGCTCTTCGATTTCGTCCTCCGTTGCCTTTGCGATCGCCTCGCGCAAAGCCTCGGTGATGGTGCTCGACACGCCGTGAGTATATCGGCACGGCGCCCTTTCGTCTGGCGCGGCGGAGCGCGAGGGAGTTTTGCAGCAACTATGCTAGTCGTCGATCACCCGGGAGCGAATCTCCGTGCCGGCCGCCGGGACGTCGAGATCGATGTTGATCTCATTGACCGGGCTTCCCGCAACCGAAGCTCCGCCGCCGGAGGTTTGCGCGACCAGCTGGAATCCACCTCCGGTGATGTTCGTCGGCTGGAGGTATTGGGTGCCCCGATAGGGATCCGTCTGAGCGATCTCCTCTGTGCAGATCGGTCGCTGGGTCACCCCGACGCCGAGCACGATTTGATCGGTGAAGGGAATGTTGTCGACGAAGGTTCCGCTCCCCACCGGGATCTCGAATGCCCCGTTTCCGGTGATGTACTCCTTGCCCCAGAGCCGGCTCTGCCCGACGTCGCAGGCATTGAGCGCGTTGAGGGCGGGGTCGAAGGTCGCCCAGTACGCGCGTCCATCAAAAAGCTCGATCGGCCCGGTCACCAGTTCTCCCGAGTTCAGCGTCTCTTCCCAGTTCACAACCAGCGAGACATCGGTCGCCGGGTCGTAGTTTCCGGAACCGTCAAACGCCACCTGTTCGGTCAGCGACACCACCCGGCCCGGGACCGTCCCGTCCAGCACGTCCACGTCCCCGGTTCCCTGGAGGATGACGACATCGCCTTCGTCGTTCAGCGAGACCACCGGCGGACCAAAAGATGGCTGCGCTTCGTCGGAAGGGAGGTCGTGGAAGAAGTCGTAGAACGCGTGCATTTCCCATTGCGCATCGTCGGACGAAGCAAGGTCGAGGCGCCACAGCATGCCGTCGGAGTCGCTCATGAACGCCCGGTTGGTGATCGCGGCGAGGTCGCCGGGATAGATCGCCACGCCGCCATCCATCGGTGCGGTGAGCGTCGTCTGGTCGATGCTCTTGATCAGGCGCCCGGATGCCAGGTCCATGATGTGCAGCGAGCGTCCCTGCGGATCCCAGCATCGCCGAAGTGCTCGGCCCGCGCCGTTGACACCCTGGTCGGCGGCGCAGGCTCCGGGAAGAAGATTGCCGGTCCCGCCGGGCAGAATGGCGACCGCTCGGATGTTCTCCGTGCCGTTGGTGTTGTGTCGAACCTGGGCGAGCGCCGGGGTGCCATAGGCGTTGCCCATGTTCGGGAGCGTGAACTGCCACAGGAACTTCGGTCCGTTGTTTCGCGCGTCGATCGGGTCGGTGACGTCGAGCGCAAGGTAAGCGGCGCCGCCGCCGCGAAGACCGATGATGAGGATCGTGCGCCAATGGTCAGGGCCCGCGGCGCCGCCGGGGAGCTGAACCTGAAACATCTCTTTGACCACGGGGGTTCCGTCGACCAATTCGGAGTGGTTGGTGGCCGCGCCCTCGAGCTCGAGAAAGTTGTAGGGCGGGACAAAAGACCAGAGCTCGGAGCCCGCGGGAAGGGACGACGCGATGTCATCCTGCGTCAGAATTGCCCGGATGTTTCCATCGTTCGTCCCCACGTAGATGACGCTCGGCCGTTCGCTTGGAGTGATGGTGCTGGGAAGTGCGCTCAGTCGATACTCGTTGAAGCTCTGGTCTTCTCGGTCGAAGAGCGGTGGATCCATCACCACTGGGGACGAGTGATAGATATCGCCAAGGACATTGAACCGGTCCGTGCCGTCCAGGTTGATGCCATCGGTGTGATAGTCCTGAAGCGCCGTGAGCTCCGCCGCGGTCGTCACATTGAAGTGCGCGGCAGTGAGCGACGGATCGTCGAAGGGCACGGTATTGAGGCCGGTCTCGACCGGTCCCGCGCCGATTCCGGTGGGCACCGGAAACCCCGCCGCAGACAGTTCGGCGGCCCCGTCGCCCGAGAGCCAGCCGCGGACATTCGCCGGATCCGGCGCCACCGTGTAGACGCGTCGCTGATTGAGGTTCTGGGTCTGGTTGGTGATGACCTCGTGGAACCGATCGCTTGCATCGACGGTCACTTCGTCCGAGGTCAGGGTCGGGCCCGTGCCCGAGCAGGCGAAGCGGCGGCGTACCAGATTGCCGCCCCAGGGCGCACCGGGCGTGGTGTTGAGCACAAAGCCGCTGTTGATCTGAAAGCCGCTCGTGGCCGTGCTGGGGGTACCGAAAGCCGGCGCAGTGCGGGTGGTGGTGCTCGGGGCGGTTCGATCGAGAATGTCGGCGATGGCCGTCCGAAGCGACGCCACATTGTCGGCAAAGAGTGCGGTGCCGGTGCCGCCGGCATCCGCGAGGTCGTTCAGAAAGGTGACGGTCGTGGGGTCGCCGGACACATTGAAGCCGACGATGAAGACTCCGTCGACGATCCCGCTCGTGCACTCGGTGCCATCCCAGTCGCAAAGCTCGGACGCGATATTCTCTGGGGTGTCGTACGGGCAGTCGTCCCAGCCGGTCCCGTCGGGGTGGGAGTGGCTAAGCGTGCTCTGAGTGGCACAGGTGCTCGACCCATCGATCGAGTAGATCGGCGATCGGAAGTCCGCGTTCGGATAACCGTCGGTGAGGAGAATCGCGTAGCGGTTCCGGCATGCGGCGAACGGGTCACCGGCTCCTCCCACCGTGGTCACGGTGGCAACGTCGGGGTGGTTGTCGAAGTAGTGGAGCCAGTCGTCGAGGAGACCCGCAATCGGCGTTGGGCCGAAGGGCCGAAGGGAGATCAGCGAGTTCTGAATCGTGTCGTTGATCGTCGAGTAGTCGTTCGCGGCCCCAAAGGACACGAGATTCCCTGCGACCTGGCCGACCCCGGTTCCCCCCGGTGGCGTTTCGTTCTGCATGCCGACGTTGGCCACGTAGTTGAACGGGCAGTTTGGAAATGCCCACTCCCGGTCGTCGGCGTAGGAGTAGTCGCCGGCCGGGCCCAGGCTGTCCGTCTGCTGCGCCGCGGTAAACGGATATGCGCTCAGCAGGTTGGCGGTGGTCAGCGTCGGGACGCCATCGAACGTGGTGAGCGCCCAGCGGACGCGGTCCCGATAGTTGTCCATGATGCCGTCATCGATCTGGCCGGCGATGGTCGCCGAATCGAGTTCGAAGTGAGGGATGAAGTAGTTTTCGTCCGGCTCGCCGACATAGATCGAGCGATTCTGTTCGGTGCACTGATACGTGGGAAAGCTCCCGGTGAGCGCCTGGACGACCATGCCCCAGCGGTTCTGCCGGTCCGCAAGATCGGCGGACCCACAGTTCGGGTTGCAGTTGGTGCAGCTCGCGGAGGTGCACACGCAATCGGGAAGCCGTTCCATCGAGCCCGACGTGTCGACCCCGAGCATCATCAGCGGGCGAAAGTCTCGAACGTCCGGCTGGGCCTCCGCAGGGGTCGCGAGTGGTGCAGCGAACGCCAGAATGGCGGCGATCAGAAACCGGACGAGCGGCACGCGCAAGAAGTGTCCTGTCATAGCGAAGAGCCTCGCGATTCGGCGGTCACCCGCACTTGAGAGATCGATTCGTTGTATTGCCGGACCGCGTCGAGGGCGGCGGTCCCTGCGAAGTCCCCTCCGCGAAGTCGGAGCCGGCCACGAGATACGAATGTCCGGCAGTGAGTGACGAGCGGCGCTCGGCCGCCGACCTCTTCGCCGGGCGTCGAACTCGGGCAGACATAAGAGTCGATCACATCGACCTCGAAGGACGGGGTGTACGGTTGGCTTAGCCCCGTCCCCGCACCAAGCGCTGCGTCGGCGACGGGCGGCTGCGCGCCCGAAAACGCACCGGACACAAAGTCCTCGGAAAAGATCCGATAGGCGTGGGCGTTGGGCTGAAGCTCGACTTCAAACGGGGCCATGCTTGGCAGTGGGTAAGCCGGGTCGTTCTGCGTGGTGATCATCGCCCGACTGAGAAGGGCGATCATTGCGCCCGAGTCCTGTGAGCCAAGCACCGCGTCCATGCCCGCCTCGGCGATGTTCTCGGCTTGGGATGAGCGCTGCACGAAGCCCGCCGCCCGCACCTCGGACGATGTCGAATAGGCGGAGAAGACCGCGAGCGACGTGATCATCAAGAGGACCAACATCACCACCAGCATGGCGGCGCCCTCCTGACGATTACTCTTTCGGGACGGCTTGTTCATAGGATGGTCTGAAAGTTGGAGAGTTGAACATCGGTGGTGAGAGTCCGGACTCGGGCGGCCCCGTCGGTGTCGGCGGTGAGGTCGTAGCTGGTGAGCGGCGCGTTTACCCCCCGGGCCACGAACGGAAACCGCGAGTCTTCCGTGGGCGTGCGCACCGAGAGTCGAATCCTCGCGAGGCGGGCGTCTGACGCGTCCACGCTGAGTGCGTTTTCGGCGGCTCCGTCATTCAGCGTGGCCCAAATCGGTGCGGCTCCCGCGCCACCGGTATCGGTGACGATGTCGACATCGAACTCGACCACGTACTCGGCAACGATGCGCTCGCTTCCCGCCACCACGTTTCCAGCAAAGTCGAGCTCCCGTCGAAGGAGGACCTCAGGGTCGGCGCCGGGGACCAAGCTCCCGGTGCCGAGCGCCGCAACCGCGGCGTCTCCCGAGTCGACGAGCACGTATTCGATTTGGCTGATGGGCGCGAGGATCGCGCCCGAGGTCGAGCCCAGGCACTCCCCCGACGGCGCCGGAGATACGGTGACCGAACTAGCGCCCGCGTTGGTTCCGGTGATGCGGGAGAGAAAGTGGGACCCATTGTGAAGTCGGATGTGAAGGAGCCGGTTATTGGTGAACACCGCATCGAAGAGCGCGGTGTCATAAGCCGCAGTGGCCTGATTGAAGAAGCTTCGACGGAACGCCTGGTCCGCGGCTCCTGCGATGCCGTTCTGCAGTCGAATCGAGCTCTGACCGCGGATATCGCCATCCACCGAGTAGCCATCCGAGGTTGCGTAGTTGCCGGTGAGGAGGAGCCGATCGACGCTCACGTTGTTGAGTGAGTTGTGCGCAAGCTCGCCGGTGCTGTCGTCATCGAACATCTCGATGCCGCGGAGTCGGACCGGCGGAGTGCCACAGAAGCTCTCGTTCAGCGAATCGGGCATGCCGAGAAAGCCGGCTCGACTCACGTCGCGACGAATCTGCTCCATCGCCATCCGGAGCTGGGTCTGGGTTTGGGCAACCTTCTGCTGCTCCGAAAAGTGCTTCGAGGACGCGGCGCTCACGAAATAGATCGACGTGACCGCGATCAGACCGGCGGTCAGTGCGATCAGGAGCTCGACCAGGGTGAAACCGCCACGTTGGCGCTGGCGGCGACGGATTGCGCGACGAGATCGGTAAGCCGTCATGGCGCGAGGTTCCTTCGGACGACCGTCGAGTTGTAGACCGCGTGAAGTCGGTTCACCTGGGTGGCGAGTTCCGCGGTAACCGCGGCAGGGTTCGAGCACGATCCGAACTGCTGAAGGTTGACGGTTCCCGTGTCCGAGGAACCGGTCTTTCTCCACCAGGTGCGGACATCGACTCGCATCGCGGTCTGAGCGGGAGTGACCCAGTTCAGCCGGACCTCCGTGCAAAACATCGAGTTGGCGTTCGGCGCGGCCTCCGCTCCCTGAAAGTCCTGCGCGGCGAACTCCGTCGTATCGAAGGGAGCCGTTCCGAGCACCGGTCGGAACCAATCGCCCGGAGTCGCCGGAGTCGCGGGGGCGCTGGAGAGAATGTCGGTGCCCGCCACCCCTGCCGCGCCCGCCGTTCGCCATGCGAGGGCGTCTCGGCGGACCCGCTGCAGCCACGTCCGATTGATTTGCGTCGCCCGCGACATCTTTCGCGCGTGAGTGACCCCTTTAGTCGAGGCTTGCTGCATCGCAAAGATGCCCATCGCGCCCACCGTCATCACCGCGAGTGCCATCATGATCTCGATCAGGCTGTAGCCCTCTGTCGATCGCCGTCGGCGGGATGGGTGACAATGAGTAGTCATAGCGTCTGCACTCGTGGATCGGCACCGATGGGGAACGAGGCGCGTCGGGTCACTCCGACCGCTACTCCGTCGTCGCGCCGCTGAAACTGAAACACGAAGCCGCCGCCACCGGGATTGGTGTTGACGAACGTTCCCCCCGCGGTCGTGCGCCACCAGGTTTCGCCGTTGGGCTGGTAACAGATGTCGACCAGTGCCTGCCCTCCGGTCGAGGTGACAAGGATATCGGTCGAGTCCATGTCGTAGACCCCTTCGCTCATCGCAATGCGCTGGATGCACATTGACGCTGCGGTTCCACACGCGCCGGCCGCGGTGATCACCGCCCAGTCGGTGCCTCGGCAGGAGTTGTTCACCGCGCGGTACGCCTCGAAGGTTCCGTCGTCGGCGGTGGTGAATCGGACGAGGTGGGCTCGGCCCGTCGAGACCGCTTCAGCGCGGGCGCGTCGTGCCATCGTGATCACATCGACCGGCGCTTCGCCGGCTCGCCGAATGGCCATCGCATCGCTGATCGCGGGGCCGGCCACGGCAACCGTGATCGCGATGATGATCACCACCGCCATCAGCTCGAGAA
>JBCCZL010000111.1:0-20008 GCA_039187775.1 Myxococcota bacterium
CCAAAACACCCATTCCCACGACGCTTCGAGATCATGGGCGGCAGGAGAGGTTCGGAGGCGATCGAGCGCCACCGGCCTCGATTTCCCGCGTTTCTCTGGTTTTCGGAGGGGCCACCGCGTTCGGAGAACGGAATTCGCGCAAGTTTCGAGTCCGGGGAATTGGGACTAGAACTCATTGTTTCTGGCGCGTTAAGCTCCCCCGGAGACCCAACCAGTGCGAAGGAACGGCAAAGGGCTCACCGACGTGGGGCGGCGGCGATTGGCCAACGAAGACGCGTTCTTCTGCGACGACGCGCTCGGGCTTTACATTGTTGCTGACGGGATGGGTGGACACGCCGCGGGGGAGATCGCCAGCCAGGAAGCGGTCGATACCGTTCATGGAATGGTGAAGCGTGACTTCAACTCGGTGCAGGCGATCGCCGACAACCAGACGGATAGCGAAGCCCTTCGAAAGGTGACTCGGCTGGTGGAGAGTGCGGCTCAAGCCGCCACCTACATGGTCTACGGCCTCGCGCAGCATGACCCCGAACAGCAGGGCATGGGGACGACGCTCTCGGTGCTTCTCCTCGCTGGCGACTACGGCATCACCGCGCAGGTCGGCGACAGCCGAATCTATTTGATTCGCAACGGTCAGGCGTGCCAGCTCACCGAAGACCACACCCTCGTCGCATGGCAGCTCAAGCAGGGCATCATCTCTGAGGAAGAGGCCAAGGTCTCACCCCACAAGAACGTGATCACGCGAGCGGTGGGAAGCCGCGAGTACGTGCAGGTGGACACCCATTTCTTTGAGGTGCACCCCGGCGACGCGTTCCTCCTCTGTTCCGATGGTCTTCACGGTTACCTCCACGACTACGAGATTCCGGCGGTGTCTGACCTCGGACCGATCGCCGGGACCCAACGGTTCATCGAGATGGCGAACGCCCGCGGCGGCAAAGACAACATCACCGCAGTGATGGTCGACGTGCTCGACGTTCATTAGCGCTCTTTGTCTCCGACCCAAGCCGTCCCTCCGAACGAGCGTCAGTCGTCTCGTGTGCCGCGGGCCGGAAGGCATCACCGCAGAACCGATTGGCTTTGGGAGGTGCTGAGATGAGCGCTAGCGATGACGAGAGCTCGTGCTCTCGGCTGCGGGTCGGGCGACGCCGAGGGCAACCTCCCGGTAATGGAGAAAGAGCGACTGAAGAATGCTCAGGACCGGTACCGCGAGGAGCGCCCCCGCAAGTCCGAACAGATGCTCTCCCGCGAGGAGCGCGAACACCACGAGCACCGGATGAACCTTCGCCGCGTCCCCCATGATCTTCGGGTTAAGGAGATTGGCTTCGATCTGATGGATTCCAATGATCCAAGCCAGTACGCCCAGCGCGGTTCCTACCCCCTCCTGGAGGCCGAACAGGACGGCGGGAACCGAACTGATGATCGCGCCGAAAATCGGAATGACGCTGAGCAGCGTCGCGAACACTGTCAGAATCGGCCAGTACGGAAGATCGAACAGATAAAAACCAATCCCGCTCAGCAATCCGTTGACCAGCGCAATGATCAACTGTCCGCGCACCACCCCGGAGAGGCCTCGATCGATCCGCGTTAGGAGCGCATCGAACTGATGGCGTCGGGTCGGCCGAACGAGCGACTTCAGGAACCCGAAGATGCTCTCACTCGTCGCCAGAAGATACGCGGAGAGCATCAACATCAATGAGAACGTCACCGCCCCACGAAGAATCGTCGTCAACAGCACCTGCGCGGTCTTGAGCACGGTGACCGCCGCGCCTTCCGTGTTTTCAACCTGGCGAGCAAGCGCCTGCCGGACCGTAGTCGTGAAGTCGGTTGGCGCCGTCGGTTCGGGGGCGAGTGCGTCGATGCGGTAACCCTCGGCCCCCGACCGAGTCACCCGAAGCCCGCCGTCGGGAAGGCGGACGGCGTAGCCACCTTCGGGCGTCGGCTGGACCAGGATCTCGCGAGGGTCGTCCGGCTCGAGCGGATCGACGGTGGCGACGGGATCGATCGCGACTCCCTCCGGTGCGTACGCCGCCATCGCATCGCGAAACCCCTGCTCGACCTCGGGAAGCCATTGATCGCGTACTGTGCGAACCGCATCGGGAAGCTCGCGGACCAGGCGCTCCACTTCGAGCACGAGGCGGGGAACGCCAACGTAGATCACACCGCCGAGCACCCCGATCAGCACCACATAGAGCGAAACCACCGCCACCCACCGCGGCATGGCCCGCTCCATCGCCTTCACCACGGGGGCGAATACATAGGCGATGATGATCGCGAGAAGAAACGGCAGAAGAACCGCACGGAACACATACACCAGCGCGACCAGAAACACGCCGACGATTCCAAAGAACAGAATCCGGCGCCGCTTCGAACCGGGACCTTCGTCCACCGGAAGGATGCGGGGCATTCGCTCGGCAAGGCTCCGCTCGGATGGCGGAACCGAGCTCCGCTCTAGCTCTTTCGGGTCCGGTTCACCGGAGGCCAGCTCCTGTTCGGGGGCAAGGCCCTCCGCCTCGGATGCTGGAGGCTCCGGCCCGTCTTTGGGTCCACCACCTTCTGGATCTTCGCTCACCCAGCCCTCCGTCTACCGCGGAGTAGAGCGCGGGGGCAAAGAAGTGGTCGGATCTCGACACGAGACTGCGGTCGCGCCGCTTAACGGCGAAAGGCCGGGTTTGTACCGGCCTTTCGTCTTTGGGGAGAGGTCGCGAAGCTACTCTTCGGTGGCTTCTGCGTCCGGACTGTCTTCGGAGGTTTCCGCGGGCGGCGGCGCGATGCTCCCGAGTTTACCCTTTAGCACGTCGCCAAGGGTCGCTCCGCCCCGACCGCCGCTCGGTCCCACCTTCTTCTTCTGCTGGGTCTGCGCCTCGGCCTGATACTTCATCGCCTCCTGGTCGAGCTCTCGGTCGCCCGCGTCCTTGAGGGACAGAGTCACCTTCCGCTCACCCGCATCGAGCGACAGAATCTCCGCCTTTCGAAGCTCGCCCGGCTGGATGACCTTGGTGGGGTCGTCCACGTAGTCGTGCATGATCTCAGAACGGGGAATGAAGCCCTCCACTCCGCGCTCGATCTCGGCGTACGCTCCGTAGTCGGTCACCGAGATGACGCGCACCTCGAGGATCGTGCCCTGCGGATAGTTCTCGGGGATGTACGTCCAGGGATCTTCGTAGAGCTGCTTGATGCCGAGCGAGACCTTCTTCTCCTCGTGGTTGATGGAGAGAATGATCGCCTCGACCTCGTCGCCCTTGTGATACAGGTCGGCCGGGTTGTTGATCCGCTGCGTCCAGCTGAGGTCCGACTTGTGGACCATGCCGTCGACGCCGTCCTCGATGCCGATGAACACCCCGTAATCGGTGATCGAGCGAACCTTACCCCGAATAACGTCGCCGGGGTTGTACTTCTGGGTGAAGCTCGTCCAAGGATCGGGCTCGAGCTGCTTGAGGCCAAGCGAGATGCGCTTGTTCTGCGCGTCGACGTCGAGAACCACGCACTCCACGTCCTGGCCCACTTCGACCACCTTCGACGGGTGCTTGGGCTTCTTCCAAGACATCTCGCTCACGTGAATGAGGCCTTCGATGCCCTGTTCCATCTCGACGAACGCGCCGTAGTCGGTGATGGAGACGATCTTCCCGCTGACCTTCCGGTCGATCGGGTAGTTCGCCGCCACCGCGTTCCACGGGTCTTCGGTGATCTGCTTGAGGCCGAGCGACACCCGCTCGGTCTCCGCGTTGTACTTGAGGACCTTGACGGTGACCTCGTCGCCCACGCCGAACATCTCGGAGGGATGGTTGACGCGGCCCCAGCTCATGTCGGTGATGTGAAGCAGGCCGTCGATGCCGCCGAGATCGACGAACGCGCCGTACTCGGTGAGGTTCTTGATCACGCCGGTGACCACTTGGCCCTCTTCCAGACTCTGGAGGGTGGCGGCCTTGAGCTTGTCCCGCTCCTTCTCGAGGAGGACCCGCCGCGAAAGCACGATGTTGCCGCGCTTCTTATTGAACTTGATGACCTTGAACTCGAAGGTCTGACCGATGAGCTTATCGAGGTTTCGAATCGGCCGAAGGTCCACCTGGCTTCCCGGGAGGAACGCCTTCACGCCCCCGCGGATGGTCACCGAGAGGCCGCCCTTCACCCGGGCGGTAATGGTGCCTTCGATCAGCTCGTCGCGCTCGCAAGCCGCGCTGATCTCATCCCAAACCTTAAGCTTGTCCGCCTTCTCCTTGGAAAGGAGCACGAGGCCGTCGTCGGTCTCCTTGGACTCCACGAGCACATCAACCTGGTCGCCCGCGGAAACCTCCGCTTTGCCGGCCGGTCCCGAGAACTCGCTCATCGGGATCACGCCCTCCGACTTGTACCCGATGTCGACGACGACATTGTCCCGCCCGACCTTGATGACCGTGCCCGAGACGATATCGCCCTCATGCAGCTGGTCCGCGTGGGACATGATCGACTCGAACATCGCGGCAAAGCTCTCGGAGTTGCCGCCGGGGTCGCTGGTGGTCTCGGTCATACGTCGTGGTTCTCTTTCGAAATTCTGAGTCGAGCCGGCAATCATCGCCGCCTCCTGCACTTGCGCGCGAAATCTAAATCGTGCGGGAAAAAGGAAATCGCTTAGGAATAGCCAAAAACTCTGGGAAAAACTCGTCGGATGCAGTGATTCCCCGAGCGCGAGGGTCGAATGGGTAGCAGGGGGAGCAGAGGGTGTCAACTCGCCCTGTCTCCGGAATTTCCCCGCGGTTCAGGGGGTTTCGTGGGCCCGGACGAGCTCGACGAGTCGAGCGACGACTTCTCCGAAGCCAAGATCGGTGCAATCCACCACCGTTGCATCCTCGGCTGGCCGAAGCGGAGCCACTGCCCTCGAAGAATCTTGGGCATCCCGCGCCTCCATCGCGGCCTGGGTTTGCGCGAGGTCCGCTTCGATTCCCTGGGCCTCGAGGTCCCGGAGACGGCGGCGTGCACGCTCCCTGACCGAAGCGGTCAAGAATATTTTGACCTCCGCGTCAGGAAACACCACCGTGCCAATATCGCGTCCCTCGAGGACCACGCCGCCTCCTTCCCCAAGGGCGCGCTGGAGCCCGAGGAGCGCATCGCGCACGGGTGGGTGCTTCGACACCTCGCTCGCCCCTTCGGAAATCTCGGGGGTGCGGAGCTCGCTCGTACGGTCGCGGCCATTCACGATGAGGAGAGCGGCTCCTCCCGGCGCCGCTTCGAAGCGAAGGTCGAGGTTGCGGGCCATGGTCGCCACCGCCTCGCCGTCGGACCAGGCGATGCCCTGTTCGCGTGCGAGGAGTGCGACCCCGCGGTAGAGCGCGCCGGTGTCCACTCGGATGAAGCCAAGCTCCTCGGCGACCTGCTTGGACACAGAACTCTTGCCGGCACCGGCGGGACCGTCGATCGCGACGACTGGCCGCGTGCGGCTCATGTGGGCTCCTCTACTGCACTGTCCGGCTCTGCTGCACCGTCCACAGCACCGCCTGTCTCCACCTTAATGTCCGCGCCCAGTGAGTTGAGGAGCTCGGGAAATCCGGGGAAGCTCGTCTCCACACAATCCACATCCACAATCCTTGACTCTCCGTCGGCCGCGAGGGCCAGCACCGCGGCGGCCATGGCGATCCGATGGTCCCCGTGGCTCTCGACGGTGGCGGCGGTGAGCCGCCCTCCCCCGGTGATCTTCATTCCGTCCTCGAGCTCTTCGCAGGGTACCGAGAACGCGCGGAGGACCTTGGCCTTGGTCGCAATGCGGTCGCTCTCCTTGACCCGAAGCTCCGCGGCGTCGCGGACCACGCTCACCCCCGGTGCGACCGCAGCGACCGCGCAGAATGCGGGGACTTCGTCGATCATGCGGGTGAGGAGTTCGCCGCCCACGCTCGTCGCCGCGACGGTTCCGCCCAACGTCACGAGGTCGCACATCGGCTCGCCGGATCCGGTGTCTCCTTTCCATACGAGCTGGACTCCGGAACGCATCGCCCGCAGCGCATCGAGGAATCCGCTTCGCGTAGGATTGGCCCCCACGCCGGAAAGCGTCACCTCACCGCCAACGACCTGCGCCGCAGCAAGCACGAAGGCGGCGCTCGAGAGGTCGCCGGGCACCTCCCAGTCGAAACCGTTGAAGCCTCCCCGCCAGTCTCGCGGGTCGAGGACCGTCATGGGTCCAGCGGTCTCGAGGGGAATACCGAGGGCCCGCATCATGCGCTCGGTGTGGTCGCGGCTCAAGACCGGCTCCTTGATCGCGGTGGGTCCTTCAGCGTAGAGCCCGCTTAGGAGGAGCGCGCTCTTGACCTGAGCGCTGGCGATCGGCATGTCGTACTCGATGCCGAGGAGGGGCTCGTCCTCGAGGCGCGGCGCCACCGAAAGCGGCGGGTAGACGTTGTCGCCTTTCTTCACCCCGTCGATGTGCCCACCGCGCGCCCGGAGCGGTCCCACGATGCGCTTCATCGGCCGACGGGTAAGCGAGGCGTCCCCGACCAGGCGAGTGCCGAAGCGTTGGCCGACGAGGAGACCTCCGAGAAGGCGCATCGTCGTTCCCGAGTTCCCACAGTCCAGGTCTCCCGGTGGGAGGCGAAGGCCCGCGAGGCCCACGCCGTGTACTCGGAGGCCGTCATCGATGTCTTCGAAGGTGACGCCCATCGCCGCCATCGCGGCACGGGTCGCCTCGTTGTCCTTGCCGCCGGAAAGGCCCCGAATGAGCGAGGATCCGTGCGCGAGGGACGCAAAGATCAGGGACCGGTGCCCGATGGACTTGTCACCGGGGACCCGGGCCTCACCTCGGAGGATGCCGGTGGGCCGAATACGGTAAGACCGGGTAGTCATGACGCTCCCTTATCGCTGACCCGCACGAAAAAATCACCACCCCGTGACCGTGATGAGAAAGCTCGGCGCGCGCTATTCGTCCATCATCACGACGCCATTGCTGGGGGCGTCTTCGTTGGTGTCGGGCCGGCCGACCTGCGGCTCGACCGCATCGGCGGGGGCCCGTTCGAGTGTTGGCGGCGCCGCTCCAAACGCGGCGGCTCCCGAGAGGTACGCGGCGAGGAGTCCACCGAGGGACTCGATGAGCCGAAGGGTGGTCGGCTGGTCCACGGCCATTCGACCGATCGCTTCTCGATCTTCCGTCACAAGTTCGATCGAATCGAGAATGTCGCCAAGGCCAAGCATCCGGACCATCATGTTTCCTGCGAACTGGCGGCGCTGCCCATCCAGGGTCTCGACGATCGCCCGCGCCTGCACTGGGTCCGACGTCATGGCCCGGACCTCGACCGCGAGCCCGTTGCCCACCTCGACCCGGAGCCCCCCCTCCTCGACGCCCTCCATGAGGTCGAGCTGCTCTTGGGCGGCTTCGGCCCGAACCACCGGCGGCACGATCGCCGCGACAGCGATTTCGCCTTCGGAATATCGGATTCGATCCATGAGCGCGGTCATCGCCGGATTGGATCGTGGCGATGGATCACCGCTCCCGCGGCGACGCGCCACCATCCCTGGAAGACCTGCAGCTTGGCTCACGAGCCATAGGTCTCCGACCTGAGTGGCGCTGAACGGCTCGGCAAACAGATATCGGTCTTCGCCGCGAATCTCCGCCCGCACCGGCCCCGACTCGTTCGACCGTTCCGCCATCAGTTCCAGATACCCCTTGGCGTCAGCTTCGGTCATGGGGCTTCGAAGCACGAGGAATAGCTCTTCGTCCCCAGAGCGCTCTCCGAACGCGATGCCCGCGGTCAGCTGGTCGGTCTGGTCGAGGAAGCGCTGGATATCCGCGAGTCCCTCGTCCCCTCCCCCGAGCCGCTCGAACCAGTTCACGAGCGCCTCCCAATATGGGGTGTTAAGGATGGCGCGCACTTCGACGCGTGCGACGAGATCGACGTGTTCGGGGAGGAGCGCCACCGGATCGGACACGAGCGGCGGGGGCGGCTCGGGCACCGGAACTTCGGGCTCCGCGGTCGCCCCGCCGCAGCCCCAAAGCAACACTCCTACGAGGAGCGCCGTCCGGCGTACAACGATTCGACTCGCGACGACGGTTCGACTCGCGACCGCTCGACTCGCGACGACGGCTCGGCTCAAGACGAAGCTCCCCGACCGACGGCGAAGCCATCGAGGACCTCCGCCGCCGCTGCGAGCATGCGATCGTTCTCTTCGGGTAGACCAATGGTGATCCGAAGCCAGGTGGCGATGGGCGGGGGCATGGGTCGAACGATCACGCCTTTGCGAAGGAGGGCGTCGTACACCTCTTTCCCCGGTCGCTCAAAGTCGACAAGAATGAAATTGGCCTGGGACGGCGCCTGCCGAAGGCCAAGGCCGCGAATCCCCTCCGCCACTCGGTCGCGTTCACGCGCGTTGAGCTCCACGTACCGCGCCATGTGCTCGGGGTCGCTCAACGCGGCGAGCGCGGCTCGCTGACCGAGGCTTCCGACATTGAAGGGGGCGCGGACTCGATTCAGGTAGTCGACGATCGGGGCGGGAGCGACCGCGTAGCCGATGCGAAGCGCCGCGAGGCCATAGGCCTTCGAAAACGTCCGAAGCACCACGAGCCGCTCCCGGGCACTCCGAAGCTGGAGCGCCGTCTGGTAGTCGGCCGCCGTCGCGAGCTCGAAGTAAGCTTCGTCCACCACCGCGATCACATTTTCCGGTAGCTCGCGGAGCAGGCGCTCGAGCTCATGGGCCGCCACGTAGGTGCCGGTGGGGTTATTGGGGTTCGCCAAAAAAAGAAGCTTGGTCTCGGGGGTCACCGCTTCGAGGAGCGCATCGACATCCCAGTGAATCTGCTCCCGAAGCGGTACTTTAGTGAGCTCCAAGTTGCTCGCGGTGGCGCCGAGCCAGTAGCAAACAAACGACGGATCGCCGAACACCACATGGGCGCCGGGAGTGGCGAAGGCTCGACACAGCATGTCGATCAGCTCGTTCGATCCGTTGCCGAGGCAAAGCTCTTCCGGAGAGACTTCGTGTTTCTTGGACAGCGCCTGCTTGAGGACGTAGCCGCCACCGTCGGGGTAACGGTGCACCTCGGATGCCCCGTTGGCGATGACCTCGAGCACCTTCGGCGAAGGACCTACCGGGTTTTCATTGGAGGCGAGCTTGACCGCGCCTTGAATTCCGAGCTCTCGCTCGAGCTCCTCGATCGGCTTACCGGGAACGTAGGGAATCAGGCGCTGAATGTGCTCGGGGGCAAGGTCGTCCATGCTCGTTCGCTTTCAGGAAGGGCGGGGATAGCTTCCGAGGATCTTCACGAAGCTGCTCTTACTTCGGAGTTCCTCGACCGCCGTCAACACTCCCCGGTCGGTAATATGTCCGTCGAGTTCGACAAAAAACAAATAGCGGTAACCCCGCCGAAGCGCCGGCCTCGACTCGAGCCGGGTAAGATTGATGCCGCGCTCGGCAAACGGCTGAAGTCCGGCATAGAGCGCGCCCGGACCATCGGCGACCGCAAGCGCCACCACCGTCCGATCCGTCCCCGTCCGAGACGGGTGCTCGTTGCCCACCACCGCAAACCGAAGGTCGACGCTCGCCTCGTCCTCCACCCGTTCGCGAACAATGCGGAGGTCCTCGCCGGCAAACGCATCGGTGAGCACTGCGGCGGCGCCGTGATCGTCTTTGGCAAGCTCCCGGGCAACCTCGCCCGATGGGACATCGAGGAGCGTCGCCTGGGGAAAGTGCACTCGGAGCTGGTGATCGCACGCCGCGATCGCCGTGGGCGCCGCGTAGATCTTGTCCACGTCGGACGCGTTTCCCGTCGCGCTCAAGAGGTGATAGCTCGCCGGAATCGTCAGTTCGCCGCAGATCTTGACGTCCGCCTCGACCAAGCCCTGAAGCGTCGCCGTCACCGCACCATCGCTGGAGGTCTCGAACGGCACCACTCCGAAGGACGCTCGCTCTCGCGCGACCTCTTCGAGGAGGCCTTCGGTACCGGCGATCGCCCGAAGTTCGGCCGCCGCCCCAAAGAGCCGCCGCGCGGCGACGTGGGCGAACCCGCCCGCCGCTCCGAGGTACGCGACCGAGACCGGCGCGACCAGCGACCAGGACACACTGAGGATCTCTCGGTACACCACTTCGATCGCGTCCGCGGGAAAGGTCTCGCATCGCTCTCGGGCGCGCTGCACGACCTCGAGGTCGCGCGACTCCGCGAGGTAGACGTCCGGATGCTTGGCCTTGAGGTCAGCGATCTCGACGATCAGTTTTGCCCGGCGGTTTAGCGCGTCGACGATCGCATCGTCGGCTTCTTCGAGGCTCGACCGAAGTTCTTCGAAAGCAGCTTTCGCGTCGCTCATCGGTACGGAGGGTAGCAGGTCGTCCTATTCCACGCCGCAGCGGTACGTCAGCTCGAGCGCGTCGCCAGATCGGGTTTCTTCGACGATGGTGTACGCGCCCTGGCAGTGGCCCGCCATGGCGGAAGCGGCATCCTCCCGAGCCGCACTTTCCGGGCCTCGAAGCATGAGGGTTCCGCCGAGGGTGTCGCGGTCGACATAGGTGGCATACCCGCTCCCGCAGGCGCCGAGCACAACGGCCAACGTCATGCCCAGCCCCGCGCGAGTCAAGCCGCTATTCGTTTTCCTGATCATTGAGGAGTCCTTGAAGGCGGGAGAGTGCCAAAAGTGCATCCACCGGCTTGAGATGGTCGAGCTCCATCGCTCGAAGCGTGTCCTCGACCTGACTCTTCTGACGCTTCACTTCTTCAAGCTCCGCTGCGGTCACGAACAGATCGAGCTGGGGTTCATCCCGTCCTCGAATGGAGGCGGGAGCTCCGGATGGGAGGGGCGCGCCCCGTTCGAGATCCGACAAGATGCTGCGTGCGCGCCCGAGCACGATCTCCGGAACCCCGGCCAACCGGGCCACCGCCACGCCGTAGCTTCGGTTGGCGCTCCCCGGAATGAGTTTGTGAAGAAAGACCACCTCCCCGTCGTACTCCTTGGCCGCGACGTTGAAGTTCACGATCCCCCGTCGTGTTTCGGCGAGTTCGCAAAGCTCGTGGTAGTGGGTGGCGAACATCCCTCGACAGCCGACCGCATCTTCGAGATGTTCGAGGACCGCCCAGGCGATGGCGAGCCCGTCGTAGGTGCTCGTCCCTCGACCGATCTCGTCGAGGATGACGAACGAGCGGCGCGTCGCCCCGTGGAGAATCGACGCCGTCTCGCGCATCTCTACCATGAACGTGCTCTGGCCCTGCCCGAGATTGTCGCTCGCCCCAACCCGGGTGAAGATCCGATCGGTGAGCCCGATCCGTGCGTTTCGCGCCGGCACGAAGGAACCCATCTGCGCGAGAATGATCCCCAGCGCGGCCTGCCGCATCGCGGTCGACTTCCCCGCCATGTTTGGGCCGGTGACCACCATCAGCCGTTCGCCTTCGGCGTCGAGGAACAGATCGTTCGGAACGAAGCTCCCCTGCGCCGCCAGCTGCTCGACGATCGGGTGGCGAAGATCCGAGAACTCCAGAGAGAGCGAGTCGTCGACCTCGGGTCGGGTGTAGTCGTAGTGTCGCGCAACCTCCGAGAGTGCCGCGTCCACGTCGAGTTCTGCGATCCGCCCTCCGAGCGTCCGAAGCCGGAGGGCCTCCTCGGCGACTCGGCTTCGAAGAGCGAGAAATCGTGCCTGCTCGAGCTCCTTCGCTCGTTCATCGGCTTTCAGAATCTGAGTCTGGAGCTCATCGAGCTCATCGGTGATGTAGCGCTCGCCGTTCGCGATGGTCTGCTTTCGCCGGTAGTGGCTCGGGACCGCGTCGAGATTCGATTTGGTCACTTCGATGTAGTAGCCGAACACCCGCGTGTATTTGACCTTCAGCGAGCCAATGCCTGTCGCCTTCCGCTCGCGCGCCTCGAGCTCGAGGATCACGTCTTTGCCTTCGGCGGCGAGTCGTCGGAACTCGTCGAGGCTCTTGTCGTACCCTTCGCGAAACACCCCGCCCGCCGAGGGCGCGACCGGAGGGGATTCGCTGAGGCTTCGGTCGAGCTCTCGGGCGAGGTCGTCGCAGATGTCCTCGATGACCGCCTGGCTCAACGGATCGCTCACGCCGCGCGGTTTTTCGGGACTGAGGATCGAATGAAGGCTCGCCAGCGGCACGAGTGAATCGCGAAGGCTACCTAGGTCGCGGGGCGTCGCCAGGCCGCTCGCCGCTCGGGTGGTCAGCCGCTCGATGTCTCCGACCTTCGACAGGAGCTCCTGCAGCCCGGCCTGGGTGCGCGGGTCTCGAACGAGCGCATCCACCCGGTCGAGGCGACGCCGGATCGCAGGAAGGTCGTTGAGCGGCGCAAGCAGCCGACGACGAAGGAGTCGGGCGCCCATCGGAGTCCGCGTTCGATCGAGGAGATGGAGGAGCGAGCCTCGGCGTTCGCCGTCGAGGGTCCGGACGAGCTCGAGGTTTCTTGCCGCGGTCTCATCGAGCACCAGGCGCGCCTTCGGATCATAAAGTCCGAGTCGTGGAATGGTCACCGGGTGAAGCGGCTGGGTTTCGCGGGCATAGCGAAGCGCGAGCGCGGCCGCCCGTCGGGCGAGCGGAGTGGCCTCCTCCGCCCCCACCACCTCGGCGAGAAGCTCGGCTTGTTCATCCTCACCGAGCTTCGGAGCCTCGCCCACCACCACGTGTCCAAGAAGGGCTTCAAAGGCCGCCAACGAGGCGCGGTCTTCGACTCGAACTTCGCGAGGATCGACCCGGGTGAGTTCTGCGAGAAGGGCTGCGTCGCCCTCGAGTTCGCACGCGAGGAGCTCGGCGGTGGAAAGCTCGAGCGTGCAAAAACCGAATCGTCCGTCCTCGCCGGTGACGGTGGCGAGAAAGTTATGACTCTTCGCAGAAAGGGCGTCGGGCTCGAGACAAAGGCCCGGGGTGACCACACGCACCACCTCCCGCGGCACCACGCCTTTGACGGTGGACGGGTCGGCCATCTGCTCGCAGATCGCCACGCTCCGCCCCTTTTCGAGCAGCATCCGGATGTAGCCTGCCGCCGCGTGGTGGGGCACGCCGGCCATCGGGATCTTCTCGCCCTCCGCCGTCTTGGACCGCGAAGTGAGGGTGATGTCGAGAAGTTCGGCGGCGACCACCGCATCGTCGAAGAACATCTCGTAGAAGTCACCGAGCCGAAAGAACACGATCGCATCGGGGTATTGCTCTTTCGCAGCGAAGAACTGGCGCATCGCCGGCGAGTGCCGCCCCTTGCCGCGGGGCTCCTTGGCGGGTCGGCCCTTCTGCTTCTGGCCCTTCCCTGCCCCCTTGGGCCGAACCTTCTCCGGCGCAGTCACCGCCCGGCCTCAGTCGATGTTCGCGGACTGCCCGAAGGGGTCGAGGTCGAACACCGTGAGCCCCTGAATCTGAAAATCGAGAACGAGCATCGTCTCGCTGATCTCGTCGAACTTCACCTCGGAGAGATTCTGACCGACGCTCGCGGCGAGCGGCGCCGGCGCATCGGCCAGCGTGAACGTGGCCGTAGTTTCGGAATCGACCGGTGGCGTCCCGTTGAGCTGGAACTGAACGCGTCCATTATCGAACACCGCGCCCACGAACGCGCGGGACGTGAAGGGATTGGCAGTGGCGCGGACGCATGACGCTTCCTCGGGCGTCGCGGCCATCGGATCCGGCACCACGTCGTGCTCGAACCCGGTCGAGCTTCCGAGGACCGTGTAGGATCCGCCCGCACGAATCTCGTAGCTCACGAGCTCATTCCCGAAGCAGTCGAACGCAGTCTGCCACGACTGGCCGTTCCGCTCGGTGAGGCCCACTTCGAGGACGCCGTTAAACGAGCGCTGGATCGGAAAGGCGATGCGGCGAAGCCCGCTGTCCTCGAGGTCGTCTCGGAAGGGATCGCACGCCGCGGGGACCTCGGGTCCGGGCGGAAGGGGCCCGAGGAGGACGAGGAGGTCACTGACCCCGGTGTCGGCGCCAAGCACTCCCCGGTCGCAGAACGGAACCTCTCCTTCGAAGCGCGCCGTCTCGCCCGTCGGCGGCATCATTCGGCCGCGCGCGCCGGCGGTCGCGGGGATGACGCCCTCCCAGTCGGCGGTCCAGATCTCCGAACGCGCGACCCACGGGTCGTTCATCGCGCAGACCTCGGGCTGGCCCTCGTCGTCCGGGTCGGGAAATGCCTGAATCATGTCGGGCGGGCACGTCGTAAACTCCGCGAATTCGATCGGATCCTGGCCGACATTGGCGTCGGTGGTGATCGACGGGGTTCCGCTCAGGCTCACCGGCTCGTCGAGGTCGAGGAGCCGCGCTCGGTGCCGGGCCACGCCGAAGAACTCGCTCGTGTCGCAGACCTCGTCGATCCGGCGGCTGACGTCGGCATCGTGCACGTCGATGATGCGAACCGCGCCGCGGCTGTCGAGCACCGCCACGAAGACCCCGTTGAGGACGTCGTCATCTGCCTCATTTTCGGGAGTGCCCGGAGTTAACACTCCGAGCGCCACCGCCGGGGTTGGAAGGTTCACGCGGTCGATCGTCGTCGGCGCCCGAGACACCGGAAGGACGGCGCCGGTCGTGGCGTCCGCCACCAGCACTTCGCTGGTCACCGCATCGATCGCGTAAATGAACTGCTCCGTCGCCTCCATGTCGTCGGGGAGTGCCGGAACCAGTGGCGTCATGACCACTTCGGTGGTGGGAACGCCCACATTGAAGGAGGGCAGGAGTGCGAGGGTCTCGATGTCGATCCGGTGGATCACCGGAAGATCGGCATCGGCAACGAGCAATAGGTTTCCTGCCACCTCGAGATCCGAGGGCCGCGGCGTCGCGCCGAGGCTCACCGGCTCACGCGGAAGAAGGGGCTCCGGGCCCTGACCCCGGTCGAACGGATCGTTGCAGAGCGCCTCGAGAGATGCCGGCTCCTCCGGGGCCGTACAGTCCGCGCAGTAGACTGGCCGGGGAGCGGCGGCCACTCCCTCGGGGACGGTTGGATCGAGGATCAGCGGACTCACCGCGCCCATATTGCCCTCCTCGTCGAGGGCGATCGCGAGCACCAGCCCCGCCTCGGGAATGGTGGCAAAGAGCCGAGTTCCGTCCTCGCTTAGCGCGAGGTCCTTGGGCGCCCCCGACCCGGATACCGAGAGACGCTGCTCGAGCAAGCCGTTGTCGGGTTCGCCTTCGGGAAAGCGGCCGAGGGGAAGCGCGAGAATGTCCCGCGATCCACTTCCCGCCACGTAGGCGAAGCGCGGCGGGCGCTCTTCGGTGCCATCGGGAATCACGATATCCGTCGGAAGCTCGACCGCCGTCACGAAGGTGAAGCCCGGGACCTGAAGATTGCTGTCGAGAATCCGCTCCGAATCGAGGTCCACCGCCGCCACCTCGCCGCGGCCCTCCTGGGTCAAAAGCGCGTGACGCAGCGGGGACAGAAAACGGGGCGGCTCATTTGGCGCCGCGGGGGCGCAGGCCGACTGCGGCGCCGGAACGATGCGCGGTCCGCCGGGGACCACCCCCATCGAGTCCTCGGCGTAGCACACGAAGGCCAGCGCGGAACTCTGGTTCAAGCTTCGAGGCTGGACCTCGAACTCATCACCGGAGCAAGCCGCGCCCCATACGAGGAGCGCGGCAGCCGCGAGACGGCTCTGCATTAGAGGAGCTCTCCCACCGGACGGGGGGCCCCGAGCGAGCCGATCTCGACCGGCTCACAGGACACGGCGTCGCTCCCCGTCAGGCAGTCGAAGAGCGGCTGAAGGTCGACCACGCGAACCGTCGACGAGCGGAAGTCGGCGACGAACACGAGATTTCGGCTGGGGTCGACGACAAGCTCGAACGGACCGCTTAGGCGGCGGATGATTCCCACGAGCTCTTCCCGGTCGGTGTCGATGATATGCACGTCCCGAGTGTTGAAACAGCTCGCGAACAGAAGTGTTCGCTCTTCTTCTTCACCCGGCCGTCCCACGAGAAAACTTGCGATCTCGAGGCGCGACGGCCCGATGCCGATCGGGAGGATATTCCGGACGAAGAGCTGCCCCGGCAGGCTTCGGTCAAGATCGACGACAAGCACTCCCTCGGGAGAACGCGAGAGCACGTACGCACGGTTCGACCCATCCGGCAGCGTTCGAAACGCCACATCGCGAATGTCATCGCCGTCGTTGACGTCGGTCGCGCGGACCGGTCCGACGCTAAAGGAAAACGAACGAAGTCCCATCGGGTCGATCGCGAGGGCCGCGCGCCCGATCGGCGCCGCTGCGTTGTCGAAGGTCGCGGTCGGAAGCCAGGCGGTCGCCGTGCGATCGTCGAATGATAGGGTGGTGACGTTGTCCCCGAGATCGCTCGCGACATGAAGCAGCGTCGGCACGCTGTCGGTCCCCGCCCCCGGCATCTGGTCGGTGAACAGCGACAGCTCCCCGGTGCGGTGGGCCGTCATGATCAGCACCCCCACGGCTCCTGGGGCGAAGTCCGAGAGGTCTCGCACTTCGAGCCCGACGGGGTCGTTCGGAAGCGAAATGTCGCGCTGCGATGCGACGGAGAGATTGCCCGCACGGAAGCGATCCGAACACCGCCGGCTATTGTCTCCCCCACAGACCATGTTTCCGCCGTTGAGGTCGATGAACGTCAGGTTCGCGTCGCTCCGCACCGGAAGGTAGAGGCGTTGACCTTCTGGATCGACCGCGAGTCCGCTCATGTGCGAGCCGAGCAGAACCTCACTTTCGAGCACATCGGTCGGGGCAACCTCGACCGATTGAAGGGCGGGTCCCGTCTGTCCGGCCCGCATCGCGCTCACCATGTCATTGACGCGAAAGCTCTGCACTGTGCCGGCATTAAACCGAAGGTCGAAGTTGGAGTTGGCAACGAAGAGGAACTGCGCGTCCGGCGAGAGCTCGATCGCGATCGGAAAGTTGAGCTCGCCCCGAGGCGGGTTCACCCCGTCGTTGGTGAGGTCGCAGCCGACAAGCCCCCCGGCCAAGAAAAGGGCGAGGAAGAGAGCGAACAGCACGCCGAGGGCTCTCCGAGCACCCGCCCGCGCCTGAGGTCCGCCCCATCGTCGTAGGACGACGCAAAAGACGGACACAAAAACGTGGGGAGGCGTCATTTCCGGCGCAAGGTAGCCGGTGGCCGGTGGCGGGGCAACCTGCGGCTTTTGACTATCTTCTCAACGGGTTGGGCGAGCGGATCAGTTGCCCGACGCCCAAGGGTCGAGGACCTCGGTCTGGATGGAGCGCTGCATCATCACCGGGGGTTCCATGGTGACCATGACCGGCGGCGGCTCCTCCATCACTGTCTCCGCCATCATCGTGGCGGTTTGCATCGAACGCGGCGGCCGACGATCCACGATCGGTCGAACCCGGCCGCGCTCCAAGGTGATGTGGACGCTCTCCGCGGTGAGTGAACTAATTCGGACCGCCTGCTCGGCGTATCGAGCCCGCCGAAGAACGATCTCGAGGCGATCCTCACCCTCGGGTCGCGGAAGTTCGATCGGCGTATTGCCGAGGAGCTCCCCGTCGCGCCAGACCTCGACCCGGTCCGGGTCGGTGGTGATGTTCACGGTTCGGGTGGTGGTGCTCCCCGTCTCTTCGACGTTCTCGACGACCTCTTCGGGCTCGAGCACTTCCACCGGCTCGGTTGGTTCGACGACCGGTGGTTCGGACACCTCGACTCCTTCGGGCGGCCCGAGCAAGGTGACTTCCGGCTCGCTCGGCGTGGAGTCGTTCAAACTGACCACGACGAGCGCAATTGCGAGCACCGCGGCGATCGCCCCCATCACGCCGAGCACACGATAGAGCGTCTTTCGCCGCGCCGCCTGCACCGTGGCAGTCGCGTTCAGCGTGTCGCGGGCGGCGACCCCGGTGACCGAATGCCGCTCCACCGCCTGCTCCACCGCGGTGGGAATGGTGCCATCTTCCACCCGGCGAAGATCCGCCTCCATCTCCGCCGTCGTCTGGTAGCGATTGTCCCGGTCTTTGGAAAGACACTTCAGAATCACCGCTTCGAGCGCCGGCGGCACGTTCACTGGGGGAGGCAGCTGGTGCGGCGGCGTGGGCTGTTCATACATGTGCTTGGTCAGCACGCCCATCAGATTGTCCGCGTCGAACGGCACCTGACCGGTGGTCATCTCGTAAAGAATCACACCGAGCGAGTAGATATCGGTGCGGCTATCGATGGGCTTGCCCGCGCATTGCTCCGGGGACATGTAGTGCGGCGTTCCGAACACCTGCCCGGCCTTGGTGAGCCGCTTGGTCCCACCGCCGACCTTCGCGATGCCAAAGTCGAGCACCTTCACGAAGTCGTTGGTGCCGCCGCGCTTGATGAGGAAGATATTGTCGGGCTTGAGATCCCGATGAACGATCCCCGCGTCGTGGGCCGCGCCAAGGCCCCGGCAGAGCTGCTTGGCGATCGACACCGCCCGCGCGACAACCATCGGCCCCTGCTCGATGACCTCGGTGAGATCGGACCCGTCGAGGAACTCCATCACGAAGTAGGTCGACCGGTCCGGAAGCGTCCCGAAGTCGGAGATATTGATGATGTGTTCGTTTCCGATCGCGGAGGCGCTCTGCGCCTCTTGGCGGAACCGGGTGATGATTTCCTCGTCCCGGGACACGTCCGGACGGAGCACTTTGATCGCGAGCGGCTTTTGCAGCACCGCGTGACGAGCCAGGTACACCAGACCCATCCCGCCCTCACCGAGCACACGCTCGATGTGGTAGCGGCCATCAATGGTTTGTCCGATGAGCTTGTCGGTCGGAGGCTCAGAATCCGGTTCGGGCCCCTGACCTCCTTCAATCACACGTAGCTCTGCGGTCGACTTGGTCATGGTTGATCTAAGAAAGCGGACAGTCCGCATAAGTGTACGAGAGCTTGCCGTCCAATCAAACAACCTGCCCCGATAAAACACCTCGGCCGGTGTCGTTGAGCAGACCACATGGGACGCAGTTTGAGTCGGAGAGGAATGCACCCCTTGGGTACGGTCCGCCGAGCGCCTTGGGATCGAGGCTTACTCTTCCCTACGTTTCCGGACAGCCGCCTGCGCTGCCGCGAGTCGCGCCACAGGAAGGCGCGGCGGCGAACACGACACGTAGTCGAGACCTGCGCGCTCGGCGAAGTCGATCGAACCGGGGTCTCCCCCATGTTCTCCGCAGATTCCAAGCTTGAGTTCAGGACGGGTGCGTCGTCCGCCCTCGACCGCGAGCTCGATCAACCGGCCCACCCCCGATTCGTCGAGACGAACAAACGGGTCCACGGTCAGCAGCCCCCGTGGATCCGCGAGATACGCCGGCAAAAACCGCCCCGCATCGTCGCGACTAACCCCAAACGTGGTCTGGGTGAGGTCGTTGGTGCCAAACGAAAAGAACTCGGCCGACGCCGCAAGCGCATCCGCGGTCAGACAGGCTCGGGGGAGCTCGATCATCGTACCGATGAGATAGTTGAGGGTCGCTTCATGAGCTGAAAGCACCTGGTCCATGGTTGCGCGGACCACCGCGGCCATCGCGCCGAGCTCACTCGCCATCGCGACCACCGGAATCATGATCTCCAGGTTCACGGTCCGGCCTGCCCGTTGCGCCTCCGCCGCTGCCTCGCCGATCGCACGAACCTGCATCTCGTAGACCTCGGGCAATGTCAGCCCAAGCCGCACCCCCCGATGGCCGAGCATGGGATTGATCTCGTGCATCGCTCGCGCGCGGGCGTCGACCGCCTCGACCGGCTCGCCGAGTGCCTCCGCCACCTCGCGGACCTCTGAGGGCTCCTTCGGAAGGAACTCGTGGAGCGGCCAGTCGAGGAGCCGGATCGTCACGGGGAGGCCGTCCATCGCTTCGAAGATCTTTTGAAAGTCGCCGCGCTGCATCGGCTCGAGCTTCGCGAGCCACTCCTCCCGGGCTTCCGCGTTCGGGGCGAGGACCATGCAGCGGACCGCGGACAAACGCTCGTCCGAGAAGAACATGTGCTCGGTGCGACACAGCCCAACGCCTTCCGCACCGTAGGAACGAGCCGTCCGCACCGCCCGCGGCGTATCGGCGTTCGTGCGAATACCCATCCGCCGCTCCGCGTCGGCCCATTCCATCAACGTCTCGAACTCCGGAACCGTTGCCGCCGCGACCACTTCGACTTCGCCGGAGTAGACCAAGCCGCGCGAACCATCGATGGTCAGCGTGTCGC
>JBCCZL010000112.1:0-19977 GCA_039187775.1 Myxococcota bacterium
CGGAAATACGGCCCGCCGCTACTGCGGGTGAGCGCATTTCTACTCTGTGTGTATCTTGCGGTGCTTGGCTTTCTCATGCACCAAGCCCGCGCTCAGGTGAGCGAAGTCCTGATGGGCCTCGGCGTCGAGATGCTTCGCTACGAAGGGGCGGAATATCAGGAAGCTCCGCGGACCCTTTACCTGAACGGCCAGCGCATCCTGATGGCGACAGGAATCGCAAACCACTCGCTCGATCGGGTCCTCGACTTCTACGAGAGCCGATGCATGGATCACGATGGGGAGCTCGGCGAACAGATCGCGGAGCTGATGAGCGCCGACCCCGATGTGGGGGACATCGACAGCTCACTCCTCGACGCCACGCTCCGCGAGGCGAGCGGAAGCAAAGGATTCGTCGCTTGCCTCGACACGGGCCGGGACCGACTTGAACAGGAGGCGCTCGCAGAGCGGGTCGACCGGTATCGTCGCTACGCCGATGTCTCTGAGCTCGGCGACATGCGGTACATCTACGCCGAGGAGAGCGATGGCACGACGCTCTTTGTGACCTTCTGGACCGAGGGCAGCTTCAAGATCGCTGAGATGTTTCCCGAAGAAGGTGACGCGCCCGGCCAAGACGTGGATGGCGTTCCCCGTCCCCCCAACGCCCGACGGATCTTGAGCGCGTGGGAGCAGGGCCATCCGCAGAGCTTCACCATGTACCTGCAGGAAGGCACGGGAGCTTCGCTCGAGGAGTTCTACCGAGGCGCGATGGATGACTGGACCTTGATGGAGATCGATCCGAGCCGGCTTGCCGACCTCCCTGACGGCGTCGTTCCCGGCATGGAGCAGTTTCTCATCTACGAACGCGGCGACCGGATGGTCTCCTTGGCTTTTGTGGAGGACGATCGGGGCCGAACGACGACCACGATCCTGACGCACTAGTGCTTTGCCGCCGCGAACAGCGTCAACCGAGGCGAGGGCTGGATGCCCGTGGTGAAGACTCGCCGCTCGGAGGACCCTCCGGCGGGCGTTCCTCTGGCGTTCCCGATGGACTCGCTTTGGCCATCGGGTTGGTGCTCTGTGTGTTCGGCCTCGGATGCGATGAGTGGGTGCCCGAGCCCACGGCGCCACCGCCCGCGAGCGAGCCGGAGTTCTCGCACCTCCGCAACGAGACCGCGGCGGGCCGTGAAACCATGCCGGTGATCACCATGCGGGCACCGTCTTCCGGTTCGTCGTCTCGGATGTCCGGCGGTGGCGGCGGCGGTAGCGGCCGCCATGTCGATCGCCGTCGAGCCAAGGGCCTTCCCCGGAGCGGGCTTCCATACACCGCCGCGGAGGCGGCGGAGGTCTCGACCGAAGTGGTCGCCCAGGAACCGCAAGGGAACTCTCCCTGCGCCCAAGCGTGGGTCGCGTTTCGTGCAGTGACCGAAGGCTACCGTGAAAGGAGTCCTCAAGCCGACCACACCGCGCCCAATCGGGGACGGTTCATGGAAGGATGCCTCGCCAAACCCCGCGCGATGCAGGAGTGCATGGTTCCAACCCACTACGTCGCCAACCAGGAAGACTGCGATCGCATCGCGCGCAACTATGGCCAACAGATTCGGAACCCGTTCGCGTCCGGCGACGACGAGCCCTCCGGACCCACGGAAGAACCGACGGGTTTTGACCCCGAGAGCCTCGATCCGCTCGGGGTTGGCGCCACCACCGACCCGACGCAGGGTGGATAATGCTTCGCTCGACGATTGTGATTCTCGCTGCTCTCGTACTCGGTCTCATCGGCTGTGGTGACGACAGCGGCGGCGGCGGCGATACCCCGCCAGGAAGTGTGAGCCGTGGCGGCGCCTGCACCGCGGACCGAGACTGCGAGATCGGCCTCGCCTGCGTGATGGGAATCTGCGACTTCGCGGGCAACGGCACCCCCGGCAGCCCGTGTACATACACCTCCGAGTGCGGCCCCGATCTCTACTGCAGCGACCCACGGGTGTGCCAACCCACGGGAAGCGGCGGGGTCGACGGCGAATGTGAAAACACCGACGACTGCGAGAAGTCTCTCGTGTGCGAACCTACCGCGAACGGACGCCGGTGCGTCTCCGCCGCCGACCAGGACATCGACGATCCCTGCCTCCGACGGTCCCAGTGCTTGGCCGGGCTCTTCTGCTACGCGACGGATGGCGCCAGTCGTTGCCGAGGGGTTCCGCCGACCGCTCCGGTCGACGGCGGCAACGGCGATGGCGGCCGTGACTCCAGCTTCGAAGGGGGCGTCGTGCCCTGTCAGAACCGCGATGCGTGCGACGACAACAGCATGTGCACCGTGGACACGTGCATCAACGGGTTCTGCGTATACAACCTCGTGGACAGCGACGACGACGGCTACGCGTCGAAAATCATCGGGAGCTGTGGTCTCGACTGCAACGATGAGGAGCCCCGCGCCAATCCCGACCAGACCGAGTTCTTCACCGTGCGCCACACCGGCGACTTGGTTCAACCATCGACCTTTGACTGGGACTGCAATGGTGTTCAGGAGGGTCAGTTCCCCACCCTGCCCATCTGCGACGACGACGAGCGGAACTGTCCCGCCGCGACCGTCGAAGGGTTCCGGAGCGACCCGGGTTGCGGGATGAGCGGGACCTGGGCCCGGTGCGAGGTCAACGGCAACCGCTGCAATGTCGTGTCTCTGGAGACCAGAGTTCAAGGCTGCCGGTGAGAGGTATCGGGGAACCCCCGATTTCGGTAGGATTCCGATGACATGAACAAGAAGGCGCTCATTGCGGCGGCCATCGCAGCCCTCCTCGGACTGGGCATGCTCTGGCTCTACATGAAGCGGTTCGAGGCCGAGGCGTCGGGCGGCCCACCGGTGTCGGTGCTGATGGCGACGCAGGACATTCCCCTCGGCACCATTCTCACGGCCGACATGCTCGGCGTCCGCGAAGTTCCCTCGTCTTACCTCGAAGAGCGCCACATTCGAGCCTCCGATGCCCAGCGAATCATCGGAATCCGGGTCAGCATGGGGGTTCGCGCCAACGAATCGGTGCTGTGGACCGACCTTTCCACCACCGCGCAGCAGCGCCGGGACCTGTCCGGCCTCGTGCGGAACGGCATGCGGGCGATCACGATTCGGGCGGACGTGACCAGCGCGTTCGGCGGCCTGCTTCGCCCAGGAAACCGGGTCGATGTGCTCCTCACGGCCACCCGCGGTCCGAACGATTACGTCACTCTTCCCCTCCTCCAGAATGTGCTCGTCCTGGCGGTGGGAAGGGATACCGGTTCGCGCGGAAACTCCGAACGAGAAGAGGACCAGTTCGAGGAAATCACCCTGAGCGTGACCGTCGAGCAGGCCCAGATCTTGACGTTCTCCGGCCGGGCGGTCGGCCGACTTACCCTCATCCTCCGCAACGACGAGGACCTCGCCATCTTGGAGGAACTCCCGGAGACTGACCGGAACGACATTCTCGAGGAGCAGGTCCGGCGGAGGCTCTGGCGCCGCGAGCCAGAGGCCGCGCCCACGGTCATGATGCCGACGCCGCTCGGAGGTGGACGATGACCCGTTGGCTATTCGGGACGCTGATCGTTTGGGCAACCTTGGCCTCTGCGACCGCCGAAGCGCAGAACAACCGCCGGAGCATCACCCTGCGGGTGGGCGAACAGGAGATCATCTCGGCGGAAGGCGTGGAGAACTACTCCGACGGCGTTCCAGGAATCGTCGATATCCGAGTGCCCGCCTCCGGCCAGCAGATCGTCATCGTGGCGCTCCGCCCCGGCACCACCACCCTTCTTCTCATCTACACCAACGGCCGCCAGGTCCAGATTCGGATCAACGTGGTTCCGGCCGAGGATGAGCCCGACGACGTCGAAGCCAAAGACAACATTCGCCTCGATCTCTACTTCATTCAGCTCCAGGAAGCCTACAACCACCAGATCGGCATCGGCTGGCCAGGGACGATCGGCGGCCAGGGCGTCTTCGAGTTCACCGGAACGATCGATGTCATCGACACCAGCTTCGTGAACGCGACGGCGCTCATCACCTCGCAACCGCTGCCGAGGCTCGACCTCTTGCAGAGCTCGGGCTGGGCGCGCCTGCAGCGTCAGGCAGCCCTTGTGACCTCGAACGGTACCCAGGCGCAGTTCTTCTCCGGGGAAGAGATCAATATCCAGACGGTCAGCAATATCGGCGCCGGTGCACTTCAAGTCGTCGAGTTTGGCGCTCGCACCCGCATGACCCCGCGCTACGACCAGGAGAGCGGTCGCATCGAGCTGGACGTGTTCGCAGAGATGAGCGACCTCACCAGTGGCCGGGGGACTGGAGTTCCGGGACGCACCCTCGCCCAGGTCGACACCACGGTGAACTTGGAGCTCGGCCAGGCGGTGATCCTCGGCGGTCTCACCGGCGAGTCGTCCTCGCGCGACGCCACCGGCCTTCCCGGCCTCAGCCAGATTCCGATCATCGGCGTGCTCTTCGGAACCCATCAGGAGCGGCGCGAGTTCACGCAGAACGTCATCTTCATCGTTCCCACCGTTGTCGATGTGGTCGGCCAGCAGGCCCGCCAGCGCATCGTCGATGCTCTCGAGCTGTATTGGGACTACTCCGGCGGACTAAGCGACATCGAGCTGATGCCGCGACCGGAAGGAGTTCCCTCGGCGGCCCACCCCGACGCAATCCGCGAGCGGGCCCGGCGGGAGCGCCGACGGCGGACGCGGCCGGAAGAGTAGGCCAGTCATGAGCGCTCGACAGTTGTACCTCGCCATCGAAACCGACGACGGCAATGTCGAGCGCCTTCGGATCGACCCTACGCATCCCGTGTTTATCGGCCGGGACGCATCGTGCGATGTCGTTCTCCCATCGCCGGAGGTGTCCCGTCGGCACGTCGCGCTCAAGGCGGACAACGGCCAGGTCCGGCTCACCGATAAGTCCGCCAACGGCACCTTTGTGGGCAGCGAGCTTCGGCACGTCCACAACTCGACGGTCCTCATTAGCCCCAACATGCCGTTTAGCGTCGGACCGTATCGGCTTCGCGTGGTGTTTGGGCGCGCGTCCGCCCGAAGCGCCGCCCCCCCCTTCGGCATGCAGGAGGCGCACGAGGCCACGCTCGTCCCCGAACAACAGCAACGTCATCAACAGGCGAGCCAGGCCCTCGCCCCTCCTCCGGCGGTGATCGTCTCGACGTCTCCTCCGTCTCCGGCCTCGCCCCGCCCCGCGATGCCCGGGGGCCAGGAGTTTTCGTTTCTCGCGCAAAAGGGGGCGCAGGCCCAGAAGTCGAGCAAGTACGGAAACAGCGGCACCTCCGACGTGAGCGTGGCGACCCGACGGCGCATTCACCGGCTCCTTCTCGATCATCTGGACCTCGCGTCGCTCGACCGCAAGAAGATGAACGTCAACATCATGCGTCCGAAGGTTCGCGAGGCGCTGACGAAGATCGTGCGGAGTCTCTCCACGGAACTTCCCGATGGGGCCGACATCGGCGCGTTGATGGAGGAGATGACCCACGAGGCATTGGGTCTCGGACCGCTCGAGGTGCTCCTCGAGGACGAAACGGTCAGCGAGGTCATGGTCGTCGATCCGAAGACCATTTTTATCGAGCGGGATGGAAAGATCGAACTCACCGACCTGCGCTTCACCGACGACGACGCGGTGCGGTCCTGCATCGAGCGAATCGTCACCCCGCTCGGCCGTCGCATCGATGAGTCAACTCCCCTCGTGGACGCGCGCCTCGCCGATGGATCCCGCGTGAATGCGGTCATCCCGCCGCTCGCGCTTCGCGGGCCGTGCATCACGATTCGAAAGTTCAAAAAGAAGCCCCTTCAGCTCACCGACCTGATTCGCTTCGGGACGATGACCGAGCAGATGGCGTTGTTCATCACCCGCTCGGTGGTCACCCGAAAGAACATCGTGATCAGCGGAGGGACCGGCAGCGGAAAGACAACTCTGCTCAATGTGCTGAGCTCGGCCATTCCGGAAGAAGAACGGGTGGTCACGATCGAAGATGCGGCCGAGCTTCGACTGGTCCAGCCGCACGTCGTGTCGCTCGAGGCGCGGCCGCCCAATATGGAAGGTCGCGGCGAAATCACGATTCGGGACCTCGTGCGAAACGCCCTCCGCATGCGACCCGACCGAATCGTGGTCGGCGAGTGTCGCGGCGGCGAAGCCCTCGACATGCTTCAGGCGATGAACACCGGTCACGAGGGCTCGATGACCACCACCCACGCCAACAGCCCTGGCGAGGCGCTCACCCGACTCGAAACGCTCGCCCTCATGAGCGGGATCGATCTACCGAGCCGGGCGATCCGCGAACAGATCGCGAACAGCGTCGACCTCATCGTGCAGCAGACCCGATTCTCCGACGGCTCCCGACGGGTCACCGCGGTGTCCGAGATCACCGGGATGAACGAGGAGGGCGAGATCGATCACCGGGACATCTTCCGCTTCCGGCGCTCCGGAACGGGGAGCGACGGAAAGATTCAGGGTGAATACCGGGCCACTGGTTACCTCCCCTCGTTCCTCGACGAATTCATCACTCACGGCCTCGTCACCAAGGGGAGGTATCTGTGAACGTGTCTCAAGAGGTCCTCTCGTGGGGGGGCCTGATTCTGCTGGTGTTGGGCACCACGGTCGCATTGACCATTCTGCTCACCAATCCACGAAGTCTTCCGCGCCGACTCTACCAAAAGCAAGTGGATGCACTGGAAGCCGAGTGCCGGTTTCTGTTCCTCGACATGTCGGGCGCACAGATCGCTCGTTATCAGATCTTCGTCGTGCTCGGGGTGGTCGCGTTGCCGCTCCCATTCATCGACCTCGAGGACCCGTTCAATTTGCTCATCATGGTGATCGCGGTGTTCCTGGTGATCTGGATGCCGCGGGTTCGGCTCCGGGCGATGCATGAAGAACGGGTTCGAGAGATCGAAGAACAGCTCGACACCTGGCTCCTCCTCCTCGCCAACGCGCTCAAGGCCACGCCATCGCTCGGCGAGGCCACCGCCGAGAGCGCAAAGATCATGCGGGCGCCCATCGGTCAGGAGCTCGATTTGATGCTCAAAGAGGTCAAGCTCGGCACGCCCCTCGACCAAGCGATCATGGGCATGAGCGATCGGATCGGGAGCCGTTCCCTCGCCGGCGCCCTGGCAACGATCCTGGTGGGGCGGCAAACCGGCGGCGATCTTTCGCGAATTCTCCAGGAGAGCGCGGCCACGCTCCGGGAAATGGCGCGGCTCGAAGGCGTGGTCCGCACCAAGACCGCGGAAGGAAAGACGCAGGCCTATGTCCTTGGGGCGATTCCCTTCTTGCTGATCGGCGCGATTCAGATGATCGATCCCAACTGGCTCCGGCCCCTCGGCCAAACCACCCTGGGCTTTCTGATCGTAGTCGCGGCAGCGATTCTGTGGGTCGCCGCGATCTTCCTCGCGCGCAAGATCTTGGCAGTGGACATATGACCGACGTGCTTGGAATCGCCGGTCTCGGGTTTATCGGCATTGCGCTGGTGACGCTGGTCTACTCATTGGCGAAGAGTCCCCCGACCGAACAGCCGGCCACTGGGGCCCGAGGGCTCAAACGGGCCCGGGCGCTGGCCGCGGGCGGAAACTTCAAGACCATCGAGCCGCTGATGCGTCTTGTCGCAAGCTGGATCGCGCCGCTCCCGCTCCGGGAAACCCGCGAGAAGGTCGATAAGCAGATCAGCTTGGCCGGCGACTGGCTCGGACTCACCGCCGATGAGTTCCTGGCGCTGAGCCTGATCTCGGCGGTCGGGTTTCTGATGATCGGGGTGGTTGGCGGATATCTTATCGACCTCGACCCCCTCTTCTCGATCTTCTTTTTTCTGATGGGGACCACCCTCCCCTACACCCGGTGCACCGGTGAGCGAAACGATCGCTTCAAGGCGGTGAACCGCGGCCTCCCCACGGCGATCGATCTCGCCGCACTCTGCATGGGGGCGGGCCTCGACTTTCCGGGCGCGCTTCGTCAGATCGTCGACAAAGCCGCCGACAAGGACGACCCCCTGACCGAGGTGGTTCAGGCGATCCTTCGGGAGCTCGAACTCGGGCGAACCCGGCGCCAGGCCCTTGAAAATTTCGCGACTCGGGTGCCCACCGAAGCGGTCCAGGACTTCGTCGGGGCGGTGATCCAGGCCGAGGAGAAGGGCAATCCGCTCGCCGAAGTCCTGCAAATTCAAGCCCGAATGCTCCGGCTTCGACGAAGCATCCGCGCGGAGGAGAGCGCGGCGAAGGCCGGAGTGATGATGATGATGCCGCTAATGTTGATCTTCTGCGCCATCATCCTGATCCTCCTGGGGCCCTTCATCATCCAGGGCATGAACAGCGGGTTCTAGTGCAGGCGTTTGTCGAGGTAATTCGGCCCGATGGCTCTCGGGCCCGGCACCGCATCGACGGTGAGCAGGCCACGCTTGGCCGGTCCCCCACCGCCGGAGTGCCCCTCGTCAACGCCGACGACCTTCTTCCCGAGCATCTCCTCCTCGCCCCCCGAGCCGAAGGCTGCTGGGTCGCGGTCGCGGACGGCGCGCAGCCGGTCGCGCTCGTGGGTGGCCATCCCGTCTCCGGTCAAGTGGTTCCCTGGGGAACGGAGATCGAGCTCGGCAAGAGCCGGATTCGAATCACCGACAAGCCGCCGAAGCTAAGCGCCCGCGAGGACAAGCGCGTCACGTCGCCGGTGATGCTCGTGGCGTTCATCGCGATTCCATTCGTGGGCTGGATGCTCCTTTCGGACTCGGAGGCCGAGCTCCCCTCGGGCCCCGGCAGCGATCCGCCAGAGCTCTACACCCTGACCGACGAGTGCCCAGAGAACGGAGATCCGGAGACCCAAGCCATCGACGCGGCAGAGGCGGCGAGCGCGCGGAGTGACCGCTACCCGTTTGATGCCCAGGATGGGGTCCAGGCGGTCAACCTCTATTCGATCGCGGCGGCGTGTTACGCGCGAGCCGGGCGAAACGGCGACGCGAATCGGCTTCGGCGCGAGCGGGATCGGTTGACCCGGCGGATCGACGAGGACTATCGAACCGGGCGCCTCCGGCTCGAACGCGCCTTGGAGTACCAGCGCTACGACGAAGCGATCGCCGAGGCGCAGGCGCTCCTTGCCCTGCTTCGCCACTTGCCGGATCACGAGTACACGGTTTGGCTGACGCTCCTCGAGCGGAATCTCCAGCTCATGCTCGACCAGCAGATCACCGGATGACGCGATGAGCCGGACCTGTTCTCAACCCATCGTCGCAGCGGTTTTCAGCGTGTGCTTTAGCGGCGTCGCCGCATTCGGGTGCGGGCACGCGCAGGAGCCGCAAGAGCTTCCCCCCGCGGACCCGATCATGGAGGTGGAGGCGAGCGAGCTCTTCCAGCAGGGAATTCAGCTCGCCCAGTCGGGCGACCTCATTCGCGCCGAGCAGTACATCGCCGCTTCGGTGGTCCGAGGTTTTCCTGAGGAGCAAGCGCTTCCCGTGCTTCTTCGGGTGTGTATCTCGGCTTCGCGCCTTCGCGTTGCGCTCGGCTATGCACAGCCCTACCTCGAAGAACACCCCGACGACTGGTCGCTCCGGTACCTCGTCGCATCGATCTATCTGGGCATGGGGCAGATCGACCGCGCGCAGGAGGAACTTCAGCAAGTCCTCGAGGACGCGCCCGAGGAAGCCGACCCTTATTTCCTGATGGCAGTGGTACTTCGCGACGAACGAGGGGAGATCGAAGCGGCCGACGATCATTTCCGCCGCTACCTCGAACTGGCGCCCGACGGGGCCCGCGCTCCCGCGGCGCAGAACGCGCTTCGTCGGGTTCCGATCCCACGAAGCACATCCGGCTCGGTCGACGACAGCTCCAGCGCCGGGAGCACCCTTGACGGAGCCGCCAATGGTTCCAGCACCGTCCCGGAACGACTCGGCCGCGAACCGAGCGAATCCGAGGGCGAGGGAGGAGCGGAGCGATGATCCCCCGCGAAGTGTTCGAACAGACGATCCTGTCGTTCTTCGAGCCCATCCGTCCCTATCTCGAAGACCCGAGCGTCAGCGAGGTGATGATCAACGGACCGTTCGAGATCTTTATCGAGCGAAAGGGCAAGCTCTCCCGCGTCGACGCCAAGTTTCCTAATCATCATGCGCTGAGCGCAGCCATTCGAAACCTCGCCCAGTTCGTCGGTCGCCATGTCGACGAGGAACGCCCCATCCTCGAAGCACGCCTTCCCGACGGTTCACGCGTGGAGGCGATCCTTCCCCCGGCCGCTCCCGATGGTCCCAGCGTGGCGATTCGCCGATTCTTTCGCGAGACGCTCACCGTCGAACGGCTGATCGAATTCGGCTCGTTTACCCCGGATGCCGCCGGCTGCCTCCATGCGCTCGTGGCGGCGAAGCAAAACGTGATCGTGGCCGGCGGTACTGGTTCGGGAAAGACCTCGCTCCTCAACGTGCTCTCGTCCTTTGCCGCCGACGACGAACGGATCGTGGTGATCGAGGACTCGCGCGAACTCCAGCTGCAAAAGCCCCACGTCGTGCAGCTCGAAGCGCGGCCTCCGGATCCTCGAGGCCGCGGCGCGGTGAGCATTCGCGATCTCTTCAAAGCGACGCTCCGCATGCGGCCCGATCGGATCGTGGTGGGTGAGATTCGAAGCGGTGAGGCCCTCGACCTCGTGCAGGCGATGACTTCGGGACACGGTGGATGCCTGTCGACGGTGCACGCGACCTATCCCATCGACACGATGAACCGTCTCGAAACGATGGCGATGATGAGCGATGTCGAAATGCCGCTGTACGCGCTCCGCGCGCAGGTCGGATCGGCGATCGACACGATCGTCCAAACCTCCCGGCTTCAGGACGGTTCCCGCTGCGTGACCCACATTACCCAGGTGCTAGGGTACGATCAGGACCGGGGTTACCAGCTGCAGGACATGTTCGTACGCCGCTATCACGGAAAGGACGCCGCGGGGAAGGTGATCAGTGACTTTCACCCCACCGGCATCCTCCCAAGCAATCTGGAAATGATCCGCGCGCTCGGGATGGACCTCCCGCCGGCGATGTATCAGGCGGCTCAGACGCGGGGGGCAAACCCGCAGTGAAGGTGACGCAACGGTGGCGCGGGTAAGGCTCGTTCAGGGGCAGAGCAGCCGACCCGACTGGGACGCGCTTGAGGCGGGCCAGCGCATCGACATTGGCTCCGACCCCCGCTCCGGCTGGTGTATCGCCGCGCCGGGCGTACGCCCGTTCCATGTCGAGCTGTACTGGGATGGCGAAGTGCTCTGGGTGGCAAGCGTCGAGGACGGCGCCGACGTGAAGGTCGACGGGATGGCGATCGACGACTGGTGCGCGACCGCGGCAGGGTCGGGAGTTCATTTCGGCGGCGCAGCGCTCCAGGTCGAAGCCCACTCCCATGCCCTCGATGGCCTGGCGGACCGAACCGAACCCCGACCGGGGGGGCCACTCGGCGAAGCCAAGACCACCGTGCTCTCTCCTTCGAACGCCGCACCGATGGAGGGGGCCCGAACCACCGTGGCGGGACCGCAGGGCAGCGGCGCTCCTGCGGAAGTGGTCGCCGCTGCGCAGCGCATTCTCGCGGCCGCCGAAGCCGGGGTGATCGAGGACGCCAAAACCAAACAGGTCAACCTTCCCCCCAAACCGGCGCCGGGCGGAGGCCCGGTGTTCGGCGGTGCGGCGGCGGCGCCCGGCCTGGACCCGCAGCAGACGAAGCTCGTGAACTTGCCGAGTCCAAGTCCGAGTCCCGCCGCCCAGCCACAGCGACGGCCGCCGCCTCCTCGCCTCGGTCGCAATCCTCGGGGGGTCGCACGTTCGACACCACCGCCCCCCCCACCGTCGACTCCCAGCGTGGTGATCGGCGGCGGAGGCGCGGCCGCGGCCGTGGGCGGGCCGGCGCTCAGTGCTCCGCCCGCGTCGGCGCCTGCGCCTGGGGTGCCGTCTCCTCCCGCGCCGTCCGCGTCGGGCCCGGTCCCCATTCCCCAGGTTCCTCCGTCCGGCGCTCCTCCGGCCGCTGGCGCAGGGCCGTCCGGCGCGTTCGCTCCGCCCCCGGCGGCGTCCGCGGAACAGAATCCCTCGATGATCCACCGCCTTCAGGGCCTTCTCCCGGGAGGAAAGGACGGCAAGGCCAAGGCAGCCGCCGGCAAAGACGGAAAAAACGGAAAAAACGGAAAAAACGGAAAAAAGGAGATGTCCCTCCCGCCTCGGACGTGGGCGCTGCTTGGCGCCACCGTGGTGGCCGTCGCGGTCGTGCTGCTGATGGACAGCGGGGAGGAAGAAGCGCAGAGCCAGGAAGCCCCGCCAGCTCAGATGCAGGGACAGATGGTGCAGGAAGAGACGCTAGAGGACGACGACGAGGACGAAGAGGAAACCTCGGCGGTGCCAGTGATCGCCCGACCGGACACTTTGGTGGAGCCGGAAGCGCCGGTGGAATACGCCCCTTCCGAACCGGAGGATGGGGAGACCGAGGCAGATCCTCGACCGAAAGCCGCCGCAGACGCGATCATGGCGGGTCGGGTAAGGGATGCGCTTCGTACCTACCGATCATTGGCCGACGACTTCCCCGATGATGAGGCCTACCAGGCGGTAGTCCGACTTCTTTCTCGGCAGATCCAAGATCGCTGTGTCGACGGGGTCGATTCAGAGGGTGATCCATGCGAATGATGATTCCCGCACGCTCGATATTGGTTCCTTGCGCCGCGCTACTGGTCGCCGGCGTCGGATGTGAGGAGGAACAGCCTCCCCCGGTCTATCGCATCACCTTTACCGCCGACGCGGACGGAGAGCCGCTGCGCGGGGTGTCCATCACCGCGGGAAACCGAGCGCTCGGAGAAACGGATCGAGACGGCGAGCTTAAAGCGGACCTCCCGGGACTCGAGGGCCAGGCGATCCCTATCACCGCTCAGTGTCCCGAGGGACACCGGACGCCGGAGTCGCTCCCCATGCTGACGCTCCGAACCTTTCGAAGTCTCGATCCGGCCGCCAACGCGCGCGGCATCGAGGTGAACATCGACTGCCCGCCGAGCGAACGGCAGGCGGCGGTGGTGATTCGCGCGGCCGGTCAAGCCAATCTGCCGGTGCTGCTTCGCGGGCGCGAGCTCACGCGCACCGACGAAAACGGGGTCGCGCATGTGCTCTTGACTCTCGAGCCGAACAGTTCGTTTCGCCTCGAGCTCGACACGACTTCGGTTCCCGACCTCCAGCCGCAATCCCCGGGAGCCAGCTTCACCCTTGCCGACGCGGATCAAATCTTCCTCTATGATCAGCCGTTTCAAGTGAAGCAGCGACGCCGCCGACCGCGACGCCCGCGCCGACCTCGCACCCCCGCTCCAGGACCGCGCCTCCCCATGCGGCTTTGATTCAACCGATCAACGATCGGCGAACGGGCGCCTAGAGTTCGCCGAGCTTTCGGTAGCTCTCGTCCCGATCGCGACGAATGTCCTCGAAGAGCGTTTCGAACGCGTTCACGCCAACCTCGAGCACCGCTTCGGCGTTGCGCGCGGCCACCCGTTCGTGGAGCGGCGGTCCTTCGTCCTGGAGCTGCAGGGCCAGGTCCATCGATCCCAGAAGCTCGGGATCGATGAACCCCGTCCCGTGCTTTTCTCCGCGGCGAACGCGCGCGAGCGCCGACTCGTGAACGAGCTGGAGCGTCGGGTCCGGGCTTCGGCGAAGGAACGGAACGAGCTGCGCCGGCTGACGACGAATCGTCTCCGCGTCGGGGGGTGGGGCCGCTGGATGGAATGCCGCGATCGCCATCGGAAACTCCCTCGGGGGGAGCAGGCGTCGAACCGTCGACGCGAAGCGCTCGAATCCTCGCCGGTCCAGCGAAGCCCGAGGAAAGATCAGAAGGCCGATCTCCACGTTCTTATCCTCCGCAATCTCGCGGCACTGACCCGCCGCCTGATCGGGATCGAGCTCCGCGCTCAGATCGACCCGAACGCGAACCGATCCCGTGTTCCGCGCCCGCTCGGCCCACGGGCAGATGGTGTGGCCCTCGACGAACTCCCGTTGATACCGGCTGTAGATCCGCCGAGTTTCCCGTTCCCAGCGGGCTCGCAGTTCGGGGCTCACCGCGCTCCAGGATAGCCGATCGGAAGCCGAGTGGTGATTTATCGTGGCTCCGCTACCGTTGTCTTTATGACCTCCTTCGCGTTTCCCGAACCCCCCACCGCGATTCCCCCGACCTCCATCGAACGTGCCGACGCCCTCGTCGAAAACCTCAGTAGACGAAAAAGCGCATGGACCCGGACCTCGCTGGAAGATCGGATCCGCTACCTTCGCCGCTGCGCCGCCGGGGTGGTGGAGGTGGCCGAGGCCTGGGCCACGGACGGCTGCAAACTCAAGGGGATCGCACCGGAGGCGAGCGAGAGCGGCGAGGAGTGGCTCGCCGGGCCGGTGACCACCCTCCGCAATATCCGGCTCCTCATCGAAGCCCTCGAAACCCGAGGCGCGCCCAAACCCGTCAGCTGGACCGAGAAGGCGGGGCGAGCGGTGGCCACCGTGACGCCGAACTCCACCCTCGAGAAAGCCGTGTTCAGCGGGATGAGCGCCGAGGTCTACATCCAGGCGGGCCAGCCTTCGACCCAGGGAGCGATCTATCGCTCGTCGAGCGACGACGAAGGGCGCGTGTGTCTCATCCTCGGCGCCGGCAACGTGTCGTCGATTCCGCCGATGGATCTCCTCTACAAGCTCTTCGTCGAAAACGAAGTCGTGATTCTGAAGATCAACCCCGTCAATGACTACGTGGGACCGCACCTCGAACGCGCCTTTGCATCGCTCATCGACGATGGGTTTCTCGCCATCGTGTACGGCGGAATCGACATCGGGGCTCACCTGACGACCCACGACGCCGTCGACACCCTTCACGTCACGGGCTCGGACCGAACCTACGACGCGATCGTGTGGGGTTCGGACCCGACCGAGCAGTCGGAGCGAAAGAAGCGCGGCGAGCGCATCAACGACCGACCGTTCAGTGCCGAACTCGGCTGCGTGACTCCGGTGATGGTGGTTCCCGGCCCGTGGAGCGACGCGGACATCGAGTTTCAGGCGCGGAATGTCGCCGCGATGGTCGGCCAGAACGCGAGCTTCAACTGCAACGCGGCCAAGGTGTTGATCACCGCCGCCGACTGGCCTCTGCGCGAGGCGTTCATCAGCCGCGTGCGAGCCAAACTCGCCGAGCTGCCTGGCCGAAAGGCCTACTATCCAGGGGCCGAGGACCGGTTTCAGCGCTTTCTCGATCACTATCCGGGAGCCCTTCAAGTCGGCGAAAAGCGCGAAGGCGTCGTTCCCTGGACGGTCATCCCCGAGGTCGAGCCCACCGCCGGTGAATACGCGCTCACCAATGAGGCGTTCTGCGGAGTGCTCGCCGAAGTGAGCCTCGATGCCCGAAGCTCCGACGAGTTCATTCAAAAGATGGTGCCCTTCGCCAACGACAGCTGCTGGGGCACGCTCAGCTGCGTGGTGCTCGTCCACCCCGAAACCGAACGAAGCTACCAGCGGGAGCTCGAGCAAGCCTATGCGGACCTCCGCTACGGCGGCATCGCGGTCAACGCGTTCGGCGGTTTGATCTACGGCTTGGTCGCTCCGCCGTGGGGCGCCTACCCGGGACACCCGCCTGAAGACATTCAGTCGGGCGCAGGCGTGGTTCACAACACCTTCCTATTCGATCACCCCGAGAAGTCGGTGGTTCGAGCGCCGTTTCGTATTCGGCCGGCCCCACTCTGGTTCCCCGATCATCGAAACCTCCGGGCCACCGCCCAGAGATTGATGGCACTCGAAGCCAAGCCCCAGTGGCGAAAAGTGGTTCCTCTCGTATTCGCCGCGCTCCGCGGCTAGAGAGCGGCACTCGTTCGAGTCAGCATCGCGGCGCCTAGCTAACCGCGAGGATGATACCGACGATGCGCGGCCTTGAGTCGGTCGCGCGCGACGTGGGTGTAGATCTGGGTCGTCGAGATATCGGCATGCCCCAACATCGTTTGCACAGCGCGAAGGTCGGCGCCGTTCATCAGAAGATGGGTGGCAAAGGAGTGCCGAAGTTTGTGCGGTGAGATCGGTTTGACGATTCCCGCCACCGCCGCGTAGCGCTTCACGATCTTCCAGAACGCCTGGCGGGTCATCGGGCCACCTCGGTTCGTGACGAACAGCGCAGCTTCGCCGGGTCGGACCCAATGACCACGTACCTCGGTCCGGTATTGGGCAATCAGGGTGCACGCGACCTGACCGAGGGGAACCAGCCGTCGCTTCTGTCCTTTCCCGAACGCCGCCAAAAAGCCCGCCTCGAGATTGACGTCGCCGATGCCAAGATGGACCAGCTCCGATACCCGAAGGCCTGCGGCGTACATCGTATGCAACATCGCGGCGTCTCGGAGACCCCGTGCCTCTGACAGGTTCGGCGCCCGAAGAAGGCCCAGCACCTCTTCTGGACTGAGCACCGAGGGGAGACGCTGAAGGAGTTTTGGGCCTTCAAGGAGCTCGGTGGGATCGACGTTGAGATGGCGCTCAAAGACCAAGAACTTAAAGAACCCTCGCACCGAAGAAAGCATGCGGGCCTGAGAGCGAGCGGAGATTCCGGCCTTCGAGACGGAAACCAAGAATCCCGCCACCGATCCCGGAACCACGTCTTCCAGTGCCACCCCCTCACCGTCGAGATACGTCAGGAGGCGCTGTATGTCCCGTGCGTACGCCTCCACTGTGGCCTTCGAGAGACCTTTCTCCACCTTCACGTGGTTTAGGTAGGCATCGACGAGAAGATCGGCGGACACCCAAGGATCGTAGAGCATGAGCGATCGGACGCTCAAATAGTCGGCGATCCCACGGCTGCGATCTCGATTCTACGCAATCTTGATCGGAACTAGCGATCTGGGCCGCGCCATTGCTGTGAACCGCCGTATCGACTCCGAACCGCCGTGTCGGTGTGAACTCGAAACCGCTCGGTCGACTCGAAACGCTCGGTCGACTCGAAACCGCTCGGTCGACTCGAAACCGCTCGGCCGACTCGAAACCGCTCGGTCGAATCCAAACCGCGCTGTCGACTTCGAACTGAGTTGTCGATGTGAAACTGGTTTCGAGGTGTCTATCTACTCGAAATGAATCTGGCATTTCGTCGCTCGGCCGGCAGCGCAACCACGTCCGCGTCCGATGCTTTGCGGGGTGGGCAAACGGCCCCATGCTCTCCATAGTGAGCACATGCCGCTCGAGCTTGACTTGGTTCCGCTTGGAACCGTGGTGGTGGCGGTGCTGCTCGTGTTAGTAGGACTTCGTCTTACGGTTCAGTACGCACAGCGCCGAACCCGATTACGCACCGCGGCAATTTTGGCATCGGTGGTTCCGCGAGAAAAGCGACGTCGCTCGACCGTCGAGGAGTCGACTGAAGACCCCACACCTGATGTCACCGGAACGAAGCAAGCATGAGAATCGCGAGCACCGGTGGAATCAACGCGCTAAGATCTATGTCTAGTAACGATGGGTTCGCTTTCGCTTTCGAACGCGACCCTTTGACGCAACTGACCTAACCTGAAACTGCAGCTCTCCAGACTTATCCGCACTCCACTTTAACCGCAGTCGCAGTCTGGGGTACCTGCTACACCGTATTCGTTTCGGAACACTCGTTCCGTTGGAACCGGAGGATCATCTCGATGGGACGTCTCGTAGGATTCATGGGCAATCGCTCCGATTGTTTGCTGGACGCCCTGCACCAAGAACGAGCCGCGATCGCGGTTCCCGATGGCGAAGAAGCCACGAGCTTTGGCCTGGGCTTCTATCAGGGTGGCGAAGTACTTCACAAAAAGCGAAGACTCCTCGACGGTGAGAGTGTCGATTGGGAGCAAGTGGCCCGCGGTGTTCGATCGGACTGCGTAGTGATTCACGTGCGCCACGCGACCGTCGGCGACTATCGGAGCGAAAACAGCCATCCCTTCCGGATGCGGAGCTGGCTCTTCGCCCACTCGGGCACGATTCATCGCTTCGACGCGGTCAAGGACCGCCTTGCGGAGACGATGCCCGATTTCATTCGGCGAAATATCCGAGGCGAAACGGATAGCGAGTACTTCTTTCACGCGGTGCTCTCGTTCCTTCACGACGCCGGGCAGCTGGATCGACCAGAGGAAAGCAGCAGCGCGGTGCTCGGGGCACTCCGGAGCACGGTGCGTCTCGTCGACCGACTCAGCAAAGAGGTCGGCGCAGAGGAAGCCACTCTCAACCTGTTGCTCACCGACGGCCGCACCATGTACGGGCTTCGGCGGGGTTCGCCGATGAGCTACGTGCAGCGAAATGAGATTCACGACCCCATCGAACCGCACCCCACGATGGGTCATCGAGATCGGCCGCTGAACGTTCGCTACATCATGATCGAAAGCAACGGCGAGGCGGTGCGCGACGACGGGTACCAGGCGATCGATGAAGGAAGCATCTGCGTCGTCGCACGGGACCTGGAAGTCGCCGTTCACCCGCTATAAAACCCTCGGGTGGCCGCTCGCCCGATCGCCATTTCGCGTTCTTTGCATCCCGCAGCCTTCATCTGCCGCGGATGGGTTGTCGCAGGCCTGGTCATTGGACCGTGGGGCTGTGGGGGAACGGCGGCCAACGAAGCGCAGCCCTCCGCCCCAGTCACCGACGAAGATCCCCCAGCATTTGCGCCGGCCCCCTCCAGCGCACCGCATACTGGCGATGTCGTCGGGCTCGCCACCAGCGGTGGCCATGACCAAGCCAAAGGCGTCGCGCTCCGGTTCGTCCTTGCCGTGCGAGACGCCGACGAAGCCGAGCTCGATCAACTGTTGGGAGCCCAGGTCGGTCGCCTGTTTCCCCGGTTGAGCCCCGGGAGCCGCGATCGAGCCCAACTCCTCCAGCAGATCGTGCAACACCCTCGTCGCTCGGGCCTCACGTCTGACATGCCGCTGACCGAACTCGTCAATACGAGCGAAATCAACGTGCAGGCCCTCTCCGCGCGAACCGGAACCATCCCCCCCGGGCTCCTCGAATCGGATCTCGTGGTGACGTTTCCCCTCGGCCAACAGGGACGACAGTACTTTCAAATCCTCCTCGGCTGGCGCTCGAGCCACGGCGGAGTCGTCGTCCGCCCCGGCGTAGAACCCCACATCGTCGCCCTATAAGAGTTCGAAGAGTGGCCCGCGCCGCGCAGGGCCAACAGCAACGCACCGCCGAAAGGCACCTGCGGCAGCATGGCGCGCGAGGGGCGGCGAACGCCGGCCCTCCCTCCTTGCGCCTTCAATCCCACACGTCTTGGCCTGCGCAGCCAGCAGCCAGCGTGCCTACGCGCTGGGCGCTCGGACGGTGCGTCCTGGAGTGCGCCCACGGTCCGGACTCGGAGTGAATCATGCCACCTCTGAGAGCTCAGTCCGGGCGCACGGAAGGACGTGCCGTTCGAGCGCCTAGCGCGCTTCCTCGCGCCTATCCAGCTCCCACAGTTCCGCTACAGCCCAAGGCTCAAGCCCACCGCAAGACCCGAGCTCGGGCAACCAACGCATAGCGCAGGGCGTGCGTGCGTTATCCAGAAGGGACCACCCACCAAGCATCCCAAGAAGACCAAGACCGCAACGCACAGCAAGCCCCAAGCAACCGAGTCGGCAACGCCGACAAGAATGAACTCCGACAAGACCCCCGAGACACCCAAAGCCGCGGCACCCACCCCAACGCGAGGCACAGAAACCAACAAGCAAACACTCGCAGCAACCCACCGCCGAAAGAGACAACCCGCGGCAGCATGCCGCGTGGGGCTCGGCGCAAGCCGCGCCCCCGCCTTGCGCCGTGAATCCCATAAGTCTTGGCCTGCGGACCCAGCGTGCCTACGCGCTGAGCGCCCGGACGGTGCGTCCTGGAGCGCGGCTACGGTCCGGACTCGAAACCTCTCATGCCTCCTCTGAGAGCCAACTCCGGCCGCGCGGAAGGACGTGCCGGTCGGGCGCTCAGCGCGCCTTATCGCGCCTACCCCGCTGAACGAAGAGACCAAGAAACTCAGTCGGAACCAAGAAGCTCAGTCGGAACCAAGAAGCTCAGTCGGAACCAAGAAGCTCAGTCGGAACCAAGAAGCTCAGTCGGA
>JBCCZL010000113.1:0-19918 GCA_039187775.1 Myxococcota bacterium
CTCATCGCCCGCATCGGGCGGAGAGATCGGCTCTTCCGCCCGCGGAAACACCGAGAGTTCATAGGGCCGCCGCCGCGCGGGGTCGAGGAGCACGTCGTAGGCTTCCTCGAGTCGGGCCCGAAGAGCTTCGAGGCTCGTGGCGTCGAAGAGCCCATAGCAACTGAGCGATCCCGGGCTGTAGATCTCCTTGAGCCGCTTGAACGAACGGCGCACCTCTTCTTCGCTCGCGCCCCGTTCGACCTCGAGGAGGTCGTGATGGCTCTCCGCGGGCACATGGCGCACTCGTCGTTTGGGGGCGGTGCCTGCATCGATCGCGAGGAGGCGCCGCGCGATCTTTTCAATGCTCTTTGCCGCCTTGGTGCCCGGGCTCTCGACGAGGAGCGGACGACGAATACGAATGGTGTTCCACACGGTGTCGTCGTAGTCGACGTACCCGAGGTACCCGAGTTCGATGCCAAAGCGACGCCGCGCCGCGCTCGTCATCGCTTCGCCAAGTTCGAGGTCGGCCCGCACCCGGGCTTGGTTGAGGACCAAACGAAAATCGAAACTCTCCGTTGCGTCCCGCACCAGCTCGCTGAGGTCATCGCCCGCGGCCTCGAGCCTCCGTGCGAGATCGAGGGGCGCTGGCGTATTGCCCATCCGACGGAGCCACGCCGTCAGCCTCCCGCTTACCCCGCGCTCCTTGGCTCGATCCTTTAGAAAGCGCGCGTAGGCCGCGCGAAGGAACCGGTAGGTATTGTCGATCGAGGTGGGCTCCGGCGTCGCGAGAAACACTCGCTGGTCGGCGGCGAGCCAAAAGTCCAATAGCGAACGCGAGGTCCCGGTCCCGAGGTCAACCACCAGATGATCCGCATCGAGACTTCGGAGCGCGGCGAGAAGCGCGCGACGTGACGTTCGACGGTGTCGGCCAAGCGCAGGCTCGTCGATGCCTCCGTGAACCAGCTGAAGACCGGGGACCGTGGTTTCGACGGCATGCGCCACCGAGAGCTCCTCCGGGGGCATCGAAGAGGCCGAGAGCCGACGGCCCGGTCGATCGATCCCGAGGAGCGTGTGCAAGCTCGCGCCATCGGCATCCGCGTCCACCAACACCACTCGACGACCGATGGTCGCGAGATAGATGGCGAGGTTCGCCGAGAACACGGTCTTGCCCACGCCGCCCTTCGCTCCGGAAACGACGATGATGCGGAGGGGCCGTTGCCTTCGCTTTTTGGTCTCGCTCGTGAGGGCACTGGTCGACACCTCGGCCGACTCGATGCCGCTGGGCTCGCGGAACAGCACAAGGTCGTCGTCCGATTCTTCGACGTGAGAGTCGGTGGCCCCGAGGATGTCGCCGGCCGGTACTGCAGCGTCCGAGCCGGTGTCTTGCGCCGCCTGCCGCTCGAGTTCGGCCATCGAGACCTCGATGGGGTCGTCGCTCGATTCATGAGGGGCATCACTCCCCTCTCGGGGGTCGGAGTCGGTGGCGGACATGGGGCAGAAAGAGGGGAATTAGGCGGAAAGGCAGCCAGTTAGCAAGCCTCGAGGAAAGGTTCCCACTCCGCAAACCGAGTGTCGAAGTCCCCGCACACCACCACGCTCCATCGGGGCTCGGCAGGGCTGTTTCGAGGGTGCATTCCGCACTCTGCCGGGAGCTTGTGGCCCTTGCGCCGATTGCAGTCAGCGCAAGCGGTGACCAGGTTGTCCCATCGCGCAGGCCCGCCGCGGGATTTTGGAACGACATGGTCGAGGCTCAATTGCCGCTTCCCGGGCCGTCGACCGCAGTACTGGCAAGTGTAATCGTCTCGGCGGAAGACGTTATCGCGGGTGAGGCGGGCGTTCGCGCGCCGGGTCTTGCTGTGGGTGGCGAGCACCACGAGGCGAGGGACCCGAAGCGCACCTCGGGTGGTTCCGATGCAAGAGCACCCTTCGTGAACATCGAGCTCACACCACTGACCGAAGTCGTGCGATTGGTACACGTCGTCGAGGGCCACGGCTCGGCCCATGAACAGGAGTTCGAACGCCTGGCGCGCGGTGGTGACGCGGACCGGCTGGTAGTAGCGATTGAGCACCAACACCGGCGCTTTGAGCCCCAGGGGGTCCCTCGCCCTGTCGCTCGCTGAAGCAGCCGTGGCTGGAGCAGCGCTCACGAGCGGCACTATAGCAGCGATCCGTCGAAGAAAACCCCTTCAGCGGCTGGCTGTATCGATCACGTCACGGACCGCACACGCCGAAATCGGTCGATTTCCGGGCTCTTTCGCTAGGCAAGCGTGAATAATCGACTCCAGCCGTGGCTCGACGCCGCCGGGCACGAAGACCCGTGTTGGCGGCGGAGGGGCGGTAAGAATGCGATCGCAGAGCTCACTGTGGGACGATCCGGCGAATGGAAGCGCGCCGGTCAACATCTCGAAAAGCATGACTCCCACCGAATAAATGTCGGCCGCGGACGCGGGCGCGACCCCGCCGCGAATGCGTTCCGGGCTGCAGTAGGAAGGGGTACCCACCGAAAGGCCGAGCGGGGTCAGTCCCACCGCCACGAGCCCCTCACGATAGGTGGCCATCCCGAAGTCGAAGATCTTCACTCGTTCGTCTTCCGCCGACAGGAGCACATTGGACGGCTTGAGGTCGCGATGTACCACGCCAGCGTCGTGAATCGCAGCGAGCCCCGCGAGCAGCTCTTTCATGATTCGGAGCGCAGGCTCCGTTCCTAGGCGCCCGGCTCGGTGGATGCGATGGGCGAGAGTCTCACCCTCGACGAACTCGGTGACGAGAAACGCCGGATCCTCGGAAGTACGTTTCGCGCGGGCGATCGAGCGGATCACGTTTGGATGGGCGATGGCCGAGGACAGTTCGAGCTCGCGCTCGAAACGTTCGGCGATCTGCGGGATCGCAAAGAGCTCGGAGCGAAGAAGCTTTACCGCGACCTCACCGCCCTCGAGATCCTGCGCGCGGTACACGACGCCTACCCCACCCCGGTCGATCGGCGAAAGGAGGCGAAAGCGACGGCCGAGGATCCGTCCTTCCCAGCGGTCTTCCCCGGGGCTGCCTTCCATTCCCAAGGAGCTTACCAGTCTCCCGGCCTTCGTCGGCGCCCGAAGCGAACCATGCGCACTCGCGTGGGGTCGAACGGTCGAGGCAATGAGCGCGGCGGACGCAACTCGGAGCGTCCCGCGCCGAAAAGCGAACCATGGCCCGGCTCCCCACGCGCAACGCCACGCTTTGTGAAGATCTTCCTGGCGTTCTTTCTCATACTCGTCCAAACGCGGTCGCCGCGGGTACGGCGTTCTTGGCGGTCGTTGCCATGGTTGGGTGTTTTTCACCACCCTTTATCGAACCGATGGACGACCCCACGACCCCACTCTTCGCCATCGTCGACGAAGCGGGCATGCGATACCCGACCCAGGCGATTCCCGCATGGCCGAGCATTGAACTCGCCGAGCCCTTTTCTGGCGAACCCGACCCGGTGGCACTTTTTGTCGGTGAACACCCCGTTCCCTTCGATCGGCCGACCGCGATCGACGCTTCCCGAATCGAGCTCCTCCGCACCGATGGCACCGTGCGACCGTCGGCACCACTTCGACCGGGCGAGAGCTACACCCTGGCGATCGGAGCCTGGGCCGAAACCGAACGTGCGGGACTCCCCTCATCGACGATCCTCCAGGTCGCCGAGCGCGCGTTTCTGACCGAGGCCCACGCGAGCTGGCCGGCAGACGGGAGCTCGGGCGTTCCTTCGGACATCCCGTTGCTCGCGCTGCGGCTCGCCCCTGGATCGGTCCTCACCCCTTCCCTCGTCGACCTTGTCGCCGGAGCGGAGACGGCTCCGATCGATGTCGCCGCCGGCGACTGCGGGAGGATCGGTTGGCGAAGCCCCGATCCCACGGCGCCCGACGTCTGCGTCGACATCCGGCCCACCGAGTTGCTTCGTGAAAACACGGAGTACGAGCTTCGGCTCCGGGCGGATGCCCAGGGAATCGATGCCACGGCACCGTTTTCGGCTCGGTTTCGAACCGGCGCAGCCCCGCTCCTGGCCCTTGCCGAACTCACCTGCGCCCTCGATGAGCTTGCCGTTGGGCAGATGTGCCTGCTGGTGCAGGACCACTCCGCGCGCCTCCGGCTGCGGGCCAACGTGCCCTTTCGCGCTCATCTCGCGGTGGGCCCGCAACGTTGGGGGACGGTAGCGCCGCGCGGGGAGGCCGAGTTCTCGATCGATCGACTCGAACCCGGAGGGCAGTACCTCGCGGAGCTCACGCTGGTTTCTCTCGCCGGCGAAGAGCAGCAGTTTTCGATTCCGATCGAAACCCACAGTACGCTCTTGCCCCTGACGATCAGCGAAGTGCGGGCCAATCCGACGGGTGCCGAACCCGCCCAGGAGTATGTAGAACTGATAAACTTTGGCCGCGAGCCCGCCGATCTTTATGGACTCTACCTCGCCGACCGCGCGGACCGACCAGGAGACCGCATTGACACCAGCGTGGTGGTGCCCGCCGCCGCCCGGGTGCTCCTCGTCGCTCCCGGCTTCGATCCCAACGGACCGGACGACGAACCCGTGCCGCCCGGCGTGGCGCTGGTTCGACTCTCGGGAAGCCTCGGCTCGGGCGGCCTCAGCAACGCCGGCGAACCGGTGTTTCTGCGAGACGCCGAAGGGCGACGCCTCGCCGCGTGTCCTTCACTTCGGGCTCCTTCCGGCCGATGCCTCGTCCGCCTTCGTCCTGACGGCCGCGGCGACGCCGAGCCGCTCTTTGCCTTCGACGCATGTACGCCAGGCGAGTAGATGGGCGCCGCGCTCTCGTTTATTGCGGCGGCGCCGATGAGCGACGTCACCGTCGACATCACCGTCGAAGAGGTCAGCTATCGGAGCGCGGACGGTTCCTTTGCGGTGGTTCGCGGCAGTCAGAACAACGCCGACGGCGAGATCACGCTGGTGGGGGACCTCGGCACCGCAAGCATCGGCGAGCGACTTCGGGCCCGCGGACGATTCCAGGACCACCCGACCTACGGGGAACGCTTCCGCGTAAGCTCTTACCTTCCGCTGATGCCCGAATCGGAAAAGGGCATCGCTCGCTATCTCGGATCGGGTCTGATTCCCGGGGTTGGCGAGGGCCTCGCGGAGCGGCTCGTCAAACGCTTCGGCGAGCGCACCCTCGACGTGGTGACCCGAGAGTCGAGCCGGCTCACCGAGGTCAACGGGATCGGCAAGAAACGTGCGCTCGCGATCGGCGAAGCGGTCCGGGCCCGCCGCGACGAAGCCGAGGCGCAGTCGTATCTTCGCTCGCTCGGCCTCGGTCCGGCCACCGCCCGAAAAGTGTGGAAGCGCTACGGGGATAGGACCGTCGAGGTGATCCGACGGGATCCCTACCTCGTCGCGGAAGAGGTGGCAGGGATCGGATTTACGACCGCCGATGCGATCGGCCGAGCCTCGGGCATCGATGACGACGACCCGCGGCGGGCAGCGGGGGTGGCGCTTCATCTCACGGGAAAAGCCGCAGACGACGGGCACGTGTTCGTCCGCCGCGAGGAGCTCGAGCGCGACGCAGAGCGTCTTCGCGTGAGCCGGGAACGCCTCGCCGAAGCGCTCCGAAACCTGCTACTTCGAGACCTTCTGTTCATCGAAGACGACGCGGTATACCCCCCACTTCTCTATCAGGCCGAGGTCCGCGTTGCCCAAAAGCTCACCGAACTCCGGCAACACCCGCGCGAGATCGATCCGGCACGGCTCGCGAAAGCCGATGCCGCGCTCGTGCCCTTTGGTCTTACCGAACGGCAGCGCGAGTCGGTCACCACATCACTCCGAGAACGCTTGCTCGTGATCACCGGCGGACCAGGAACCGGTAAAACCACGACGACGCGGGCCATCGTGGCCGCCCACTTCGCGGACAATCGGCGAGTCATCCTGGGGGCGCCCACCGGCCGCGCGGCCAAGCGGCTCTTCGAAGCGACCGGGACCGAGGCGCGAACCGTTCATCGGCTCCTCGAATGGAATCCCGCCCTCGGTCGCTTCACCCGCGGGAGCAGCAACCCACTCGATGCCGACCTCGTCCTGATCGACGAGGCGTCCATGCTCGACCTACGACTCGCCGACAGCTTGCTTCGCGCGGTGGCGCCATCGACCACGCTGGTGCTCGTCGGCGATGTAGATCAGCTTCCCCCGGTGTCGCCCGGGCAGGTGCTTCGCGAAGTGATCCGGAGCGGAGTGTGTCCGGTGGTCCGCCTCGACCGAGTGTTTCGGCAAGCGCAGGAGAGCGCGATCGTGCAGGGGGCCCACGCCGTGCTCCACGGTGATCTCCCCGAGCCGACCCCCCGCGGCGAGCGGGGGACCGGTGATCTGTTCGTTGTGCGAACCCGAGACCCCGGACAGATCGGCCAGCGAATCATCGAGACGCTCGACCGAATGAAAGAAGTGTACGGGATCGATCCGATCCGCGAGGCGCAGGTCCTGACCCCAATGCGGCGTGGTCCGGTGGGCACCGAACGACTGAATCAACTTCTCCAGGGGCACCTCAACCGGCGCCCGGGAGGACGGGTTCCGCCGGGCGCTCTGTCCCCGGGTGATCGGGTCATGCAGCTTCGCAACGACTACGAGAAGGATGTGTTCAACGGCGACATGGGCGAAGTGCGAGCCGTCGATGCCGGAACCGCCTTTGTGATATTCGACGGCCGAGAAGTTCGTTACCGGCGAGACGAGCTCGACGCGGTCGCCCTGGCCTACGCGTCCACGGTGCACAAGGTCCAGGGGAGCGAGTTCGAAGCGGTGTTCATCGCACTCCACGCCGGACATCACGTGCTTCTGTCGCGCGCGCTTCTCTATACGGCGATCACCCGCGCCAAGCGGCTCGTGGTGATCGTCGGCGATGACCGAGCCCTCGCGCGGGCAGTGCGTAATGACGAACCTTATCTTTCGAATAGTCGCCTCTATCAGCGGCTTCGGGAATCCATCGCCAGCGCGAGCTGAACACCTAAGAGCTCATCTCCTCACTCCCCGAAGCCGATCGGCGGAAGGAGTGGGTGAGCCAGTGGCTCCGCGAGGCGGGAAATGCCGGGAATGTTGGAGCTCGAGGAGATGGCCTCAGATCGCGGGCGGTGGTTCGTGCTCCCCCACTCCGGCGTGAAACGGCTCCATGGGTCCCCCTTCGGTTCCGCGACCTACGCTCGCACGCCGCGCCCCTCGACGTGCCGTCTGCCCTGGCACGCTCTGAAATCCTTCGGATTTCATCGTAGTTTCTGTCAGCCCAAGGCGGCGAGGACGCCATCGTGGAACGCTGGGCGAAAGCCGCGAATCTTTTGGTTCGCGCGGGTTGGATGAACCCGGTTGGTGAGGAGCACCACGACCACCCGCCGGTCCGGGTCGCACCACAGGCTCGTCCCCGTGAAGCCAAGGTGGCCGTAGGCCCGTGGCCCCATTCGCTTTCCCGCGGCGCTATCGGTTCCGGTCTTCCCGTCGAAGCCAAGGCGATGGGTTCCGCCCGGCCGCTCCGCCAGGGCGGCCACCAGCAGATCACGATCGATCACGGTCGAGCGGCCATCCAATGCCACGAGGGTCTCGCAGCCAAAGGTCGCGACCGCCTCCGCGGTGCCGAAGAGGCCGGCGTGCCCCGCAATGCCTCCGAGCGCGGCCGCGTTCTCGTCGTGCACCTCTCCTACGACGAGTCGACCCCGCCATTCGCAGCGCTCGGTCGGCGCAGCGGTCGACGCCAGCTTGGACTTCGCGCGACCGCTCAGGTTACCGGCGAAGTAGACCGCGCTGTCGATGCTCAGCGGCGAGGTGACGTGTTTTTCGACCGCCGCCGCAAGGCCCGGCCCTTCGACGCGGCCGATCACTTCACCCGCGATGATGTAGCCGAGATCGCTGTACACCACCTGCGCGTCCGCGGGTCCCTCCACCCGACGCGCCGCTTCTCCAAGAATCCAGCGCCGCGCCGCGCCCGTTCCGGACTCGTGCGGAACATCGAGATAGAATCCGCCCCACGCGGCGAGACCGGAGCGATGGGTGAGGAGCTGCTCGATCGTCGAACGTCCGCCCTTCCCTCCTCTGACGTCAGGCACGATCGAATCGGCCCGCTGGTCGAGGTCGAGCTTTCCCGCCGCGACCAGACCCAGCGCGGTCACCGCAACAAACGGCTTGGTGAGGGAGGCGAGGTCGTAAGGAGTCAGGGGATGCGTCTTCGGCCCAGACCCGCTCAAGCGGCCAGCCGCCCCCACTGCATAGACGGGTTTGTTCTCTTCAAACCACGCCACACAGCCGACGCCGCCGGGAAAGACATTGCCGCGCACCCCCGCGTCCAGAAGCCTGCAAACCTCGCTTCGAACGCGGTCGAAAGGTGCCCTTCCCACCCTTATTCCCTACCGGAGCGGCCGAAGGAGGTCTATCAGAATCGCGTATGGAGACCCTAAAGCCCCGAAAGCACCTTCCCCGCATCACCGGGCCTGGGCCTCGCCCCGTGGGCCGGCTCAAGGAAAAGTGTCAGGACTTTCAGGTCGACGAAGTTCCCGCATACGGTCCGGAAGGGCACGGCGAGCACGTTTTTGTTCGATTCGAGAAGACCGACCAAACCACTGCCCACGCCACGCGGGTGATCGCCGATGCCCTCGGCACCGATCCCCGAGCCACGGGTGTCGCGGGAATGAAGGACCGCCGGGCCATCACCCGGCAGTGGGCGAGCTTTTTTGCCGGCCCTCATGCGGCGGACGTCGCACAAAAGGCGTTGGATCTTACCCTTCCTGGATTGCGAATCCTCGAGGCGGACCTCCATCGCCACAAGCTCCGGACCGGGCACCTTCATGGCAATCGTTTTCGGGTGCGGGTGCGGGGAGGTGGGGCCGACACCGGACAGGTGCGCGACGCACTCCAGGTCCTCGGAGAGCGGGGCACCCCCAACTATTTTGGCACCCAGCGATTCGGTCGGAACAACCTCGAGCGAGCGAAGGCGTGGCTGGTCCACGGGGGGCGGGCCCCGAGGAAGCGCTTCGAAAAGAAACTGCTCGCGAGCGTCCTTCAGTCGCACACCTTCAATGAAACCTGCGCCGAGCGGATTCGCTGCGATCGCTTCGACCGGCCCGTCGAGGGTGACGTGTTCGTGAAGCACGACACTGGCGGGCTGTTTCAGACGGAGGACGGCGACGATGCCCTTCAACGGGTGCGGTCGTTTGCCATTTCACCGACCGGACCGATGTGGGGACCCAAGATGCGGAGGACCGACCGAGCGGCGGCCGAGCTCGAACGCACGGTTGCCGACGCGCACGGACTCACCGAGGAGGTCATGGCGCGGCTCGGTCGACACGGCGCTGGCACACGACGTGTGCTGCGAGTCCGTCCAGGTGACGTCGAGGTGACCGAAACCGAGGGGGAGCCGGTGTTCCAGTTCGACCTCCCCAAAGGAGCCTATGCGACGGTGTTCCTCGGGGAGCTCTTCGATTTCGACGACTCGCCGCCAGATTTGTAACAGCGCGTATCGGTGCCCACCGCACCGCGAAGGCACCGGCAAAGTCGCCTGTATTCGGGGACAATCCGCTTGTCGCTGGAGGGAATGTTCCCTACGTTTCAGGCGCTTTGACTGAGCCCCCATCTTCTCTGGGTGGGGTCTCAACCTCGGAGACTTCATGGGAATTGATATCGTCGACAAGCTCACCGCGTTCGCCATGCTCGGCGCGGGCTGGGTGATGTGGCTCCTGGTGATCCTCTCGGTCATCAGCCTCGCCATCGTGCTGGAGCGCACTTACTACCTCCTGGTCTCCCGGGATGACATCGGCAAACTGAAGGCGGACATGCTTCGTCTACTCGGCAAGGGTGACCTCGAGGCCGCCCGCAAGCGCCTGGACGCCCCGAAGAGCTTTGAAGCGCGCGTCGCCCGCGCCGGAATCGCATCGGTCGACGATGGTCCGGACGCGGCGGAAGACCGGATGGCGGGCGAGGCCAGCATGGCCAAGCTCAACATGGAGCGGAACCTCGCGTTCCTCGGTACCGTCGGCAACAACGCCCCGTTCGTTGGACTTCTTGGAACCGTCATCGGCGTCATTCGTGCGTTCTCCGCTCTGAACGAGAGCGCAGGTCAGGTCACCGACAGCCTGATGAGTGAAATCGGTGAAGCCCTCGTGGCTACGGCGATCGGGATTCTTGTGGCTCTGCCGGCGGTCGCCTTCTTCAACTTGTTCAGTCGGGTCATCAAGGCGCGGCTCGCGCGTGCCGATGCCCTCGGCAAGGATCTCGTCGCATATCTCCGCGGCCGAGAAAACGGCAGCGCCGCGGCGGAGCCGGCGGAGTAACGCGATGGGCGGAGGCGCATCCGGCGACGACGAAGAGCTGATCACCGCCATCAACGTCACCCCGCTGGTCGACGTGGTGTTGGTGTTGCTGATCATTCTGATGGTGACCGCGACTGCGATCGTCTCGAAGACGATCCCGATGGAGCTCCCGGAGGCGGCCACCGGCGACAATACGCCGACGACCATGGCGATCTCGATCGTCTGTCCCGATCAAACCGAAGCGTGCCTCGAGCCGAACCTGTTCCTCGATACTGTGCCAGTGTCTCAGGACGAGCTCCGGGACCAGGTGAGCGCCGCCAAAGAAGCGGATGACGACCTCCGGCTGGTCATTGCGGCGGAAGGAACGATTCGTCATCGCAATGTTGTTCAGGTTATCGATTTGGTCCGCCGAGTCGGTGTGACCAAGTTCGCCATCAACGTCCGGCCCTCCGAGCTGAATGAATGAGTGGCGGCCGACGCTGGAAATTCGCTGATTTTTCTAGGGGATCGCCGGAGCTAGGGAGTTGCCCGTCTCAAATTTGCGTAGTTCGCCCCCTTGCGAAAAGGGATCGGCCGGACCAAATCTAGCGACGGCCGCTGGGGTCCAACCAATGCTTGCTTCCCGATGACCACCCCTCCTCACCCGGGCTCATCCTCCGCTCCCCCGACCCCTCAGCGTCGCCGCGACCGCGAGAGCGATGTGCTCATCTGGCTCGTATCGGCGGTCCTCGTCAGCGTGTTCCTCCACGCGACGAGCTATGTGGTTCTGGCGGCGGTTCCTCGGCCCTCCTTCGAGCCGACCGAGCCGAGCGTGGTGGACTTCGAGGTGGAGCCGCCTCCTCCCGAAGAAGAAGTGGTCGAAGAGGTCCCCGAGGAGGAACCGGAGCCGGAGATCCCGGAACCCGAGCCGGAGCCCCCGCCTCGTCCGCCGCCGCGAGCCCAAACGCCGGACCCCCCTCCTCCGGACGAGCCGCCCCCGCCGCCGCCTCCGGCCGAGGAAACGCCGGTAGCCTTCGATAATCTCACGCTCACCAACGACAGCGGGGACTCGTCGTTCGCAGTACCCGAATCCAGCGGTATCGACCGAGAAGGCCCCATTGGGCCGCCCGGCGAGCCGACCGGTCGTCGCCGCGCAGGGGTGCCCGGTGGCGTCCCCGGAGGCACCGGCGCTCCGTCGGGCGCGCGCGGGCCTCGCGTGGTCGGAGTCTCCGATCTGTCTCGGCGGCCGACCGCGCAGGGCAACCACAACGCACTTCTGTCGCAATTCTATCCCTCTGAGGCGCGAGCTCAGGGCAGGGAAGGACGAGGCCGGGCGCGGATTCGAATCCTGCCGAGCGGGGCGGTCCGGGTGCTTCGAACCGAAGGCTCGGGCGAGTTCGCCAGCGCTTGCACTCGGATGCTTCGGAGCGGCCAGGTGCGCTTTCGGCCGCCGCTGGATCGCCAGGGCAACCCCGTCGCGTTCGACACCACGTACAGCTGCGACTTTCGGGTCCGATTCTAGCGTCCTGAGTCCATCAAGATCCGCATGCGGGGCTTGGGCGGCGCGGCTTGTCATATCATTCGGCAATTCCTCCTCGCTTCTGAAGCAGAGGAAACACTGTCGAGAGACCGGATTCACGCGCCCTTTGTCACCGGCTCTCAGTCCTCGGGTTTGGGCTCACCTACAGTTGTCGGCTTCCTCGCCGTTCCCTATCTGCAAACACCGTAGGCCAGGCCACTCTTTCCGGGCCCAGCCTCGTTTATTTGTAGAAATTTTCGCTCTCAGCGGCTTACTATAGAGAGCCCGATGACGAAGCGCGGGGAGCGCCAACGGGCTTTTGAGCGGAGGAACCGGATGGATCGGACGCGGGTGGTGGTCTTGGGACTAATGGTGTTGGCGCCGGCCGGTGCAGCCGCACAAGACGCCGTACCCCTCGAAGAGTTCTCGACCATCCGCTTCGCGCCGCCTCCGGGCCCCGGCAACTATCTCGACGTCGAGGGGGCCTTCGTCTCCGGCCATCTGGTCCCCTCGGTCGGCCTGTACGCGGACTATGCCCACCACCCGTTCACGTTGTTCAACGCCACGTGCAGCGCGGCGGACGAAACCGATTGCCAGGTCACCGACGAAAACACCCAGCTCGTCGAGTACACGGTCGCTGGTCATCTCAACTTCGCTCTCAGTATCGCCGAGCGACTCCAGGTGGGCGTCGTGCTGCCGCTCATCCTCGCGAGCGGTGACTCCTTCAGTTTCACCCGCGCCGACACCTCCGAACTGGTGGCGGTCGATGGGGGCACGAACTTTGGAGTCGGCGATCCGCGCCTCCACATCAAAGGTCGAATCGCCGGAGCAGGGGATCGCGGGCCGTCGATCGGCGCCGCAGCGTGGGTGACCTTTCCGATCGGACAGCTCACCGCCGAAGGGAGATACATCGGTGATGAATCGCTGACCGCGGGGGGCTACGTCATCGCGAGCTTTATCCAATCCGGGTTTCATATTGCGACGAACCTCGGGGGGTTTTTCCGGCCCAGCCAGACCCTGTTTTCGACCGAGGTCGGGAGCGCATTTACGTACAGCGTCGCCGCCGGCTACGAGCTGACGCCGCTCGTACTGGTGTTCGCGGAGCTCGAGGGCGAGAGCTCGTTCGGCGGCGAACTCGACGAAAATCCTGTCGAAGCGCGGCTTGCCGGCCGGATTCAGCAGGGCGACTTCAGCTTCACCCTCGGCGGCGGCGTCGGGGTGGTGTCCGGGGTCGGAACACCGGTGTTCCGGGTCCTCGGCGGAGCCACCTGGGCGCCGATCTATACCGATAGTGACGGGGACGGGATTCAAGACGACGTCGATGCGTGTCCGAGTGAAGCGGAGGATTTCGACGCATACATCGACGACGACGGCTGCCCCGAAGCCGACAACGACGGGGACGGATTGCTCGACGCCGCGGATCCATGTCCGAACGATCCAGAAGACATGGACGGAACCGATGACGAGGACGGCTGCCCCGATGAGGACGACGACAACGACGGCATCCCCGATGGGTACGACTCCTGCCCGCAGGAACCCGAGGACATGGATGGCGATCGGGACGAAGATGGTTGCCCCGACAATGACCGAGACCGCGATGGGGTGCCCGACGACGTCGATGCCTGCCCCGATGAAGAAGAAGACACCGACGGTTTTGGCGACACCGATGGCTGCCCGGAGGATGACTTCGACCAGGACGGGATCCCGGACGACATGGACGAGTGCCCCGACCAGGCCGAGGTCATCAATGGGACCGCCGACCAGGACGGGTGTCCGGAGGAAGACGCCGACGGCGACGGGATTCCCGACCAGGCGGATCGGTGCCCGAACCAAGCCGAGACCCTCAACGGCCGCGCGGACAGCGACGGGTGCCCCGACGGTGACGCGCTGGTACAGGTCAGCGGCGAAGAGATTCGGCTCCTCCAACAGGTCGAGTTTGCGACGTCGAGCGCGCGGATTCGGGGCCGACGCTCGCGCCAGCTCCTCGATGCGGTGGCGACGATTCTGAGCCGAAATCCCAGCTATCGACGGGTCCGCGTGGAGGGCCACACCGACAATACGGGCAATGCGGAAGACAATCAGCGCCTCTCCGAGGAGCGAGCGCAGGCGTGCGTCGAGTACCTGGTTCGGGCGGGCATCGACCAGGGTCGCCTGTACGCGGTCGGGGTCGGCCAAGAGCGGCCCCTCGAGTCCAACGAGACCCGTGCCGGCCGGATCGCGAACCGTCGGGTCGAGTTCCATATCGAGGCAGGAACCCCCGGGGCGCCTTAGTTACCGAAAACGCCAATCTTGATCGGCGTGCCAACACCGCTTTTTTGACTTCGCTTCCGGTGGCTCGGTACCACCGAGACGATGCCCGGTTATTCGCGGTTGGTGCTCGGCGCCCTTCTCTTCGCCTGCAACCCAGTTTACCCCGGCGAGCCCGTCGGCACGTTTTCAGTAACCGCAGACCTCGTGGAGAACACTTGCGGTGCGAGCGCCTACCCGGTGCGAGAGCGCACGACCTTCCGGGTGGAGGTGCGAAACCGCGACGGCGAAGCGTTCTGGCGCCTTCCGAGCGAACCGCTGGTGAGTGGAAGAGTGATGGCCGACGACTCCCTCCGCTTCGAACTCGCGCGCGCCTACGATCCGAGCCCCCAGTGCCGGCTTGTTCAGGAAGACCGGATCGACATTAAGATTCGTGCGACCTCCGAGGAACCACACGATGGGTCGGTGGATGGTGCGTCAGCCGATGCCTCTGCGGATGCCTCAATGGACGATGACCCGGCCGACGCGACGGTCACCGACACCGGACTTGTCGGCCTTGACGGAGGAACCGACGCTGGTACCGAGGCATCCGACGAAGAGCTCGAGCTCTCGGGTACCCAGCGCATTGACGTGCGCGAGTTTGCGGGCGACTGCTCTGCACTGATTGGCGGGCAGGGCTTTGTCGGCCTCCCCTGTCACGCAGACCTTGTCCTCGTGGGAAGCGAGACCTCCTCTTTCTAGCTCACGAACGAGTTCCAAAGGAAGCGCGGTCGAGGCGGTGCCTCGGCGATCTTCGTTGCTCAAGTTTGCGTCAGAGCGTCCGAGATCCAGAAACGAGGCACCACGTGGCGACGGATTTATTGCAGCGGTCAATGCCCAAGCGGCTGATCCGGCGAGACGGAGAATGGACGCTGGAAGTCGAGCGCTTCACCACTAAGGTTGGCCTGACCTACCGCCCGGAGCGGCGAGAAGTGCTCGGGATCGAGGACATTGTCCGAGAACTGGAGCAGAGCTCACCGAGCCTATTGGCGGAAGCGAAGCGGATCTTCTCGGAGGGTTCGGACAGCGATACTCTTGACGCCATGGGGACTCGCTGGGTCCCGAGCGCGGTCGCCGAACGAATGGCGTCCAGTCAGGTCACGCTCCGCCAGGAGCTTCGGGCCCTCGAAGTTCGAGTGCGGACACTGGAGGCGGCGCTCGGGGGACCGCTCGAGGCGGCCGAGGGCTCCCGTCCCCAGGCCCCTGCGATGGATAAGCCCGAAGCCAAACCCCGTGCTCAGGGCCGGCGAAGCCAACCTCTGCCTCCTGTCGACGACGAGGCTCCTCCGGGCGACGGTGTGGACCCCGCGCCGTCACTCGAGAACGCCAACGATGAAGGCATCGCGCATGAGAACGCGGCGGACGCCGGCGAACATCACTCCGAAGAACGCGACTCTGAAGAACATCACTCCGAAGAAGACCGTTCCGATGACGAACCCAGTGCGGACGACGATCATTCCGACGAAGACAGGTCGGCCGAAAGCGACCGTTCCGAAGCAACCGACGAATCAAGCGACGATGATTCGGCGAACGAAGACGACGCACCGGGCAAAGATGACGCTCCGGATAAAGATGACGCTCCGGACGAAGATGACGCTGTCGATGAAGACTCGCCCTCCAACGACGATGACTCCGCGGAAGACGACGAAGACGGAGGAGTCGACGAAGCCGCGGGAGTCGACGAAGCCGCGGAAGACGACGGAAGTATCGACGCAGCGGAAGACGACGAGCCGGGCGAGGGCGGCTAACCCGCATCGGTCACCCGTCGGCGTGTCTCGCGCCCGAAAGCACCGGATTCCTACGGCCTTCTCCCTCCAGAGGAGACAGGCCGAAGGCCGGTCGTCGCGGGTGTGGCAGCCTCCCGCGCCGTAGGCGCCTGCGGATGTTCGCCGTAGTTTCCTAGTCGTCGTCAGCTTCATCGACGACGCCGAGGTCTGCGGCTTCGCTGAGGAGAGTCGAAATGTCTTCTTCTTCTTCCTCTTCGACCTCCAGCTCCTGCGTGATCTTCTCCTCGCGCAGGCCCGGATCTTCAGCCACCGGCACGGTGGGCGGACCGGCCACGAACGGCGCATCGTCGCCCGACCCCGGGGGTGGCGGTGGCGCCGGTGCGGAGGGCCCCGAGCCTTTCGGCATCGGTCGACGTTCCGCGACTACGATCATCCGCGGTGAGTCCGCCCCAAAAAACGCGCCTGGCGTCGACTCGTGGCCGCTCACCTGGGCTACCCGATATCCCTGCTCGTGAAGAATCTTGCCGAGCTCGTGAAAGGAGAAGAGCCGCACCGAGTAGTAGCTCTCACGCTGTCGGCCGCTATCGAGGATCACCGTCCGCTTCACCTCGAGGCGCGACTTGATCACATTAAACTGCGTCTCCTCCATGCACACGCAGTCATCCCCTTCGAACCACACCAGATTTGGCTGGCTCCGAATCACGTAGTCACGATTGACCACATCGATGACCAGGAGCCCGCGCGGTTTGAGCGCTCGGTAGAGGCGCTCGATCACCTTCTTGTTGGTGTCGTCGTCGAAGTAGCCAAGCGTCGTGCCCCAACACAGAACCGCATCGAACGACCCATCGAAGGTCATCTCCCGCATGTCGCCATGAAGAAAGTTGATCTTCAGGCCCCGGTCCTGGGCCTCGTCCGCCGCGCGCGACAGCATCGGGAGCGAGAGATCCAAGCCCACCACGAGATACCCGCGGTTTGCGAGCTCCACCGCATGAAGACCCAGTCCGCAGCCGACGTCGAGAATCGTCGCTCCGGCCTGAAGCCCCAGTGTGGCCTCGATGAAATCGCACTGGCGAACGACGTGGCGCTCCGGAGGAATGGGAACCGTGCGGAGGTAGTCATCGTTGAAGAACGTCTCGAACCAAGGCCGCCGTCGCTTCCGCTCCGCACCGTCCTCGGAGCGGCCCTCGGCATCGGGTCGCGGTTCAGCGTCGATGACATCTTTGGGTGGCGGAGGCGGCAGCGCCTCCGCTACCGACTCGCCTTCCGGTGGGGGCGGCGGCGGGCTCGGCGGGTGGGCTTTTTGTTCGGGAGGTGGCGGCGGACCCGATCGGGCGTCGCTTCCGATCTCTTCAGCGCCCGCCTCGTCGAGATCGAGGTCCTCTTCCACCTCGATGTCCGGCGCACTCGCCGCCGCCTGAAGCTCGATGTCCGCAGACGCGAGCTCAAGCGCGGAGCTCACCTCGTCGATCGGGGGCTCCTCTACTTTACTCTCCGGAGTCGCCGCCTCGATCGCGACCGAGAACTCGGGACTGACGGGAAGGCTCACCCGCGGATCGGTGGGCTCTCCCGGAAGGTCCGGGAGGTCGGGAGGCAACATCTCTTCCGCAACTTCCCCCGCATCCACGGCGCGCCCCGCGGCCACGGCCTCGATGGATGGTTCCTCGAATGACGGCACGTCGGGGTTGGGGGGCATCGCCACCGCATCGGGAGCGAGGTCCGGTGCGCTGGTCGGGGGGGAGGTGTCCGAGGGGACGGTCATCGCCGCGTCCGAGCGGCCGACGGGCTCGATCACCCGACTGGTCTCTGGCGGGGGAGGCACGTCGCTGATCCGCACGGTGCCACGAACCACGACCATGTTCGCCTGGGCGACCGGATCCGAAGACGGGCGACGCTTCGCCGGAGGCTCAGAGTCCGCGGTCGGTTCGACGCGGGCTCCGTTTCCGGACTCCGACCCTCCCGAGGCCGGTTTTTCGACGGCGGGGCTCTCGGCGGCTTGCTTGTCGCTGGCCGAGCCCTCCGACGCCAGGGTTGCTTCGGGCGCTGGGCTTTCCACGAGCGCGCTTGGTGGCGAGGACGCGAAGCCGTCCGTCGATCCGACGGGGCTGTCCGCCCCGATATCGACCGGCGCTGGTGCACTGGTCAGGGGCACCCCCATCACTTCGGCAACCGGCTCGGCCCCCATCACCGGTGCCGCTTCGTCGACCGCGGTCTGAGCCGTCGCAATATATTCGCCGAGCCCCGAATAGTCCGACAGGGTGGGCACGGTTGGAGCCGCGGGCGCCTCGGGAACCACCGGCACCGCAGCAAGCCCCGGAGGCGCTTCCGAGGCTGGCCCCGGCGGCGACGACGCGGGTCGAGACTCTTCGCTCCGCGTGATCTCGCCTTCGACGTCCCCCGACGCGCCCGCCTCCGGGGTCATCTCCGCAACGCTACGGCGAGGCACTTCGTCGACCGGCACCCGAAGGGAGCGACGACGATCCCGCCGCGTCCGCTTCCGCGTCCGAAAGCTCTTCACCTTATCGTCGTTCGACGACTCGTCGCTCATGCGACCCCTCGCCGAGCCAGCGCCTCGCCCATCCGCGTTCGATCCCCAGGAGCCTTCACGAACGACAGCGGGCTCTTCGCCGTGGTGAGGAGGATCACCGTTGAACCCATGTGAAACATGCCGACCTCATCGCCTCGCGCGAGCTCGGGCCCATCCACCCGCCGAACCCCACCGCCCGACCGATCGTTCGTATTCGTCAGCAGCGGATCGAAGCTCAGTCCGATCCGGCCTACACCGATCGCACCCACGAGAATCGAGCACACCCGCCCGTAGCGGGGCGAATCCTGCTCCACGACCACCCGCTCGTTCTTTGCGAAGAGCCGCGGCACATGCTCCAACCCGATGGAGTTCACCGGATACAGCGTTCCTGCCACGTGCCGAACTTCGGTGACCGCGCCGTCCACCGGCGCATGGACTCGATGGTAGTCCGGCGGGGCGAGGTAGATCACCGCGAAGCTTCCCCCGGCGAACTGACCGGTGGCAGACGGATCGTCGATGAGCTCGGCGACGTCGTAGAGCCGGCCCTTCACCCGAAACGAGGCTTTGTGCTCGATCGGCCCGCAGTCCTCGAGCCGACCGTCCGAGGGGCACACCAGAAGCTCGGGATCCTCCGCGATCGGTCGGGCGCCGGGGATGAGCTCCCGAGTAAAGAAGTCATCGAAGGAGCGGTAACCCTCCGCGGGCACCTGAACCTCCTCCATATTGACGTTGTAGACTCGGCAAAAGGTCCCGACGGTCCGCTCGATGACCGCGGGCGGACCCTTGAGGTCCGCAAGACGGCCCATAAGTCGGCTGATCCGCTTGCGCGGCAGAACTCGAAGCGATTGGGCGGCGATCCTGGAGGGGCTGACGACCACGACGATCCCCCTCGACGGGACGGGCCTCGGCCGAGCACAACTCCCGGGGCCAACGAGGGACGCAGAGATGCTATCCGAGGCGTCAACAAAAGGTCAAACGAAGTTTTTCCAAGGGGTTGGCTGGCTCGTCGCCACCGTGATTTCCCGGCCTCCAGGGTTTCATGGAGGCTGGACAATGCGATTCATCCCGGTGGAACATCCATCGCCGGGTCCCTACCCTGGGAGCCGAGCTCCGCCGGAGGACGGGCTCGGCCGGACGTGGCGTCAGAGGTCGTAGTAGAGCTCGAACTCGAGGGCCGTGGGCCGAAGCTTCGACGGCTGGATCTCGTTCGACCGCTTGAAGTCGATCCACTCGAAGATCAGGTCCTTGGTGAACACGTCCCCCTGAAGGAGGAACTCGTAGTCCTTTTCGAGCGCATCGATACTCTGCTCGAGCGAGTCGGGCACCGTCGGAACATCCTTGAGCTCCTCAGGGCTGAGCGAGTAGATGTCCTTGTCGAGAGGCTCGCCCGGTGACAGCTTTCGAGCCACCCCATCGAGGCCGGCCATGAGCATCGCCGCGAACGCGAGGTACGGGTTGCCGGAGGAATCCGGGAATCGAGCCTCCATCCGACGCGCCTTGGGCGACGGCGAGTACATCGGAATCCGGATCGCGGCGGAGCGGTTCCGCGAGCTGTAGGCAAGGTTCACCGGAGCCTCGAATCCGGGCACCAACCGGCGATAGCTGTTCAGGGTCGGGTTCGTCAGCGCGCAGATCGTCGGCGCATGCTTAAGGATGCCCGCGATGTAGTGC
>JBCCZL010000114.1:0-19685 GCA_039187775.1 Myxococcota bacterium
CGTCAACGATCTCCTGAAGCCGGCGCGCCACCTCAGAGGCATCTTCCGGCCGGTCTGCGGGATCCTTGGCCAGGAGCTCGAAGCTCAGCTCGACGAGATCGGCGGGCACGTCTTCCCGAAGCGCATAGATATCCGGCGCCGGCTCCGTCATCACCCGCTGCGCGACCTCGACCGTGTCCTGGCCGCCGTAGAGCCGGCGTCCACTCATCAGCTCGAACAGCACCACGCCGACCGAAAACAGATCCGAGCGCTGGGTCGGATGCTCGAACCGAAGCTGCTCAGGAGACATATAGCCGACCTTCCCCTTCAGGAGCCCCGCGGTGGTCTCACGGTTTTCTCCGAGGGCCTTGGCAATTCCAAAGTCGGTGAGCCGAGCCACGCCATCGAATCCCAGCAGGATGTTCTGGGGCGAAATGTCTCGGTGGATCAGCCCCAGCGGTTCCCCGTCGCTGTCTCGAAGCTGGTGAGCCGCCGCAAGTCCGCTCGCCACCTGCGCCACGATCCGAGTCACGATCTGAATCGGAAGGAGATCGCCGTCGGCCGCGGCGAGCTTGATCAGCTGGCCAGTATGGACGCCCTCCACGAAGTCCATGACCAGAAAGGGCCCACGCTGGTCTTCGCCGATGTCGAGCACCGCCACCACATTGGGGTGTCGAATGCGGCCCGCCACCTTGGCTTCGTGGAGGAACATCCGCCGAAACGCAGGATCGGACCGGTACTCAAAGCGAAGCCGCTTGATCGCGACGAGGCGCTGAAACGACCCCCAGCGCCGAAGCCCGAGTTCGACCTCGCCCATGCCGCCGCGCGCGAGAAACCCGATCGGAACGTATTCGCCCTCGGAACGAGGTTCTCCATCCGGCGCCTGCACCGGACTAGGATAACTCACCAGCTCGGAACGCATACCGACGACGGGGTCGGACCCCCTGGGGCGCCGCCGAGACGCCCATTCGCCGCCTCTCCCCAACAAAACAGCCGACCTCCCTCCCGGATGCCGCAGCTATGACCCTGACCAACATCGACGGCCACCCAATCCGTCGCGTCCCCCACCGGCTGCGGTTGGTCCTCCGGAACAAACGATGTCAGGACCCCGGCCGCCCCCGCGGAGGACTCTCCCCAGCACCTGAGGGTGCCGTCGTCTCGGATGCCGCAGCGGTGTCCCGCGCGGGGTCCTCCATCACCGCTCAGGTCATGGCTCGGCACTGCGACGCGCACCCACCCTTCGCCAAGCTCTCGCGGTGCCCCATAACGCTGCTGCTGCGGGTCATCGCCGTAGCAGGTCAACGTCCCATCTGCGCTGACGACGCACAGGGTCCGAAGCCCGGAAGAGATCGAACGTGCACCCGCGACGTCGATCTGTGACCCGTCGAGCGGATCTTCCTCGTCGGTGCAGCGGAGGGTCGTCGCTTCCTGGGTGCAGATAAACTCGCGGCCCATATAGAGCGCAGAGGCGCCGAGAGCGCTTCCCCGGCGCACGAATACATCGGTCCCCATGCCCCCGCCTCCTTCGGCGCGACCGGAGCACCACACCGTCCCGTCCCCGCCCGAAAGCCCACAGGTGAGGCCCGGACCGGCCGCGATTCGCGAAAATGTCGGAGGCACTTCCATCGGGACAACGGTGCAGCACGCTCGGTCGTCGGTGATGCCGGCGTTGCCCAACACGCTTCCGCCGGCCACGCCGTTGTCACCGCCGCAGCGGACTTCCCCCGACGGAAGAAGGGCGCACGTATGACGCACTTCGGTGACCACCTGCTCGTAGGGCCCGGGCGTCGCGCGGTCGCTCTCGTCGAGAATCCACGCGGGACGATCGAGCTGCCCTTCGCCGGGGTCTTGAAAGCCGATCCGGCCCCAGCAAAACACCGCACCGTTCGACATCGCGCAGGTGCTCTGCCATCCGAGCGCCACTTCATCGACGGCCGCACAGTCGGCGTCGGGACAGGTTCCCACCGGACTCGCCGCGCCGCCTCCTGCTTCGCGAAACGGCTCCGGCTCCGCGCACGCGACGTCGCAGCGCGCGCCATCGCCATTCGAAAGACACGTGTCATGACTACCGCAGGCTCCGAGCGGCTCGTAGTCTGCAGCCTGCACTTCACGATCGGGAGGTGCCGGGCAACCCGGCGCGAAGTCCACCCGCACCTCAGAGAGCTCGCCCGCCACAAATCCCGTACGAATCCGTGCCCAGCTCAGGCGCTCGCCCGCACCGTCGAGAAGCTCCGCGAACACCGTGAACCGACGGCCCGGCGCGTCGTCCGCGGCATTGACCACGAGCTTGATGTCTTCCTCGAACGGACGGGGCTCGAGAACGACGCCCGGTTCACTCTGCCGCTCTCCGTTCCGGTAGACCACGAGCCGAAGTTCCGCGTCGCCCGGCACCGCCAGCGACGGACTCGACCGAAAGCGAAGCACCGTCTGCGTGGCGGGGGCCGGATCGGAGCAGCCGAGCGCGCCGACCATGAGCACCGTCATCATCGTCCGAAGCGGGGAACACAGTAGAGAACACATCGACCTTCGCATGCCGATGCGATTCTAGCAGCGTTCGTCAGGCGAGGACCGGATAGGGTCCACGACCCAGGTTCGAGTCACCAAACGTGTCGTCGTCGAAGCCACAGGCGTGCATGAGAGTGATCAGGACTTTGTTGTCTTCGGTACCGCCCGAGTCGTAGAACTGGTTTCCGGGAAGCCGTCCGCCGGCACCGCCCACGAGCAACGCAAAGCGATCCCCCTGCCGGTGTGCGTTCCCGGAGCGGCTGGTATTCGACATGTTCCGCATCCAGAGGCACACCGAGTTGTCGAGGTGGCTCTTGCCTCCGGCTTCCTGGAGCGCGTCGAGGTCATCGAGCAGATCGTTGAAGATCTTCATCATGAAGTGCTCGAGGGCGATCCGATTGCTTTCTTCGCCGCGGTGGGCGATGTCGTGCCAGTTGTCGCCATCGTTGATCGGGCCATCGTTCCAGCGGCCCGGCCGAAGAAAGTGACCCGAACAGCTTCCGTACTGAAGGATGAACGAACGGCGGAGGTCGCAGCGCGTCGCCATGACCGCGATCTGATTGCAGAGCCGAATCATTCGCGGAAAGTTCTCGTTGGCGGTCGGGTCCCAACCGTCGGCGCGAACCTCGTCAACGCTGCAGGTCGGCATCGTGATGTCCGCCACCTGCATCTCGAGTTGACGAATGCCCGTCAGATGGGCATCGAGCTGCGCGCGGTCCGCCGCCGGAAGGCGAGGCTGGACCGCCTGAATCTCCTGGGCGACGAAGTCGAGCACGCTTCGTCGCTGACGGCGCCGCGCCTCCGCGGCCGGATCGGGTCCAGAATCGGGAACCCCCGCCCCGAACACCTGCTCGAACGCATCCGCAGGATTGGCGATCGGCGCATTGGGGCGCCCCGATCCTGCCCAGGAGCAGTAGTTGCGAAGATCGGTGGGCGTCTCGCGGGACCGATGTCCCATCACCAGCGGGGTCTGGCCGTGGCGCTCCGCGATCACGTGGTCCACGGAGGGCCCATCGGCGTTGCCGTTCCGGGAGTCGCGGCCGGTCAGCATGATCCCCCAACCTTCATGAGTACCCGGCCGGCTCTTGTTGTTCTCCATGTCGCTGATCATGGTCGTCTTCGAAAGGTGCCCGTCGATCTCACTCAGAAACCCGGGGAGCGAAGACGGGAGCGGGCTCCCACTTCCGACGTTGGGGTGCCAGTAGTCCCGATGCAGGTTGTCGTGCGCGGTCATGAAGCCGAAGAAGCGGACCGGCGCGTCCTGAGCATGCGCCGAGCGGATCCTACCGAGAAAGGGCGCGCTCAACGCCAGTGCACCAGCACCTTCGAGGAGCAGGCGTCGCGGAATCTTTCGAATCAGGTGCATCAGAGTTCCTCCTCGTTCGCGGGCGCCTCGGGGCCCACCGCCCGATAGACATCGCTCGCCAGAAGCTCGATCAGGCCTTCGCGAAGCGTCCGATTGGGGCCGAGCTCTTCGAGCACCGCATCCACGGCACAGCGGTGAAGCTCTGTCTCGACGCTCCGAAGCGCATAGCGGAACATCGCCTCGGTGTAGCAGCGCTCCACCGGCTCGCTCTGACCGAGGCGGTCACCGAGCTCGATCAGGTCATCGAACTCGCCGTAGAGCGCCGCGTCGGGCGCGCCGGTTTCCGGCATTTCCTTGACTTCGCGCGTGTCCGAGTAGGGCTGGTCACTTTGGTAGGCACCGATCGCATCGTAGGGCTCGAACGCAAAGCCGATCGGGTCGATGAACTGATGGCACGCTGCACACTGATCGGTTTCGCTGCGATCGGTATTGGGGTCGATGTCGGGCGGAGGCGCGGGCACTTCGTCGCAAAGAAAGTTGCGCCGGACGAGAAGCCCCCGGAACACCACATGTCCCTCGGTGGGGGTCGCGTGGTGGCCGAGGGCGAGCACCCCCGCCCGGGTGAGGATGCCGCTTCGCTCTTCGCCGAGCTCGACTTCGTCGCCGTCGTCGCCGCTCACCCCATAGATCTCGTCGAGGCCATCGCCGAGACGCGCCGAACGAGTCGTCATGAGGTCGTAGAACGTTCCGCCGTCCAAGATGGCCTTCGCTCCGGTGTAGCGAACGTCCTCGATGGCCGCTTCGGCGGTGGCCTGATTCCAATCCGGAAAAAGGTCGGCATCCTTAGCCCCGGTGGGATCGTCGACGCCCATCCAGTCCACGTGGAGCTCACCAAGGCCCCGCTCCGCGCGTGGATCGGAGAGCATGGTGTCCAGCATCGCGCGCCGCTCGTCGATGTCCGAGAAGTCGAAGCCGCTCGCAAGGTCGAGAAGCGCAGCGTCGGGCACCGAGTTGAAGAGCGTGACCGACCAGCGGGTCAGGAGCTCCCGATCGCTGAGCGCGCGAAGGCTATCGTCTTTGGCCTCGACCTCGGTGACGTAGAGGAACTGCGGCGTCGACAACATCGCTTGAACGGTGAGCTCAAGCGCCCGGTCCGCGCCGAAGTCCATCGCCGAGCTTTCGGCAAACGCGACGAGGCGCTCCTCCTCACCCACCTCGAGAGGTCGGCGGTACAGCACCGGGGCCCACTTGGCGACGAGCTCGGCCGAACAGCCCGAATCGCCGAGGGCGCAGCCAAGCTCCTCGGCCACTCGTTCGGCGACGGGGGGAGCGACCGACTCGACCGCATCGAAGAGCGCGGCCACATCCACGGCGGGAATCTCCTGGCCTCGGTTGCTTCGAAAGCCGCCGTCCTCCGAGTCCAAGGGAAAGACCGAGGGGTTCACGTCGACGCCGAAGATGTCGGCGATCGAATGGGCAAGCTCAGTTCGGGTGAGGCGACGAGCCGGCAAGTGTGTGACCCCGTCGGTGCCGCAGACGGTGGCGAGGATCCCGTCGTCTTCGATCGGGTTCTGGTCCAGCTCCTCGCGGCCCATCTCTCGCCCCGATGAGAACTCCCCGGTGCAGGCGGATACGAGGAGCAGCGCCGGGACAAGCGACAAGCCCCGGAAGACGCTTGAAGCGGTCGGACGGGGTCGACGGGGCGTCCTTACGGCGGGACCTGCTCCCGGCGCTGAGGGGTCGTAATGACAGATCCCCGGACAAGCAGTCAGGCGCATCGGAATACCTCCACGATGAGAACCTGACAGAACGCGTCGACGCCGTCGGTAAGCTGGTCTGCGCAGGTAGGCGGTTTCGTGCAGGAATCCGCGCTGGACACGGCCATGTCTCGGGACCCCTCGCAACTCACATGCGCGGTCCGCGTCCAGCCCCCGGCTCGGAGCCAGCGCTACGAACTGCGAGCCATAAGAAGCCCACAGAAACTGTCCACCTCCACCCGGAGTCCGCCGCGAGCCCCCGCATCCGTACGGATGGCTTCGCAGGCGAGGAAACCACCGCGCGCGATCGACGGACCCCAAAGACTCCGGAGTGTGGCCCATGTCGTTGCCGTCCGTGCCGCCGTAGGCCCGAGGACCTCCGGCCGCATGACCTCCGGGGGCGCTTGCGCGGGCCCAACGCGCGATCGACGGAAGTCGGCTGCACCGAGGATGGCGGACTCGCGCCGCGTTCTGCCGGACCTACTTCAGACCGTGGCACTCGCCGCCGGGAATGCCGCTCTGCACCGCCAGCACACCGTCGGTGGTTGTGATGAGCAACATCCGGCGATCAATGCCGCCGAACGCAAGATTCACCGGATCCGCTCCGGGCACGTCAAAGTCACCCAGCACGTTTCCATCGGGATCCACCGCCGTGATTTTTCGATTTCCCACGGTGTATAGATTGCCGAGCAGATCGACGGCGATGCCGTTGAGCGGAGATCCGTTGTAGTCCCGGTGGCGGAAGAACGCCTGTTCGTCGCTCAGCGTGCCGTCGTCGGCCACGCGATAGGCCATCACGTCCGGATGATCGGTCACAAACAGGCGACGACAGTCTGGAGTAAATGCGATCCCGTTGGGCGTGCCCAAGTCGGAGAGAACACGGTCCACCTTCCCGTCGAGAAACAGCCGATACACTCCAAAGCCCACGTAGTTTCCCGGCGTCGACGCACCGCCCCAGTCGGTGAAGAACAGACTCCCGTCCCGAAACCGATCGATGTCGTTTGGAAGCGCCAGTGTCTTCCCGTCGAGGTCCGTGTCGAGCGACTCATAGCGAGTATCCGACACCCGGATTCGAGCGATCTCCGCGGGGCGTCGATTTGCGAGATACACGAATCCTTCGCTGTAGTGGCTTCCGTGATTGCCTCCCGGAAGCTCGTACCACCTCGAGGTGTCATCTTCGCCGGGCCGCCAAAGCCGGTGTACGTTCGGCCGCGTGTGATACACGAAGCCTCGCTCTTCCGGCACCCAAGTCGGGCCCTCGACGTGGCCGATGCCATCCTCGACCGTGTAGATCGCAGGGAGATCCTCGAACGGATTTTCCGGCCACACCTCCGCATCGGGCGGAGGCAGCATCGCATCCTGGACAACCATCGCATCTTCCGGAAGCGACGCGTCCGGAAGCGCGGCATCGGGACGCACTTCGGCATCGGGGGAGGGCATCGGCGGAGCCGGCTCCGGCGAAGACGTGCCGACCGTTCCCGTGCATCCGCTCACCAGCCAGAAGCTCACGACTGAGGCACTCACTACCGAAAGACGAACCATGCACCGCGTCGCGCCCACCCCTGCTTCGTTCAACTTCCGCCTCATCGCTCACCTCGCACTCCTCAGTGTTGCTGGCGCTCGAACCAGAGGCGGTTAGTCGGATTGCGAAGGGTGCCGATGACCCGGTCTCCAGCTGTGGTCACGGTTAGGACGATTGCGTGGAACCAAGAAACGTGGGTCCCCGATGCTAGAACCGACGCATGTGGCGCTTCATGTTCGCCGTTGTTTTTGCCGCGGCCTGCACCGGTACCGTGGGAGAGACAACCATTGGCCCCCAGCCTCTTCCTACACCCGATGCAAGCTCCGACGCGATGCTTCGACCAACCCCCGATGCGGCGGCGGTGATCCCTGACGCCTCGGTGATCTGCGAGGCGCCGGTCGCGGACTGCGACGGTGAAGCGTCGAACGGCTGCGAGACGAACACCGACGTCGACCCATCGCACTGCGGGGCCTGCGGTTCGAGCTGTCCGCGCGACCAGACGTGCATGGCGGGGGCGTGCAGCGAGCCTTCGACCCAGGAGACGCACCGGGTGTCGGGAGGACTCGCCCACAGCTGTGCGATCGTGGACAACGGCGAGGTTCGATGCTGGGGCTATGGAAACCGGGGACAGCTCGGCAACGGCGGCACCAGCTCATCGGACCGGCCAGTCGCGGTCCGCGATCTCAGCGGAGCGGTCGACGTACAGGCCCGCGACTACACATCCTGCGCACGAACCAGCGACGGATCCGTCTTCTGCTGGGGCGAGAACGAAAACGGCGAGCTTGGTGATGGGGGCGGAGGAAACGAAAGCACGCCCCAGCGCGTTCCCGTGCCCGAAGCGATCGACCTCGGCATCGGGCTCAACCATGGGTGCGTGATCGATACCGAAGGCCGGGCCCACTGTTGGGGAGACAACGGGAGCGGTCAGCTCGGCCACGACAACGGTCGAAACGCAGATCGCGTGGAAAGTTTGACCGATCTGATTCAGATCGACGCCGGCAATCAGCACACCTGTGCGCTCCAGCACACCGGCGCGGTGCACTGCTGGGGCGACAATGGTTTTGGCCAGCTTGGCGACGGCACGGAGAACAATCGCGGCGCCCCCGGCGTCGAAGTCGATCTTCCCGGACCCGCGACCGAGATAAGCGTCGGGCGACGAACCTCCTGCGCTCGTCTCGCGTCCGGGCCGGTGTACTGCTGGGGCGCGAACCACTACGGCGAGGTGAACGGGCAGAACTCGGCGGAGGAAATCCGGAGCCCGAGCGAGGTGCCAGGGCTCGACGGCTTGGCGATCCGAGACATCAACTGCGGCGGCCACTTCGCCTGCGCTCTCGGTTCGAATGGCGAGCTCCGGTGCTGGGGTGATTCGAGGGGCGGCCAGCAAGGACGCGAGACAAGGACCATCGCACCGGCTGAGGAGCTCGAATCGGTGGGTACGGTCGAGTTCTTCGATGCGAGCGGACACCACATCTGCGTAGGTGTAGGACGCGAGGTCCGTTGCCTTGGGAAGGACGAACGGGGCCAGATCGGCGGCGGGGGCCAGAGCACCGAACCGGTCCGCATCGCGCTTTAGGGTAGCCAAAAGCGGACGAACGAGTCCTCCCACGAATTGACCATGGTGGCGGCCCGGGGGCCTCGGTTAGCCCTACGTCTGTGCCGCACCGAACGCACGACGGGATCACCGGACCCACGACCGAAAGATCCGCGTTCCGAGGCGTGCGATCGCTCCAGCTCGAGCGTTTCGGACGATCCGACGGCGCGCGTCCGCCGAATTCGTACACAACTGGTAGCTTATCGGGTGAACATGACGATGAACCGAGGACTCGGCTGGGGCGCGATCCTTCTGCTTGTCGCCGCCTGCGGGGACGACAGCCCGGCAACCGATGCCGCGCTCGACGGCGATGCGGTCGCCGACCAGTGCGCCACTGCCGCGGAGTGTGACGACGGCCGCTTCTGCAACGGCGAAGAGACGTGCGACCCGTCCGCGGCTACCGCGGACAGCCGGGGTTGCCTTCCTGGAATGAGTCCGTGTCTCGACGGCGCAACCTGCGACGAAGCGATGCAAAGCTGCTCCGCCGACTGCGCGAACCCCGATGCCGACGGCGACGGAGCCGACTCGGAAGCCTGCGGCGGGCTCGACTGCGATGACAGCGACCGAAATCGCTTCCCCGGCAATGAGGAAATCTGCGACGCGGCGAACCGCGACGAGGACTGCGACCCCAACACTTTCGGGTTCCGCGACGCAGATGGCGACGGCTCGCCCGACGCGCTGTGCTGCAATGAGCGGGGACCGGGAGACCTAGTCTGCGGCGACGACTGCGACGACATGCGACCCGGGACCAACCCCGATAACCCCGAAGTGTGCAACGGGCGCGACGACGACTGCGACGAGCTCGTCGACGAAGAGGTGCTGGTCACCCTGACTCGCGACGCCGACGGCGATCTATTCGGCGACCGCACTGCGGGCGCGATGACAATGGAGGGATGCGGGCCCATGGCCGGGTGGGTGGTCGATGCGACCGACTGCAACGACATGGACGCAAGCATCCGGCCGGGCGCCACCGAACTCTGCAACAACGTGGACGAAGACTGCAACGGGGTGGTCGATGATGTTCCCGGGGGCTGCCAGTGCACCGCCGGGGATACCACCGCGTGCAGCAACAACGTCGGAGCCTGCACGGTGGGCGTCCGAACGTGTCAGCCGGGCGGCGTGTTCGGCGCCTGCAACGGCACCGAGCCCACGTCGGAAACATGCAACAACGTCGACGACGACTGCGATGGAATGACCGACGAATCCCTTCGCATCAACTGCTACCCCGACGTCGACAACGATGGGTTCGCTCCCGCCGGCGCTTCCGCGACGCTGACCTGCCCTTCGCTCGACGCGGCCCGCGCGGTCGCGCCGTTTAATGGCTGTCCTCCGACGTCCACGGGAACTGCTCCCACCACCAATCGCTTCGATTGCCGGGACGACATGACGAGCGTCAGTCTCCCTACCCCTTGCTACACCGACTCCGACGGCGACGGCTACGGGCGTGGGAGTCCGACGTACTCATGTGGGAGCTGCGGTTCGGGGCGAGCCAACCGCGCGGGCGACTGCTGCGACACCGACGCCTCATCTCGACCCGGCGCCGCGTGCGGTGGGCGCAATAACTGCGGATCGTTCGACCGAAACTGCAGCGGCAGCGCGACGAAGTGTGCGTCCGTCGCCACGGGGATGTGCGGCGTGGGCGCGAGCTGCATCTGCACCGGAGGCTCGTGCACCGGATGGTTGACCTCAGTTCCCGCTTGCGGCTCGTCCAGCGGCTCCTACATTGACGGATGCGGCGACGATGAAGGCTTCTGCGTCCCGCGTTTTCGAACCGGTCCGGCGGTGCGATGTCGTTAGCACACGAATCCAAGATCGTTCCGAGCCGCGGCTAGGGCGTGGCGAAGGGATCGGCGTGGGCGGGATTCCGCAGAAACGCCTCGTCGGTGAGCGACTCGAGAAACGCCACCACCGCGTCGATTTCCTCATCGGTGGCGATGAAGCCTCGAACTAGACCCGACTTGAGGGGGCTCAGCCGACCATCGCCAACGAACGGACCCGTCTCGACGTTCCGGCCGCCCGCGGCATAGTGCTCCACCACTTCTCGAAGCGTTTCGAGGCTCCCGTCGTGCATGTACGGCGCGGTGAGCGCGACATTCCGAAGGCTTTGGGGCCGAAAGTGGCCCTGGTCCCCCGGGTCAAAGGTCAGATCGTAGAGTCCCTGATCGTGCGCCGGATACGCCCCCCGGCCATCGACATTGTAGAGCCCGTTGTTGAAGAAGGGTGCCCGAACCTCTTCGAGGCCCACCCGAGCATCGCGATACGCGGTCGAGAGATTGACCCCGGTGTGGCAGTGATGGCACTCGAAGCGCTCGCCGTTGAAGAGCCGAAGCCCAAGCTGCTGCTCTTCGGTGAGCGCCGTCCGGTCGCCGTTGACATACCTGTCGTACGGCGTATCGCCGGAGATCAGCGACCGACAGAAGTGGGCCAGCGCGAACGCGATCTTGTTGATGGTGGCGCCGCTCTGGCTCTCAGGGAACGCCGCGCGAAAGAGCTCCTGATACATCGGGTCGGCATCGAAGCGCGCGAGCACCTCGTCTCGCACCCCGTCGGTGATGCCAAGCTCGACCGGATTGTCGTTGAGAAGCGGTATCTGAATCTGGTCTTCGAGCGTAATGAGGCCGTCGCTCGCCCAGGTGAGCGTCGAGTGATAGGCGACGTTCGCGAGGCCCTGGCTGTTTCGCACAAGCCGGTCGCCGGTGGAGCCCATCGGCGCCGCGAGACCATCCGCAAACGCCTTGTCTTGCTCGTGGCAGCTCGCACAAGACTGGGTGCCGTTCGCACTGAGCTCGGTGTCGTAAAAGAGGCGCCGACCAAGGGTGATCTTCTCATCGGTCAGCGGGTTGTAGTCGGGAATCGCCGGCACCTCGAAGTGATCCGGCAAAACCAGAAGCTCGCGAACGCTGGCCTCCTCCGCTTCGGAGGCACAGGCTCCGAGCATCAGTGCTGCGGCAACGAGCCGGAGCGGTCTCACGTCATCGGCTCCGGAACACTTGATTGCTCCCGGTCGCCAGACCCGTGGTCATGTCGATTCCGAGCGCGCCAAAGATGTTCTGGCAGTCGGGCTGTCCCTCGGGCGCGGAGTGGCATTCGACCCCGACGCCCTCGCCGATCACCTCGAAGGTCATCGGGTCGTAGATCGGCGCACGAAAGTCGAGCCCCGTGAGCAGCGCCCCCAGATCGACCGCTACGCGGTTCGTCCCGGGATCGAACCCCTGGAGATCGACGGTCGGGGTGTAGACGAGACCGCACGCGTCCTGATCGGTGAGAGCCCGCGCGCCGTCGCCGCCGCAGTCTCGGCTTCCCACATGCACGTAGCCTTCGCCCTGGTCGGTGGCGTCCTGAACCGTGAAGTTGAACACAAAGTGCCGGTACGCCGACGCCCAGGACCAGTGCATCTCCGCAAGCGGCGAGGGCGCACCCTCCGCCGTGTGGTTGGCGATCGTTTCGCGCATAAGGCGCTGCGGCACGCCCACATCGAAGGTGATGCGGTCGATCGGCCCGCCCGTCGCGATGCCGACAACTTCGGAGTTGGTGCGTGCGGTCCCCTCGGCAAAGGCGATCGAGCTGTTGGCGCACGTGCCGTCCTCGTTGCCCGTCAGGTCGATCAGCGCGACCCAATCGGCATCCGAACGGTACTGGAACTCGTTGTCATCGAAAGCGAGGCCCACTTCGGCTCCCGCCGCGTCGTAGGCTCGCAGATTGCTCACATAGAATCGAAGGTCGCTGACTCCCACGCTGACCTCCCCTGATCCGAGACCGCTGAGGCCCGCCGTGCAGTTGGCGGGATCCGCCCCGTTGACCGCTTCGAAGGTCAGCGCGAACGGCGTCGACGGCGCCTCCTCGTCGTCGGCGCAGCCCGCCAACATGGCCAACAAGGATAGAGGGACCAGTGCACTCGAAATTCGCGTCATGTCGTTCTCCTGCATCCCTCGTCGAATAGCGGCACGACGAAGGGTGCAGAAGGGGGCGCGACGATTTACCGCAGTATTGGTTATACGATCGAAGGTTCGGTGTTCCGCGACATCGGGGCAATCCAGCAGAAAAAGCCCACGCGGTTATCGACTGCCGGTGCGACGCTCAGCGTCCGCTGCGACGATTTGCCGCACCTCTTGGCCGACTCAGTCGTCGTCGACCGGCCCCGCAAACCGAAGCATCGTGCGGGACTCGATGCTCTTCCGCGGCCGCGCGTCCAGTGGAGTCTTCGCGAGGTCCACCGCCGAATGGGCCACCGGCATGCGGCCTTGGCTGTCGAACACCCGAAAGATCGCGACGTCCGACGGGGTCATCGCCGGCCAATAGACCCAGCGGTGTTGCGGACTGTGGGCAAGGCCGGTGATCTGAGCCAACCGGTGTGGGCGAACGATTTCGATGTCCATCCAGTCGCCCGCATCCACCGAACTCGGGAGCGCAAACGCCAGCGGCGCACGTTCTACGGGGTGCTCGACCGGTCGCCACACATTCACGATCGCGTAAGGCCCGCGTGCCCACACGTCGGCGCGCTCCTCACCGAGGATGTCGCTAAGTCGACGCCGAGCCGATGCCGCCGTGTAGTCGTTGTGGACGTGACGCGCCGGAGGTCGCACCCCCGCGTCGTCGATACGGAGCGTATGGTCGAACACTTCGACTTCGACGGCTCCGGTTTCGCGTAGAAGAAGAGCTCGTAGCTCGGCGTCGTAGGCGTCGCGGATCGCCTCGAGGTCGGCAAACGAATCGACCGCGGAGGGTGTCTCGACAAAGGCCAAGCCGTCCGCGGAGAGCGTCAACTCGAGCCGCCGTGCATCCTCGAGGGAAACTTCTGCGGGTTGAAGCTCCGGATCGATCCGGTGCCCCGGCACTCCGTCGGCGTCGATGATGATGCGCTGGCTATCGGGACCACGAAGGTGATAGTTGACGTGCCCCCGAACCCGCGCATCGCCGTCGACCTTGCATTCCCGCTCTGTGTCCGCGCGCGCTTTTCGGCTCGTTTCCGCTTCCATCTCGCTTTGCTCCGCGACATTCGTCGTTCTTCAATTCTTTAGAACGAGCGCAACCGTTGGCAAGCGCGGCTGACCCCGACGCCTCCCGCTGATATCGTGAAACCGCACGGAGGTAGGCATGGCTGATAAACGCAAGTTCGTTCTCGACGAATCCGAGATTCCCACCCGTTGGTACAACATTGTCGCCGACATGCCGAACAAGCCGATGCCTCCGATCCATCCGGCGACGCATCAGCCGATCGGACCGGACGCACTCGCGCCGCTCTTCCCGATGGCGCTCATCGAGCAGGAGGTCAGCGCAGAACCGTGGATCGAGATTCCCGAGCCGGTGCGCGACGTGTATCGGCAGTGGCGCTGCACGCCGCTTTATCGCGCGCTCGGCCTCGAAAAGGCGCTCGGGACCCGCGCCAAGATCTTCTACAAGTACGAGGGCGTCAGCCCGTCGGGCTCCCACAAGCCCAACACCGCGGTGGCCCAGGCGTTCTACAACAAGAACGAGGGCGTCAAGAAGATCACCACCGAGACCGGGGCCGGCCAATGGGGAAGCGCGCTCAGTTACGCCTGCCAGCGCTTCGGCCTCGACTGCGAGGTCTACATGGTGCGGATCAGCTATGACCAAAAGCCCTACCGGAAGATGATGATGCAGACCTGGGGGGCCGACGTGTATCCGTCCCCCAGCGATCGCACAGAGGCGGGGCGAAAGATTCTCGAAGGCGACGCGGACTCCCCGGGAAGCCTCGGCATCGCGATCTCTGAAGCGGTCGAGATGGCCGTCAAGGACGACACCACCAAGTACTCGCTCGGCAGCGTTCTGAATCACGTCTTGATGCACCAAACCGTGATGGGCCAAGAGGCGCTCAAGCAGATGGAGATGGCGGGAGAACTTCCGGACATCGTCATCGCGCCCTTCGGCGGTGGGTCGAACTTCGCGGGCCTCGCCTTTCCGTTTCTTCGGCTCAACCTGACCGAAGGAAAGAAGATCCGCTGCGTGGCGAGCGAACCCACGTCGTGCCCCAAGCTCACTCGCGGGGTGTTTCGCTACGACTTCGGCGACAGCATCGGCATGACCCCGCTCCTTCCGATGTACACCCTCGGCCACACCTTCGTGCCCGCCAAGATCCACGCGGGGGGCCTGCGGTACCACGGCGCCGGCGTGGTGGTCAGTCAGCTTCTGAAGGATGGGCTCATCGAAGCGGAAGCGATCGATCAGCTCGAGAGCTTCGAAGCAGGCGTCACCTTCGCACGCGCGGAGGGAATCATCCCCGCCCCCGAAGCCAACCACGCGGTGGCGTCGGCCGTCCGCGAAGCGAAGAAGGCCGACGAGGCGGGCACATCTCCGACGATCCTGTTCAACCTCTGTGGCCACGGGCACTTCGACATGTCGGCGTACGAGGCGTACTTCGCAGGCAAGTTGCACAAGCACGAGCTAAGCCAGGAAGACGTCGATCAGGCTGTCGCCAAGATCAACACTCCCACCGCGCCCGCCGCGGAATGATCTAACCCACATCTGTCACCCGTCGGCGTGTCTCGCGCCCGAAAGCACCACCTTCCCCGGGCCTTCTCCCGGGCCTTCTCCCCGGCCTTCTCGCTCCAGCCGTCCTCGCGGTACGTCGAGTACCGCTGCGTCTTCCAGTCCGAGGTCCGCGGGAATCCAGCACTTTCGAACGCGATCCATCACGTCTGGTGACCGATGCGGGCTAACGACAAGCTCTCACCGAGCGCCGTCACCGAGCGAACGTTGGACTTTTCCGGAACCCAACGTCACGAGGTGTAACGCTACCCCACGAATGCGATGCCCTCGCGAAGGAGGTTTCGCCACCGGCCCTCGTCAAGCGTGGGAATTGCGACCCACTCCTTGAACACCCGGCCCGCCGGGGCGAACGGTCGACCTTCGCCAGCGCCGATCAGTTCCTGTACCCGCTCCTTTGGAAGCTTCACTACCAGCCCCGATCCTTTGTAGTCGACGAGCGCGAGGAACTCCTTCCCCACGCGAAGGCAGCGGCCGCCCATGATAGTCCCTTCCACGACGCGCGGATCTTCGTCTCCAAGTTCCGCCGCCAACCCCCAAAACAAGAGCTCCGCATCCGGGCCGGCGGGCCGCCGCTGCCGTCGACTCACGCGCGGGCCTCCGCCGGTTCGCCTATCGCGAGTCGTTCTTCGAGCACTGCGCGCATCGCGTCGGGCATGGCCGAGGCCGCCCACGCGTCGACTTCATCGAGGCGCGCGATCCAGCGCCGAAGGTTCGGGTAGGGAGTGAGGTCGACCCTGCCGTAGCCCGCGAGCCCGAGCTGCGCCCCCAGCGAGAAGTCCGCCAGCGTGACCGTCGACCCACAGACGAACGGCCGGTCCTCGAGTCGATGGTCGAGGATTCGAGCAAACGTTGCGAACGCCTCCAGCGAACGGTCAACGACGCCTTCGTCGGGCGCTCCCGCACCCGCGAAGGGCTTGAACACGCGCTCGAGGAGCGCCCGCGCCAGATGATTGCCAAAGTGGGCAAGCTCCCAGCACTGCCAGCGAGCAATATCGGCTCGGGCCTTCGGGTCACGCGGGAAGAGCTCGGTTTCGCCTACCGTATCGCAGAGGTACTGCATGATCGCGTGTGACTCCCAGAGCCGGAGCGTGCCATCGGTGAGAAGTGGCACCATCCCGTTTGGGTTCAGCTCCATGAAGCCCGGCGCTTTGTGTTGTCCTTTGCTCGGATCGAGGTATTCGGTGTCGATCGACAGCCCCAGCTGGTGCACGACCGCTTGGACCTTGCGACAGTTCGGCGAACCCAGCGCAAGATAGAGCTTCATGCGTTCCTCCCAGCCGAGGGCGCCTGCCAAAGGGCGATCGCCCCGCCCGACGGGTCGCGAACGACGACGAAGTCGCCCGCCGGCCCTTGAGTTCGATCCTTCAGTACCTTTGCCCCGAGCTTCTTCGCCTGGGCCGTCGACGCCTCGAGATCTTCCACCTGGGCATAAGGCAGCCAGCCCGCAGGAAGACTCTCGGCGGCCACCATGCCCGACCAGGGGCGCTCGCCCTCCCCGAAGGCCGTCATTCCCGGCGGCGCCTTGTCGGCCCGCTTCCAGCCTAAGAGCTCTTCGTAAAACTGCGACGCGCCGCTTGGCGAATCGCTCCGGTGATCGAACCAAACAAATGGATTGGACATGGGTTCCTCCGATACTCGGCCCGTTCGTTTGGGCCGTCGGAAGCTAAGACGAACTGCACCGCCAAAAACCGACCGTCACTCATCAAGATTTTCGGCGTGCTTCTCCGATGCGCCCGCGCGGACCTCGGGAGCGAGGCGACGGAGCTGCTTCGCAAAGTACTCGCGTTCCGCGGGGTTCGTGGCACGCGAAGCCGCATCCCGAAAGCTCCCCGTCGCCGCCGCAGCCTCTCCAAGCTCTTCGAACAGTGCGGCCCTCGCGGCAAAAAACGCGTGGCCTCGAACCAGCGCCGGCTCCTCTGCCAACGCGTCGAGCAAGCGAAGTCCCTCCGCTGGCCCTGCCACCCGGGAGACCGCCACCGCCCGGTTGAGCAAGACGATCGGAGACGGAGCGATGGCGCACCACGCATCGTAGAGCTTCACGATTTCAGTCCAGTCCGTGTCCTCATAGCGCCGGGCGCGGCAATGCACCGCGCTGATGGCCGCCTGCAGCTGGTAGGGCCCGGGCCGGCCCCGGCGGAGCGCCTGTTCGAGCAGCGCCAGCCCTTCGACGATCTCGACTCGGTTCCATTGCCTCCGATCCTGCCGATCGAGGCGCACCAGCTCACCGTCGGCACCGAGGCGGCTCGGCGTTCGGGCGTGGGTTAGGAGAAAGAGCGCCACCAGCCCCTCCAGCTCGGCGTGCATTGGATGGAGTCGAAGAAGAAGCCGCGACCGACCGATCGCGAGATGGCACAGCTCCTGACGAATTGGCGGCCAGTCGCCGGTCGCGGAATGGCCCTCATTGAAGATGAGGTGAAGCACCGCCATCACCGCATTTAGTCGAGCCGGCTGCTCCAGTTCCGACGGGATCTCGTAACGCGCCCCGGACTCGCGAATCCGCCGCTTCGCCCGGGTGATCCGCTGTTCCATCGTCTTGGTCGGCACCAAGAACGCGCGAGCGGTCTCCTCCACCGTCAAACCGGCCACCGCCTTCAGCGTGAGGGCCACCTGTGCTTCCGGGCCGAGCACAGGATGACAGCAAATGAAGATCAGCCGGAGCATGTCGTCGCGAAGCCCGGGCTCCGCTGGAGCGACGGAGGCTTCGGGATGGGCGAGCGCGAGATATCGTTCGGCGACCCGGTGCCGCCGGGCGTCGTCGATGTCGAGGTTTCGCGCCGCCCGGACGAGCCATGCCGCCGGATGCTGGGGCACGCCAACCTCTCGCCAGCGTTCCGTCGCACGGGTCGCCGCCTCCTGTAAGAGATCCTCCGCACGCCCGAGATCGCCGACCAGGCGGACAAGGATGGCGAGGGCCCGCGGATACGCGAGGCGAAGCGCGGTGGCAACGGTCACTCCGGCTCGATGCTTCGCGATTCGGCCCAGACCGCAGGGCGAACATCGACTCGACCTTGCGGAGAGATCGGAATCCGTTTCGCGAGCGCGAGCGCGTCATCGAGGGATCCGCACTCGACCAGGTAGAACCCGATGAAGAGCTCTTTGGTCTCGGCGAACGGTGCATCGGTCACCAGCGCGGTGCCTTCGGCTTGTTGAACCGTCGAGCCCCCCGACTCCGCGAGCTGGGTCGCGGCGCGAAACGACCCCGCGGCTTTGCTGTCCGCCTGGAGCTCGCGGTGGGCGAGCAGGGCAGCTTCCCGCTCCGCCGGGGACCTCGCGTCCGCAAACCCCGGGGCTTCATAGATGAGTAACGAGTAGATCATGGTGCCGATGTCCCTCCGCAGCGAACCCTTGTCGACCGGGCCACCCCCTTTAAACGAACCGGCGACACCAAAACCGACACGCCCCTAACGATTGTCGAAGCAGAGCAGTCGGTAGCCCGCCCTCTCGAGAGGACAGCTGACCGTGAGTCCCCCGTTGAAACCATCGAACACATGGGTCGATGCGGTGAGGCCGACCCGGGCTCGCGGTCCCGCGGCTCCCCCCAACCCGGATTCCCAATCCAGGCAAGAGAATGCTCCGCCATTGCGATCGATATTGAGAGCGCCGGCCCAGTGGAGCCCCCGCGACTGGGCACCGTCCTGAGTCACCGTGATCGGGGCCCGAAGCTCCCCTCCCGCGAGATCCGTTCGGGTGCCCACGAGCACTCCGTCGAGGCGGTGCCAGGGCCCGCCACCGGACACCCTCGATATCGCCGGCGCATTCTGCGGAGAGACGAGCGCCACGAAGGTCGCCTCGGCCGGCGCGAACGCCGGTCGCTGGGCCTCGCAGTGGGCGTCGAGGTCGGTAAGCCCGCCACCGCTCAACACCGGGTCCCGCGTCACGAACGCAAGGCGCGGATCCGCGGGGAGGACGGGAGGTTCGACCGCATCGGTGCCATCGATCTGAAAGCAGTACAGATGAAAGCTATCACTGCACGGAACGGTGCAGCTCGGCCCGAATCCAGCCGACGGCATGGGAAAGGGATTGCAGTCGTCCCGACGACGGTTGCTCGTGACCCGATCGTCGATCCAGAGGCTCGCCGTGCTCCGCGGATCGCCCGCCGCGCCGAAAAACCCATCAGTGTCGGTCCAGTTTTGACAGCCCGCTTCACCGGTGGTGAGGTCTCCTCGGCTTCCCGTCATCACCCGACCGGTGATCGTGGCGCGATTTTCGGCATAGCGAATGGGATGAAGAAGCTCGCCGCTCAGAAGAGCCGAGGTTGAAAGCGCCACCACTTCTCCTTCCACGTTTACCCAACCGAGCACATCGTTCGGAAGAAGTTCTCGAGCGTTTACCTCATCGGTCGACAGCAACGCCACGAACGTTCCGGCAAGGCGGGCATCGGTCGCCAGTGCTTGGCATCGCGCCGACGCGACTTCGTTCGGGGTCATTGCGGGATCGCCAAACGATCCAGCCGGATAAGCCGCTGAAGACACAAACGCGATCCGAGGCGACGGCGGCGGCGCGGCATCCGGCGCATCC
>JBCCZL010000115.1:0-19680 GCA_039187775.1 Myxococcota bacterium
CATAGTATCCCTGGGCGACGAAGTGTTGCCTAGATACCAAAGCTGATCTTGCGCAGAGGCGGCACCGCGACGGCGGTGGTTTGAAGGGCTTCGCTTACGCGATGTCGGCCGCGGTGCAGACCCGGTTACGGCCGGATCGCTTGGCCGCGTAGAGGGCCTGATCGGTGATCTCGAAGAGCTCGCTGCTGGTGCGCGCATCTGCGGGGAACGTTGCCACGCCGACCGATGCGGTAACCTGTACCTTGCCGAGATCGGTCTGAAACACGGTGGCTTGAAGCTCTTCACGAATTCGCTCGGCGAGGAGGATGGCGCCTTCGACTTCGGTCTCTTCGCAGAGCACGCAGAACTCTTCCCCGCCGAAGCGTGCGACGACGTCGGTCTCTCGCTTTACGCGCCGAAGGATCTCACCGAGCTCCTTGATCACCACGTCCCCAGTGGCGTGGCCGTAGGTGTCGTTGACACTCTTGAAGTGGTCGATGTCGGTCACGAGAAGCGAAAGCGGCCGGCCGAACCGCTCGGCCGACACGAGCTTCGAGTCGAGCTCCTGAAGGAACGCCCGCTTGTTGAGGCAACCGGTGAGGCCATCGGTGGTGGCCATCTCCTCCAATGTCCGCACCGCGGCCGCGTTGGCGAGGGCCACCGCGACATGGTTGGCAAGGAGCTGGAGCGTCGGCCGAAGTGCGTTGCCAAACGCATCTTTTCGTTCGGCGGCGAGGGCCATCGTGCCGATCGCATCTTCGCGCACAATGAGCGGCATGATGAGCAGCGACTGCATGCCCTTGAGGTTGGCTCGCTTGGTGTAGACCACTTGTTGCTTGGCGTCGTACTCGCCCCGGTACGGGAGATAGTGGCGGTTCTTGACGGCCATCGCGGTGAGCGACGTGTTGTCGCGGAAGCTGAGGCTTTGAAACTTATCCGATCCGGTTCCGACCGCACGGCGGATGGTGTGGCGGCGCTTCTTCACGTCGTAAAGGGTCACCGCGGCGAAGTCGAAGGGAGCGATCTCTTGCGCTGCCTCGAGCCCCGCATCGAGCACCTCGTCTTCGGTCATTGCGGCGCCAAGGCGCTGGGAGGCGCGATACAGCACCGTCTGTTCTCGCTTGCTTCGCTCGAGCTGGACGAAGATTCGTTCATTTTCCAGCGTCCGGAGAATCTGCCGGATCGCCCCTTCGAGGATCTCTTCGTCTCGCGCGGTGAACGGTCGGTCCTCGAGTCGGTCCGCGCAAAGCGCCCCGCGCACGTGATCTTGGTCGAGTACTGGGATTCCCACGAAGCTTCGCACGCCCGCCGGCTCGTCGTAGTAGCAGAGCCCTTTGTAGCTGGGCTTGAGGTGCTCGAGATTCATGGTGACCTTGCGCTTGACCACCGCACCGACCGCGCCGCTTCCCACCGCGAAGGGCCCTTCGGCGATCGCGTCGCTTCCCGTGGCAAGCTCGACGATCCGAAGCTCGTCGCTCGCTTCGTCGTGGAACAGCACCACGCAGGTATGAAGCTCGAGGGTCCGCCGAAGCATGTCGAGGAGGTGAAAGAGCGCGTTGTGAACTTCCTGAAGGCTCGAGCGAAAGAGTCGTTCGTCGTCGTTGGCGGCGGTTTCGCTGGCCGCCGATACGAGACGGAACACGCGCGCGTCGTCCTTTACCCGCTCGCGCTCTCGATCGAGCTGGCGCTGACTCGTCTTTCGAACCCGAGCGATTTCCACACGAGTGAACAGGAGGTTCAGACTGCCGAAGAGGAGAAGAAACACCGCGTGCACGAGAAAGGTCTCGGGGTCGTCGTGGTCCTCGGCCCAGAAGTAGAGAATCGCCTCGAATCCGATCGCGGCCCCAATGAGGACGCTGCTGGCCACGCCCCGAGAGAACGACGCAAGAAACGCGACCAGGACATACACCACGGGATAAAGGGGGCCCTGAATGCCTCCGCCAAGTTGCACGATCGCGTGCATCGCGGTGAGGAGAAGGAGTCCGAGCTCCACGTCGGTGAGGACCTGACGATCCTGCCGGCTCCGAGAAAAGAGCCGCATCAGAAAGACGCCGAGCCAGGCGACGGACACCGCGCCGTGGGCCAGGCCAAGCTCCGCCGGGTCGACCCGAAACACTCCGAGAAACACCAAGATGCCAAAGAGGCCCGCCGACGCGAGGCCAAACGAAGCCCGAGCGGTCTTTCGAACAGTCAGCGCAGCCTGCACAAGGGTGGACATCAGCCCCCCTGTTGGTACTGCGCATCCGCCATCCCACCAAGAAAACGGGGACGAGGTCATTCTTTGTCTCACCACGTCTCGCAACCCAGCGAAATCACACGGTCGCGAATTTGGAGACGACTCGTACCGGGTCGTGAACCTCCCGACCGGAGTGCTCCGCTCGCCGACCCACCAACCGTCAGAATTTTGGTCGTCTTCGGCTCCTAAGCGAGACTCGAGCGATGGGCAGAACGGCCGTGTTGATCGGGTGGCTCTTTCCCTTTGGGCTTCTCGTACTGGCGATCGTAGTTGTGCCTCTTCGCATCCTCGATGAGCAGGGGCTTCCTCGCTATGACGCCCTTCGGTCGGAGCTCCGGGAGATCGAAGCGCAAAACGAGCGCCTCACCCGAGAAGTCCGGAACCTCCAGCGTGATGTCGATGCCCTTCGCACCGACCCTGCATCGCTCGAGCGGATCGCTCGGGACGAACTCGGAATGGCTCGCGAAGGCGAGCTGATCTTCCAGTTTCCGAACTAGCGTTCCTGTCGTTCGCGCTGCGTGAGGACATAGGTCGGATTCGTAGCGGAGCCTCCAAAGACGAGAGGCCGACTGACTTTTCGAAATCCCGCAAACATCACCGCCGATGCCGACGGCACGTCGCCGAAACTCGCCTCGCCGACCACGGTGACCGGATCGCCGCCCCGAAGGATGAGCGAGCCGGGTTTCCCAGGATCGAGTCGGTCGCCGGCCGTCGTGATCAACACCAGTGAGCCGAAGCCGAGTACTGCCACGTGCCCGCCATCCCGAATGATGAACCGGCCCGCGTCTCTCATCTGATAGGTCACCATGCATGTGACCGGAGTGTTCGTGCCGGACAGGAAGAGCTGTTCCTCTTCCTGTCGGTGCACCCAATAGGCAGCCACGCGTTCCCGGGTCGGCGAAATGACCGGATCCAGGAGCTCGCAGGTGCCCGTGATCCGAATCCAGCCCTCCTTGGCGGCGCCGATGGCCACGGGGTTGCCGGCTCGTCGAAGGGCTCGCCGAAGATGTCGGCGCCGTCTCAGGTCTCCAATCGCCCAACCCAGCTCGTAGAACATCGAGTACGCCGCGTCGCCCGCCTGAGTGACCCGTTTGCGACCACCGCCGAGCGGTCGCACACGCTTGGTGATCTTTGCCGTCACGAACCTCTTGATAACGAAGCGCCGCGACCCGGGCAAATCGAGAGGCCGCCAGCTCGCCGACCGGTCGCAGATGTCAAATACGTTTGCCGCACGAGCGCTCGGCTCGCGTAGGAAGGTTGCTGATGTAGGAACTCCTCCAGGTCTCGGTCGGCAGACCGCAAGCCGAGAGTCGAGAGTCGAGAGTCGAGAGCCTCGGCGTGCTCGCCGGCGCTCGCCCCGTGCACGGTGATCAAGCGTGGCGTGGCCCTTCTGGCTCGCCAGGCGATGACGAGGGCTGTCCCAGTGGCTATTCGGGTTGTGGGTGTCGTTCGCCGAATGCTGCGTTGGTTGCCGGAGCACGGGTTCCGGCGCTTCGGATTCTGGGGCTTCCGTATGAAGCCATCGCCGACCCTCGGGTTTCGAGGGGTCGTAAACGAGTCGACCGAAGAGCCCTTTCCGTTCGGTGCTCGGAACCTGAGCGAACCGTTCGCTCGCGGGAACGCTGGTCCAGTCGGGCGTATTGCCGAACGCGGTGATCGAGGCGAAGCAGGGGAAACCGTGAGTTGCTTGACACTCACATCCGAACTTTTCACGCTGTCAAGGACTTGAACGCTCCTGCGCAGCTTTCGTTTCGCTCTCGCAAGATCTTATACGCGGTCATCACCGAGTACATCTCGACTGGTGAGCCGGTCGGGTCCCGCAAGCTGGCCCGGCGTTACGGGCTGAACCTGTCCCCCGCGACCATTCGAAACGTTCTTTCGGACCTGGAAGACGCGGGGCTCCTCACCCAGCCTCACACGAGCGCGGGTCGCATTCCCACTCACTCGGGATTCCGCCTATTCGTCGACGCGCTCGTCCAGATGCGGGAGATCGCCGCGGAGGATCGCGAGGCGATCGCGCATCGAATGCGTTCGCTCGGCGGGCCGCCCCAGGAGATCATCCGGGAGACCGGGCGGTTGCTCGCCAGTTTGACCGGAACCGCCTCGATCGTGGCGCCAGCGAAGCCCGCCGAGGAGCCCCTCCACGAGCTCCGCTTCGTCAGTCTGCCCAGCAATCAGCTCCTTGCGGTGTTGGTCACCGCGTCCGGAGTGGTGCAGAACCGTGTCCTTTCGTTCGACCGCGAAATCGATGCGTCGACCCTGGAACGGGTGCACAACTATTTGCGCGATATCGTCGAGAACCGCTCGCTCAAGCAGATTCGTGAAACCCTCGCCACGCATCTTCAAGACGAGCGAGGCCAATACAAAGAGTTGGCCGAAGCGGCGTCAGCCCTCCTGACCGCCACGCTCGACAACAAAGGGCCACCAAACCTGGTGATCGAGGGCCAGGACCTGCTCTTCGACCGCCCCGAGTTCGACAGTGGAGAGAAGATCCGAACTTATCTTCGGGCTTTCGAGGATCGCGAACTCCTCTTGGAGATTCTCGATCAGACCATGCTCGTCGGCGGGGTTCAGGTGCTCATCGGGTCCGAGACCAACCTCGCCGACATGGAAGACGTGTCCTTGATTACCGCAAGCTACCGCCACGGTGAAAACTCCACAGGCACAGTGGGGGTCATCGGGCCTTCTCGAATGGACTACGGCAAAATCGTCCCCCTCGTCGAGTTCACCGCGCAGACCATGGGTGAGCTGCTCGGTGGGGCCGCGACCGACGAAAAAACGTAGTGTTCCGACCGGGAAATGCGGCCTATCCTCGGGCGTGACGCGAGTCCCCGAGGAAGAGGAGAACCAGTCCGTGAGCAACGAGGAAGGCACCGCATCGGCCGAGTCGACGGAGGCAACGGCACCGGAGGCACCGGTGGAAGGAGACGGCGCGGAAGGTTCGAAGGAAGAACCTGTCTCCGCTGCCGACGCCCTAGCGGCGGAGCGCGACAAGCTGAAGGATCAGCTTCTTCGGACCGCCGCCGACTTCGATAACTTCCGAAAGCGCACCAAACGCGATCTCGAAGAGGCCAACCGACGGGGCCGAGACGACATTCTCCGCGAGGTGCTTCCGGTCATCGACAATCTCGAGCGCGCAGTTCAGGCGGCGGACAGCGCGACCGACGCCAAGGCGGTCGCCGACGGCGTTCGGATGGTGCTCCGCCAGTTCGAAGACACCGCGAAGCGGCTCGGGCTCGAGCGCATTCAGAGCGAAGGCGAGCGTTTCGATCCCAACCTCCATGATGCGGTCCAGCAGATCGAAACCACCGACCACCCTGCGGGGTCGATCGTGGCCGAGGTCGTGCCGGGCTATCGGCTCGGCGACAAGCTCCTCCGAGCGGCCATGGTTGTCGTAGCCAAGCCTCCCGCCGCCGCGCCGGTCGAAGAGGCGGACGACGAAGGAGAGGACCCGGACGCGGATGGTGCGGCCGAAGCCGAGCCGGAGAGCCGCGAAGAGAAGGAGAGCCAGGAAAACTAGCGCTGACGGATCTCCGTTGGCGGGCCAATGGTATGAGCAGAGTCATCGGCATCGATCTGGGCACCACGAACTCCTGCGTCGCCTACGTGGAGAACGGCGAGCCGGTGGTGATCCCGAATGCGGAGGGGAGTCGAACCACGCCGTCGGTCATCGCGTTTACGTCCGAGGGCGAGCGCCGGACGGGGAGCGTCGCCAAGCGCCAAGCGGTGACGAATCCCGAGAACACAGTGTTCGCGGTCAAGCGGCTCATGGGCCGCAAGTTCGATTCGGAAGAGGCGGTCCGGCACCGCCAATCCGTGCCCTACCGCGTGGTGCAGGCGATGAACGGTGACGCGTGGGTGCTCGCGGGCGAGAAGGAATACTCGCCCCCCGAGCTCTCGGCGATGATCCTCGAGCAGATGCGGAAGGTGGCCGAGGAGTATCTCGGCGAATCGATCACCGAGGCGGTGGTGACCGTGCCGGCGTACTTCGACGACGCCCAGCGCCAAGCCACCAAGGACGCGGGAAAGATCGCAGGCCTCGACGTCAAACGAATCATCAACGAGCCCACTGCCGCGTCGATCGCATACGGCTTCGACAAGAAGGAAGGCGAGCGCGTCGTCGTGTACGACCTTGGGGGCGGCACGTTTGACGTTTCGGTCCTCGAGATTCGAAACGGGGTGTTCACCGTCAAGTCGACGAATGGCGACACCCACCTCGGAGGCGAAGATTTCGATAACGCGCTGGTGCAGTCCCTTGCCGACCATTTCGAGAAAGAGAACGGCATGGACCTCCGGGAGGACCGGGTAGCGCTTCAGCGGCTCAAGGAGCAGGCGGAAAAAGCGAAGCACGAGCTATCGACGTCCCTCGAGACCGAGATCAACCTTCCGTTTATCGCGGCGGACGCAAGCGGACCGAAGCATCTTGTGACCACAGTGCGGCGGAGCGACTTCGAGATCATGGTCGCGGACCTTGTCGAGCGAACCCTCCAACCCTGCAAGCAGGCTCTTTCCGATGCGGGCGTGCAGTCAACCGACATCGACGAAGTGATTCTTGTCGGTGGCCAGACCCGGATGCCGCTCGTTCAGAAAAAGGTCACGGAGTTCTTTGGCAAGAAGCCGAGCAAGTCGGTCGACCCGGATGAAGTCGTGGCCATGGGCGCGGCCCTTCAGGCGGCGGCCCTCACTGGCGATGTCGAAGAGGTACTGCTCCTCGACGTCACGCCACTGAGCCTCGGCGTCGAAACCGGCGGCGGGGTGTTCACCAAGCTAATCTCCCGCAACACGACGATTCCGACGCGGGCGGTGGAAATCTTTACCACCAGCGTGGACAACCAGCCGTTCGTGCCGATTCACGTGCTTCAAGGCGAACGCGAGATGGCCGCGGACAACAAGACGCTTGCCAAGTTCGAGCTCTCGCCGATTCCTCCCGCGCCGCGCGGCGTGCCCGAGATCGAGGTGACCTTCGATATTGATGCCAATGGGATCGTCAATGTGAGCGCCAAGGATCTGGGGACGGGCACCGAGCAGTCGGTCCGAATCGTGGCGTCGAGCGGCCTCACTCAGGATGAGATCGAAAAAATCATCGGCGAAGCCGACCAATACCGGCAGAGCGATGAAAAGCGCAAAGAGCTCGCAGAGCTCAAGAATACCGCGGATACCCTGCTCTTCTCGAGCGAACGGGCGGTGGTGGAGTGCGCCGAATTGGTGCCGCCCGACGTGCTTGCCGCGGTTCAGCTCGACATCAACAACCTCAAGGGTTTGATCGAAGGCGCCGGCGATGCCATATCGATAAAGGAAGCGTTGACCGCTCTCGAGCTCAGCGCTTACCGCATGGCCGAAATGATGTATGGCGCCCCGGAGGAAGAGGCTGAGCAGGAAGAGGATGCGGCCGGCTGATCTACGACGGGGATTCGTCCCCTTCGTGGTCGCCCTGCTTCTTTCGGCGACCGCTCACGCCCAATCGGAAACCGGCGATGATCTGAGCCCGCCCGCGGGCTACGGCGAGCCGACCGAGACTCCTCCGGATCAAAGCCCTCCGGATCAAAGCCCTCCGGATCAAAGCCCTTCAGATCAAAGCCCTTCAGATCAAAGCCCGCCAGATCAAAGCCCGTCCAGTCCTCCGGCCCCCACACCCAATGGAGAACAGATCCCTCCAGGCACGGGGAGCACTCCGGCCGAGGCTTCCAGTCTTGGGGAGGTGCCTGCGCCTCCGACAAACTACCAAGTCGCACCACCGCCGGTGTCGTCCGGTGGAGCGCAGGTCTATCCCAGCTCTCAGACGGCGGCGCTCGCCGCGGCGCGCCTTCGGCTCAACCATGATGCGGAGCTTCAGCTCCTGAACCGACGCCTCGCGGTCGCGAAGGAAGAGTTCGCGGAATACCGGCTGACCTGGCCGGTGGTGTTGACCGCGGTCGGTGGCGGCATGCTGCTCATTGGTGCATCGACGCTGGCGACCATCGGAAACGACTACGGTCTCGATACCCTGACGTCGGGAGAGATCGCGGGGTTCGTGGTCGTGGGAAGCATCGGAGTGGTTTCGCTCGCCATCGGCGTGGTGTGGTTGCTCAATCGGCTGAGCGCGCGCGCGCCGGCGCGGGAGCGCGTCGAGGGTCTCGAGCGTCAGGTGCGCGAGCGCGAACGAGAGCTCCTCCGTCCCGGAACCCCATCGTATCGCTGACCGCTCGTTGGTTGGCGTCGGTGATCTCGCTCGAATTTCGCCAGAGTGTCCGGCACGATGGATCGATGACTCGGATCGCCATCCGGCTCGCCGGTGCGGGGTTTGTCCTCGGGGTGGGCATCCATGGGCTCGTCGCCTGCGGTGATGAACCGGCAGAACCTGCTTCTTCGGAGCCCGGGGTAGAACTCACCGCACTCGGCGAGGCGCCTCCAAACTCCGAACCTGCGGGACCGGGTGCGAGAGCTGCGGAGGAGACGGCGGTGGAGGAGAGGGCCGCAGGCGAGCAAAGCACGGGGGAGCAGGGATCGGCGGAACGCTCGGAAGGGTCGCCGAGCTCCGACGAAACGTCATCACCAGACGCTCTATCTGCCGTTGGTGCGTCGGGAGCGGTGCCAGAGAAGATGGCGCGTCGAGTTCGAAGCGTTCTTCGAGAGCGCCACGGGGCCAACGTGAACTTCGACGCGGCTCACCGAATCGAGGTCGGCGAGGCCAGCACGGTGTTCGCCTTCTATACCTACAGCGCGTACGACGCCTGCGTGGCGCAAGCGTCGTCGCGGGCTGAAGGGCGGGAGCAGTGCCGGTCGTCCCTCACGGAAGCGGGACCCTGCCTCGAAGCGGGGCTCGTTCGCGCCGACATCGAGGCATCACCGGCAGGCCGACCGGCCGACTGGGGCGGCGAGATTGAGATTCAGGCGACCCGGACGCTTCCGTTTCGCTGCACTCTGGACGAGGTCGAAGCGTTCAAGTTCGAAGACATCGACTTCGATGATCGACCCGAGCTCTTCGTTCGATACCGCAGCCGGGTGCGTTCCGAGACCCTTCGCGGCGGTGTCTACGACTACTACGTCGAGGGGCACCTCGGGATCTTTCGCGACGACCTCGAGCCCCAAGTGCTTCTTCAAGTGATGGACCACACCGAGGGTCAAATGGACTCGGCCATGCAGCAACTCCGGCTGGTGGACTTCGAGGATGAGGACGGCGACGGGCATCCCGAGCTCCGAATCGAAACCCTCGAATGGGAAGCGTCGGGTGGCCCGTGTGAGCGCGATGCCGAAGGTCGACCTGTGCCCGAAGACGATGAGGCGATCCTCTGCAATCCCGAAGTCGAGCGAAGGGTCGTCGCGTACGTCGAGGACGCCTGGGTGGTGCCGGGTCCCGAGCTCCCCTGATGCGGGCGCGATGGATCGTGCTTGGAGTCGTGCTCCTCGGCGTTGCGCTCCTCGGAGTCGAGCGCCTGGTTTCGGAGAGCCAGGCTTTCGATCGTCGTGCGCCGATCCCCCCGGGCGGCGGACCGATCGATCCGGGCCGAGAGCCTGCCTCGTTTCGAAACTGCGCTCGATGCCATGCGGAGATCGCCGCCGAGTGGGAAGACTCGCTGCATCACCACTCGTTCAGTAACCCGGTGTTTCATGCCGAGTATGCTCGAAACGAGCTGAACTTCTGCCGAGAATGTCATGCGCCGCGCTTTGTCAGCTCGCCCGCCGGCGGGGAGCAAGGCGTCGATTGCGCCACGTGCCATCTTCGCGAGGGGCGGATCCTTGGACGCTTTGGTCGCGGCGAGGCGAGTCATCCCATCGAGCGGGTGCCGGAGCTTGGAACGTCTGCCTTTTGCGCTCCTTGCCACCAGTTCGATTTTCCAAGCGCCGCCCACGCCCCCGATCTTTCCTATCATCCGGATCGGCCGCTTCAGAACACGCTCCGCGAGTGGCAGAGGAGCCCTTCCGCGCGGGCCGGTGACACCTGCCAGAGCTGCCATATGCCGCGCCGAATCGGGCGCGATGGGACGTATCGTGCACACGACTTTCGCGGCCGGGAGCTCGCCCCCGATGCGCTTTCGGTTCGGGTGCTGGCGCGGCGTGAGAACGGCCGGACCTCGGTTCGCGTACGCATCGTTCCGGAACACCTCGGTCACGCCGCTCCCACCGGGGACATGTTCCGCCAGATCCGTCTCGAGCTTCGGGGGGGCCGCGAAGAGCGGGTCCATCGGCTTCAACGCTGGTTCGGGCCCGAGCTAGCGGAGTTCGAAGGCGAGGAGCGTTTCCTTCTCGCCGAGGTCGATGACACCCGAGTTCGCGCGGGACGGGTGCTCACGCTCCGTTCCGAGCTTCCCGCGACCGAGGAAGTGGCGTATCGACTAATCCACTATCGAACCGATCCGGACGTTGCGGCGGAGCGGGGCATCCCAGCGGAGGTCAATGCGCTCGTCCTCGTCGAGGGGAGGACGCAGGTTCGTGGGCAATAGCGTGAGGCGTACGCAGTGGCGCGCGGTGGAGCGGACGAGCTCCCCATTTCTTCGGTGGAGCTACCCCTCGGCTTCTTCGTTGGCCGGCGGCTCCGGAGGTTCGATGAGCCGGGGGTTTCCATCGAGGACCTCTTCTTCGCGAAGGGTGAAGGTTCCTCCGATTTGTTCCCAACGTTGGCGAATCACGGTGGTGTGAAGCGTCATCGTCTGAAGGCTGTACCAGCTGATCGCCACCGTGCTCGTCGCGGCTTCCTCGCCTTCGCCAAGCTGCAGCGACACCACCTCGGTGTCGGCGATTTGAATGGCTCGGCCCCATTGGTAGCGCGTGAGCGCGTAGTCGGCGCGGTATTCCGGATGAACCCGCTGCGTCGCGAGATCCATCCGATTCCAGCGTGCTTCTTCGTTCACGCCGTCGACCGCATCGCGGAACCGGGTGGCGGTGCTCACATTCTGAAACATGCAGCCTCCGAAAAAGGAGGCGGTGAGGAGGACCAGCGGGCGGAGTTTCATGAACGAACAATGCGGTCGATCGGCCGAACCGAGCAAGAAACCGGCAGAGTCGAGCAAGAAACTGGCAGAGGCTCGCGGGGGAGTCGATCGATGCCGGAGTTGATCGCATCTCCGCGACGCAGTGACCGCAGCCGAGAGGCGCGAGTTGCGTCGAACTGTCTCACTCGCGGCGTGATTGTGAAATCGAGGTCACGGTGCGCTGAAGCCGATTCGCGCTTTCTTCTGGGTTTATGGAAAGGTACAGCAGTTGCGAACCTCAGAACGGTGGAGAACTCCAGGCGCTTGTCGCTCATCGTGATCGCGGTCCTCGTGGCTACCCCCGCATGTGCTTTTGATGAAGAGGGCGGAGGGTTTGGTTCCCCGCTCACCGCGAGCAATCCCGAGTTGCGCGGCGGCGTCGGAGACGTGCAGGTGTCGAGCGGCGCCTGGGTCGAGCATGCGTACACATACGACGGCGAGGCCTATATCGATCTTCGAGCACGGGGCCGTGAAGGCGTGGTGATGCAGGGGCTCGATATCTACCCCTTGGATGAGCTCGAGATTGGTGACTCCTATGTCGCTGACATCCTAGGGCGCTACGACGACGGCGAGTCGTATGCCTATGTTTCGGTGATGGGCTGCAGCGGTCCGAGGAACGACGACTGGTACTACTACGATAGCTTGGCGGACGAGGTGAAGGTCACGGTTCACCCCGGTCCAACCGCCGACACCGTCCGAGTGAATACCACGGCGACGTTTGTAAACGACTTTGATGGGTCTACTGAGACCGTCGACGCCAGCATCGTCATCGCTCCGAATCAACGATAGGACGACCTCCGTCACGGAGGCCTTTGGCCGACCCGGCGAGGCCGTCAGGGCCGTCCTTCATCCGCTCGCTGGCTCGGAGGAAGGCATCGACTGTGGGCCGACCGCGACACGTCTCGAGCGCCCCGTCTTCGATGCGCCGGCGGACCTGGTAGGCTTGCACCGTGAGCTTTGTGATTGGAATTGCGGGTGGGACCGGTTCGGGAAAGACGACCGTGGCACAGAGGATCGGTGCGTCCGTGCCGGCGACCTCGGTGAGCATGATCGAATACGATGCGTATTACCGGGACCGGCCCGAGCTGAGCTACGAAGAACGCTGTGCCTTGAACTATGACCATCCGGATTCGCTCGAAACCGAGCTCCTGGTTGGCCATCTTCGAGAACTTCGGTCCGGGAGTGCCGTACTCACACCGGTCTACGACTTCACGAATCACCTGCGACAGGGAAAGCGGATTCCGGTAGAGCCGACGCCGGTGATCGTGGTGGAAGGCATCCTCACGCTCGTGGACGAGCGACTCCGGGCGATGTTTGACCTCAAGGTCTTTGTCGACACCGATCCAGACATCCGGGCCTTTCGACGCATTCGGCGGGACATCGAGCATCGAGGCCGGACGTTTCAGTCGGTGCGAGACCAGTACTACAAGACGGTGCGCCCGATGCATCTCCAGTTTGTCGAGCCTTCCAAGCGTTGGGCCGACGTGATCATTCCCGAGGGCGGCGACAACAATGTGGGTGTGGACCTGATCGTAGCCAAGGTCCGAAGCGTCATCAGCTGACGATCCACTGAACCATCGTGGGAAGGGTGGCGGGTTTGCGGGGAACCCTCGGCCGCACCGGCGGCTCGGCAAGCCATGGGTCGAGCGAATCCGCGGGGGGCGGGCCGGTTGCCGCAGGGAACGCGTCGATGGACCGTCGATGGGTCTCAAAAGGGCCAGGACACTGCCGGGAGTTCGGAACGATGGCGTAGCGCGCAAAGAACCGGTTGCGCCCTGCGGGCTGGGCTCCCGACCGAAGTTCGCGGTCGACCGGCTGCCCTTCGCCGCCGCGGATTCCTGGGGCCGGTCGGAGCTCGATCGCGTTCGGCGCCCGGTCTCCGAACAGGAAACGAAGCCGAGACACCGCGAACTCTTCCGGTGCGTGGGTCCGCCGATCGCGGCGAAACGCGAGCCGAAACGAGATCGTAGAGGGACGCCGGGATACGTCGACCGGACGCAGGCGGCGAAGCTCTTCCTCGATGCACCGATGCAGGTTTCTCGAGGCGGTCCGGACCCGCACCCGCGCGGCCGAGCCGTTGGCGCGAAGGTCGGCGGTGACCTGGAGCTCGCCGGTCGAGGAGAGGTTAGCGCAGCGCGGAAAGTCGAGGTCCCGAAGTCCAGAGCGGAGCGCGGGAACGTCCACTCGTCCTACGACCGCACGGACACTGTGGACGTCGGCGCGAGCGGGTCCCTCGGGCCGGGCGGAGGGAAGAAGTGTTGCTCCGAGCGTATCGAGCGTCGAGCCGTCGAGCGGCCGGTCGCGCTGGCCGGCAAACTCCGTGATCGCCGCGCCGGGATGATGTCGCGCGGTATCGCGGAGGAGCGTTCGATAAAACGCCGGCGCGTCGTTCCAGGTTCGTGCATGAACCACGAGATTGGTCGGGATCGTGACGTGTGCCGCCGGAGCGTACCGCTGCTGTCGGGCGACCACGAAGAGCACGAGCTCGTCGAGCCCCTGTGGGCCGACCGGCGCGCGAAGGACTCGTTGCTCCTGGACCACTCGAATGATCGGTGGGCTCGCCTCGGCGCGGGTGTCGCGGCGTCGCGCGAACACGAAGTGCGTGTCGCGACCGATCGGTTCGAAGTCTTGAACGGTCGCGACGAGCCCCTGGGTTCGGAGGATGTCGACGAGCGCGGCACGAGACGCCGGTCGGAGGAGCGCGAGCTCATAGGTGCCATCGGCGGGAGCCGTCGGCGAACTTGCGGGAGCGGTGGGAACCGCGCAGCCTTCTCCTCCCGAAAAGGCCACCACTCGAGGAGCGGAGTAGGACAGCAGCTGATCCACAACGGCCGTGGACGTCAGGGCTGGATCTTCGACCTGCGCCTCGTATCGCACGAGGATGGCGCTATTTGGGGTGAGGTGAGCCTCCGGTCGGAGCAACGAGACCGTCCGACTGCCCTCGCGGAGCAGGACCAGGGTGGCGCGTTTGACCACCGTGGGCTCGTGCTCGTGGCTCAGCAAGGTCACCGCTCCCCACTGCCCGGCGCCGGATCGGACCGGTCCCAGGACGGAGATCATGATTAGACCCGCGACGAACCACCGCATTCACTTGTGAAGACGCCCGCGGGGAGAAGAAGTTTCCCGCGGACACGAGATCTTGATGTTCCGGGAGGTGAATCCTTGGGTTTCCCACCGGACCTCGGAGGGGGACGGCTCTGCGTCGTCACGGCCGGGGGGGAATAGTCGGGCTATTTCGAGTGCCTCGCTAGAAGCGGACGCCTGCCCGAACAGACGCACCCAGGGTCAGGACGCCGTTGTTCGATGAAATGAACATGAACTCGGGCGCCTGTGCCTCGAGATAGATCTGGGAGAAGGGGCGCCAGATGAACACCGGACCCCCGCGGACCAAAAAGCCCGGGACCCGGTTTCCGCTGAGTGCCTGGTGGTATCCAAGTTCGAGGGTGCCGCCGATATGGAGCGGAAACTCGAACGGGCTGAGCGCGTAGACCGCGCCGGCGGCGAACGCGATCGAGTTCTGAGCGCCTCCGCTCAGGTCAAACGCGACCCGCGCTTCGAGACCCGGAATCTGCGGAAACGACCGACCGAGTCGGAGAGACGCGCCGCCGAGAACTCCGCCTCGCCGGTCCGAGTCGTTGGCGATGATCGGCCGAATGTCGGCGCCGAGACTCGCCACCCAGAGCTGCGGCGTCCCGTATCGCTCACGGTTCTCCCAGCGTTCCTCTGCTGTTTGCTGAGCCTCGAGCTCGCGCTGACGCTCTCGCTCCAGAAATTCCTCCCGGGCTCGCTCTTCCTCTTCTCGCCGCCGCGCCTCTTCTTCTTCCTGGCGGCGCCGCTCCTCTTCGGCCGCCGCAGCTTCGGGGCTTTGGGGATCCTGGGTAAGGCGTACCGCGTCCTCGCCCAAGCCCTCGGGCCGAAGGAGCGCGGCGAAGATGTCCCGAAGGCGTTCTTCCTCACCCGCGAAGTAGACGAGGGCCTCGAGCTCTTCAACCCGCGTCTCCGGTGCATACCCGACCCGAACCTGGAGTCGGTATGACCGCTCTTCGATGGTCGCTCGAATGATGACGAGATACTGGGCGTTCTGAATCTCGGCGACTGCGCGCATCTCGTTGGCCGTCGTGGGCGGCGCGGCGTCGTTGCTGACGCCACTTTCAGTGAGCGCCTCGTGACCGGTGGCCACGATCGCCTCCGCCACCGCGTCTTCAATGTCGTCGAGTCGCTCGCGGTGAATCTCCTCGCCCTGCGCCGGTAAGAGCACCACTCGGTCGGCGGACGCGGACGACGCGCCGAAGACCGTGCCCAACAGGACAACGGCGAGGAGTGTGAACAGGTGTCGTTCAACGTAGGTCATGTGCCAACCAAAGTTCACGATCGTACGGACCTGTCGCAGGATGGCCAACCGCCGAGTGGATGGCTCTGGTCAACATTTCCGAAGGAATTCCCATCGAAGAGGGGCCGTCATGGACGGAACTGGAAAGAACGATGCAGCGAGACCGAAGATATGTTCGCTGAACGCCAAGGGTCCTTAGGTAGAAAGCAAAGACCGATCCACCGCTTCGACGAGGCCCTTGGGAGCCTGGACAAGCTCGATGAGCACGCCGGCGCCGCCCACCGGGAGGCCCGCTTCTGGCTTGCCCTTCGGATGAATGAAACATACGTCGTGTCCGGCGGCGCCCTTCCGAATCCCGCCGGGCGCGAAGCGGACCCCGTTGCCCTCGAGCCAGTCGACCGCGGCTTTGAGATCGTCGACCCACAGACCGATATGATTGAGCGGAGGCACATGCACCTTGGGTTTGGCCTCCGGATCGATCGGCTCCATAAGATCGACTTCGACTTCGAAGGGCGCGGGTCCCACCGCGAGAATGTCCTCGTCGACATTTTCCCGTTCGCTTCGAAAGGACCCGCGAGGCGTCAGCCCGAGAAGGTCGACCCAGAGGGTGCGAAGTTCGGCTTTGCTTGGCGCTCCGACGGCCACCTGCTGTAGTCCGAGGATGCGGAAAGGACGGTCCATCATTCTGACTTCTTGAGCTTCAGGGTTTTTTTCTCGGTGCGATCGCGCTTTGCGGCCACGCGACCGATGCCGATCGCTTTTCGGACCCGCTCCATCGTGCCGCGGGCGATCACCCGAGCTTTGTCGGCACCCTCCGCGAGGATCCGATCCACGACCTCGGGTTTGCTCCGCAGCGTTTCGTAGCGCTCGCGCTTCGGTGCCAGCTCGATTTCGAGCGCCTGGTAGAGGTCCTCCTTCGCGTGGCCCCAGCCATAGCCACCCTTCTTCAGCTTCTCCGCCATCTCTTCGGCGGCGGGCGTGGATGCGACGAGCTTGTAGAGCTGAAACACGGTGGATCTATCTGGGTCTTTGGGTTCGTCGAGCTCCTCCGAACTCGTCTTGATCGACATCACCGCTTTTCGAAGCTTTTTGGGTGGCGCAAAGATCGGGATACCGTTGCCTCGGCTTTTACTCATCTTGTGGCCGTCGGTCCCGGGCACGAGAGGAGCTTCGGTGATCATCGGCTCGGGGACCACCAAGAGGTCATCACCGAAGAGGTGATTCACCCGCTCGGCAATGTCGCGGGTGAGCTCGAGATGCTGGAGCTGATCGCGGCCCACCGGAACGACGTTGGCGCCGTAGAGAAGAATGTCCGCCGCCATGAGCACGGGGTAGTTGAAGATTCCGGCGTTGGGCGCGTCGCCCTTGGCCAGCGCGTCCTTGTAGGAAACCCCACGCTCGAGCTGGCCCGTCGCGGTGACGCAGCTCAGAACCCACATGAGCTCGAAGACTTCGGGAACGTCGCTCTGTCGATAGATCACCGTCTTGCGGTCGTCCAGGCCACAAGCCAGCCAGGACGCCGCGACATCGATCACCGATTGGCGCAGGGCACTTGGGTCTCGAACCGAGGTGAGCGCGTGGTAGTCGGCGATGAAATAGAACGTTCGATACGTACTATCGTCCTGCAGGCGGAGCGCTGGGCGAAAGGCGCCGAGGTAGTTCCCCAGATGAGGCACACCGCTCGCCTGAATGCCGGTGAGGGAGGTCTTCACGGTTCCAAGTTGAGTCGCTCTTCGAAACGAAAGCAAGCCCCGACCGCACTCCACAGTATCCTACCTTGGCCGACGGGGAGACGGCCGCCCAAATCGCGATCGCTTAAAGACGCGTCAGTTCGTCTGCAGGAGTTCGCCGGCCATGGTGAACTCGTAGAAGTTGATCATGTGGGTCTGGCGCACCTGTTCGAAGCGGGCCCGGGCGCCGTCCTGATCGCCGCGCCGGAGAAGGCGCGCTCCCTCATAAAAATGGGCTTCGGCGCGCTGGCCGACATTCGCGGCGGCGCCGAGGAGCTCTTCGTACTCGAGTTCTCCGAGGCCGAATCGAGCAAGCGCCCCGTGCCACTCCTCTTCGGCGATATGCGCCCGAAGCACAGCGTTCGCTTCCGAACCGAGATCTTGGCCGGCCCGACTGGAGATCGCTTCGAGCCAGAGCGCAAAGTAGACCCGCCACTCGGGGTCGAGGGAGCTTTCGCGCTGAGCGTCGAGAAACACCTCGGTGGCGAACGGAACGTCGGGCTGACTCACGACCATGTGAGAGAGGATTCCCGCATAGACCTCCTGGCGACCCGGAGCGACCTCCATGGCCTGGCGAAATGCGGCGAGTGAATCGTCGCGACGTCGAAGTCGGTCGAGGAGAATCCCTCGGCGGAGGTGGGACAGCCCGAGCGCTTCGGTGGCGTCGCTCGCCCAGTCGCTCCCCGGAGGAAGAAGCTCCTGCATCGATGCGTTCTGCTCGAGGGCCGAGACCAGAACCGGCACGAGCTGGTCCCAGATACGGAGCGCCTCTTCGTACATGCGGTCGGCCTGTTCATTGTTGGCCGCGCGGAACGCGCCGCCCATCCGCTCGAGGATCTTGGCTCGTTCGCGCTGGGCCTGAATCGTGTCGCCGGTGGTCAGGTCGAGCGCACGCCGATAGCGACGGGCCGCGGTCTCAGGATCGCCAATCCCCTCGTCGAGGCGTGCGAGATCTTGAAGGACCCGTGGAGTCTCCTGAAGTTCGAGGCTTTGCTCGAAGCGCGCTCGCGCCTCCGACACATTGCCCGCGTTCATCTCAAGAAAACCAACCACGTAGTAGAACTCGTGGGGCCCCACCGCGGGTGCTTCGTCTGGCCAGCGGCGAACCCGCTCGTTCAAGATTCGCTCCGCTTCGCGGGCCATCGCGCGGGCGGCGGTTGGGTCGGACTCGTAGAGGCGCCGCTGGAGGAAGAGCGCGAGGGTCTCGAGCGCTTCGTCGTAGATCAGCCGTTCGTCGGGCGCGAGGGCGATCGCCTCGGCGTACCAGCCGGTGGCGGTGGCAAAATCGACAGCGGCGGCGTGCACGCGGGCCAGGCAGAGCGGATAGCGGGGTTCTTCGGGGTTCTGACGACGACCGAGGCGGCAGATGCCGCGAGAGACTTCGGGTCGAGACTCGCGATACGCGTTTGCGATCTCGAGAAGCGCATCGTCGTCACCATCTCGGCCGTCCTGGAGAAGCCGCACGAGGTGCGCTTCGATCCCTGCACTATCGCCCATGCTCTCGACGTGTGAGATCGCCGAGGCAACATCCCCATGTCGAAGAAAGATCGCAGCCACATCGAGCGGCGCGCGTCGAAGCAGCATCGGGGCAAGTCGGAGGTCACGGGGATTCTGCGCCATCGCCGCGGGGCCTTCGTTCCGCACGATGCGGACGATTTCGTCGCGGCGCTCCATATGCAGGCGCGCGAGATAGGTCAGAACCTCCGGGGCGGGACTGAGACGCGCGTGCTCCTCCCACACATCGATCAGGCCGGAGTATCGGGTGATCGCCCCGGGCAGGGTTGCGCGGGCGTCCCGGCCCCACTCCGCGAGCCGTTCGTAGCGCTCCTCGAAGTTGCGGCTGCCATCGAGGCGTTGAAGAAGATAGAGCGAAGCGAGGACCCGGCCCTCATCGCCGAGGGGGGAGCCGGCTTGCACAATGAACTCGGCGAGCGGGCGGGTTTCTTCCGAGACTCGTCCCGCTTCGACGTCCTCCGGGGAATAGAGTTCAGCGATCTCCGCAAACGTGGCCACCGCGGAGGGGTAGTCTTCCGCATCGATCGCCGGCCGGCCGCGCTCGACGAGGTAGGCGACGAGCCGGTCCCGGAGCGAGGGGCGGGAAGCGTCGTCCAGCGGGAGTCGCACCAGAATTCGGGAGTATTCTCCGTAGTTTTCCGCGGTGATCCGTTCGGGCACCTCGATCGAGCCCACCGTGCCGGTTCCCGCCGGATTGGCGTGACCGCAACCGAACCCAAGCCCGAGGCACAGTGAAAAGACGAGGAGAATCAGCCGAGAATCAAGAAAAAGTCTGGAAAAAGCGGTCATTGCGCTCGAACGGGGGGAGGCGAAGGACAAGCGGGGCAGGCGGGAAATCAGGGATTGATGAGAAAGTGAGGACGCGCTGCCGCGAAGGGGGCTCATGAGAGTGCCAGCATAGCAGGGCCGCTCTTTCTTGTATGAGGCTCAAATGCGTTGCCG
>JBCCZL010000116.1:0-19678 GCA_039187775.1 Myxococcota bacterium
CTTCGTGCCGTCGTCCGCGTCCTTCGTGCCGTCTTCCGCGTCCTTCGTGCCGTCTTCCGCGTCCTTCGTGCCGTCTTCCGCGTCCTTCCTGCCGTCTTCCGCGTCCTTCGTGCCGTCTTCCGCGTCCTTCGTGCCGTCTTCCGCGGGTCCTTCCTCCGCCGGCGCTTCGGGCGCCGGAGCCTCGTCGTCGACGGTCGGGATCGCATCGGGACTCGGTAGGGACGGCCCGGGTTCTACGGGCGGAGGTTCGCGAAGCGACAGCGCCACCGCATTGGCCGTCGCTTCGAGCCCTTCATAGGCGAGGCGGAGTCCGTCCGCACGGTGACCCGCCAACCACAGGGTGTCCGCGGCGGCTTCCTTCTGCCGGCCAAGAAGCACTTGGGTCCGAAGCATCTTCCCGGGACCGGATTCGAGGCGACGCACCGCCGCCGCCTCGCGGCGGAGGAGGAAGAACTCGGCAAAGGATCCCAGGGCTCGCTGAATCATGGGGAACGCGAAACGTAAAGCGCGGAATCTCATGAATTCTCGCCCATGGCAAGCTTGGGAGGCCGGTATACTCCGCCGGATGTTGGCGCCCGGCCACGGACCCATACGGACCCCCAAGCCTCTCGTCCGCGCCTGCCTCGCTCTGATCCTCGGCCTGCAGTTCTTCGTTTGCTTTCAGGGCCTCGGGCAGTTGTGGCACCGCGGGCACAACGGCTGGAACGGTGCCGCCTATCATTTGGCCGCACGCAACTCACTCCGCTGGGGGCAGCTCTTTCCCGTCCAGTACGACGCCTCGCCCACCGAGCCCACGCCCGACAAAGCCTACACCCACGCGCCGCTGGGCCTTCATCTCCACGGGATGATGAACATCTGGCTCCTCGGCGACCACGAGGCGTCGCTGCGGCTCATTGGCGCGCTCTGGTCGCTCCTCGCCGCGATCGCGATGTTCCTGATGGTGCGCGAACTCTGGGGAGAGGGGCATGGGCTCCTCGCCGTCGCCATCTATGTGCTCCTCCCGATCAATCTCATCTACGCAAACATGCCGGCCCATCCGCCGGGCTACATCGCGTGCAGCCTGTTGGCCTTCCTGTTCTATGCTCGCTACCACGGGGCACGAGAGGGCCCCAATCCGGAGCAAGCGTTCCGCCCGCTCCTCGCGATGTACGGCTGCTTTTTCGTGGCGACCCTCTGGGATTGGCCTGCATATCTGCTCGCGCCACCGATCGCGATTCACTGGTTTGTCGTCGCGCTGGTGCGGCTCTCGGATAGGAACGCAGCAAACCCTCGTTGGTATCGCTCACCGGACCTCTGGGCGCTCTTGGGGTTTCATGTGGTGACGCTTGGATCCTTCGGGGGACACTTCCTCCTCATTCAGACCCAGGTGGGGGACCTGAGCGAGGTCATGAGCACCGCGTCCAACCGGCAGGAAGCCGGCGGCAACTTTGAAGAACACCTTCGCCAGATTCCCGAGCTGATGTTCACCTGGCCGATGCTCGCGCTGGGCGTCACGTGGTTTATCTCGTTCTTCGTCCGAGCGGCAGACCTTCGGCTTCGGCGCCGGGACCTCATTCCTTTCGCCTATGGAATGAGCGGAATCATCTACTACATCGTCTTCAAGAACAGCGCGATGGTGCACTCCTACTGGGGCTGGAGCTTGCTTCCGTTTGTCGCGATCGCGGGGGCTTCGGTCCTCGGCCGTCTGATCGAAGCGCCGCTTCGCGTCGTCGAGCTCCCCGCACCGTGGCGCGAGCGGGTGGGAATCGGTCTCGGGGCGATCCTCTTTGCGGTGCCGATCCTTGGACCGCTCCTCATTCGCGATGTTCAAATGGTGCCTCCGGCACGCGAAGCGGGCGGGTCGATGTGGTTTGTCGAACCGATCAGCAATCGGGGTCCCGTTCAGACCTATCAGTCCGGACGGGGCGAGCTCCGCTTTGCCACCAAGGTTCGGAGCTGGACCACGCGGCGGACCGGCGTGTTGGTCCACCGCGACTTCGACGGCACGATCCCCGAGTACCGTTGGGAGACGACGCTCGACCGGCTGACCCGGCGCGTCGTCCTCAAGTCTCCGTCACCCCCGCCACCCGATCCGGGCGCAAGCGATGGCTGGGTTCTCGTCGGAATGGTGTCGAGCCTGACCGAACTCGACAAGCGGCGGCTGGCCGAAGCTCATCCCTACGTGGAGTACGACCGATACTTCTTCTGCGATTTTCGAACGAGCGGCACCGACGTGAAGGTGATCAGTTTGGTCCCCGAGACGATCACCCCGTGGCACTGGTTTTGGGACAATCCGCACGAAGGCCCGGTCACCGAGATCCGCCGCCCCGATCTCGAAGGCGCGATCCTCGCAAGTCTCGCCGAGCCCTCGAGCTGACGTTTTGGACACAACGCCCAACCCCCGCGTGACGTTTCGTCAAACCGCTCCGCCCACACGAGGAAAAGCCGAATAGAACGAGCCGGTACGGTTACTGCTTTGCCCTATGGCATGCACAGCAACCCCAGCACCATCATCGTCGTCGGCGCCTCCACCTCTCCCGCCCGCGCCTGGCTCCGGTCTCGCTTTCCTCGGGCCGGCCAGCTCGGCAGCACCCTCATCCTTTGTCGGCGAGGCATCGAAATCGACGCCATCCTCTGGGCCGAGGGTCTCCGGCAAGCTGCACGCCGGGCAGGTTATGTCCTGAGCATCGGCGTCTGCGAGCGCACGTACGCACGCGGACTCGACGAAACCCTCGCGGACGCCGCACGCGCGTTTCGCCAAGCCCGGGATCTCGGCGGCGACTACACCATCGCCCACCAGACCCTCATTCAGGCCGCCTAGCGCACCTACTCGGCGGCTTCCGGGCCGGCATCGCCGAACACCTCGGCGAACCAGCAGAAGTGTCGAAGCTCGGGGTTCGGGGTCGTGAACTCGAACGCGATTTCGCCCTTCGCATCGGGGCTTTCGCGGGCGTCTTCGCCGCTTCGAGTCTCGACCTCCATCCGCTTCCAGCCGTCGCCGTCGTGGTGCACCATGCGACCCACGATCTCCCCATCCACCCGAACCACCGCGTAGACGTCGGCCTTCCGTGCGCGTTCGTAAACGTAGGGAAGACCTCCGAACAACACGAGGCGCTCGCCGAGGGGAACGTCACGATAACGAATGCGAATCGGCTCCATGCCCTGGGGATGAACCCGGATGCAGTAGCGCGGACGCATCGCAAAGTCCTGAATCACCGTCGGCCCCACCCATAGATGAGGGCGCCCGGGATCGCAGTTTCGGGACGCCCGGGGCTGCGACGGCCCCGCCCCCAAGCCCCCCGCGGTGGCCGGACCAGTCCGTGGTTGACACTCCCGGGCTTCGCCCCCGGCCACGAGTTCCACGGTGGAGTCCTCGAACGCCTCGACCGGCGCAAACACCCGCCCGCTCGGTGAGAGATCCCAGCGCCGGACGGTGACTCGCCCAAACTGTCGCTGAAGGTCCGGCGGTCGGTCGGGGGCATCGGCGGAGTCGTGGCCTCGGATCGAAAACACCCAAAACCGACGATAGCCCGCGAGCGAGGAGTAGCCGGCCTCCGCGGCGGTCATCTTGTCCCCAAGGTGGTTTCGCGCCACCGGTCCCGTCCAGTGCGGGACCGACGCGATGAGGTCTCCGTCCGCATGCTCCTCGAGAACGAAACTTGCCGCGGCAACCCAGTCCGAATCATCGGGCACGCGGGACCAAATCAGCCCCAACCCGACGAACTCAGCCACCGCGATGCCCAGGAGCGCGATCGCGATCAGCGGCAGCGGCCGGCCGGGGAGGCGCCCGTGGCGAGGCTTGCTCATCGAGGGCGCGGTCCCCTCGGAGAAGTCTCGAATTTCATGCAGGTTTGCCCGCGTGAGGCCATGCGCCGCGCATGGTACACGACGTAGGGATGCCGTGGACCCTCGCGCAAACCCGGTTGCATGAACGCCTGGGCTCGTTCACCTTGCGCCTCCGTGCCGAACGCCCGTGAGCCGACCGAGCCTCCTTCGCCGGAGAATGCCCTGAGCGTGATCGTGTTCGCGTTTAATGAGGGACCGAACATTGCGCCGGTCCTCGGGGGAATCGCCGAGTGGCTCCGGGACCACGAACCACTCGCCGAACTCGTCTTTGTCGACGACGGCTCCTCCGACGACACCGCCGCGGTCGCCGAGACCACGCTGGCGGACGCAGCCGTCGACCATGCCGTGGTTCGGCGAGCGCGAAACGGCGGGATCGGCGCCGCGCTCAAGTCCGGAGTGGCCGCCGCTACCCGCCCCTGGGTTACCTTTCTCCCCGCCGACGGGCAGATTCATCCGTCGGCGCTAGCAGTGCTCCGAACCGCGGCGACGGAGGAGTCCGCGGACGTGGTGCTGAGCCTGTACACCAATCGAAACGATGGGGCCCATCGAACGGTTCTGTCCTGGGGTGTGCGGTCGCTGATCCGCGCGATCCACGGTGTCCGGGTCGAGTCGGATGGTCCTTACCTGTTCCGTCGAAGCTTGTTCGACGCGGCGCAGCTTCCCGCGGATAGCTTCTTTTTGAACTTTGAGTTTCCAATCCGTGCCGTGGCGGCAGGTCTTCGCATCGCGACGGTGACCATCGAATGCCATCCGCGCCTCTCCGGTCAGTCAAAGAGCGCGAGCGCACGGGTGGTAGGCATCGTCGCCCGCGATCTCGTCGGGCTTCGGCTCCGGCGCAATCGCGAAGCCATCGAGCGAGCCCTCGGCCGAGCGCTTCCTCGGCTACGCTAGCCCGCATCGGTCACCAGTCGGCGTGTCTCGCGCCCGAAAGCATCGCCTTCCCCGGGCCTTCTCCACGGCCTTCTCCCTCCATCCGTCCTCGTGGTACGTCGAGTACCCCTGCGGCGTCTTCCAGTCCGAGGTCCGCGGGAATCCAGCGCTTTCGAACGCGATCCATCACCTCTGGTGACCGATGCGGGCTAGGAGTAGCCCCAGCGGCGACGAAGCACCCATTCGACGAGAAAACACGCCACCGCCAGTAGGCAAAACGGCCAGCTAGCAAACGGCTGAAAGCGCTCGAGCCCGAGGAGTTCGGTGCGAGTCGTATCGTACTCGTCGAGCGCCGGAGCCGACGCGGTGTCGCTGTGAGTCCCGTCGGTCAGGTCGGAGAGCCGGGCAAGGAGCTCGGGATCCGCCATCGCGTTGGCAAGCTCGTCTCCTCCCGCTTCGATGAGGAACGGTTCGTCCGCAAGCTCCGTCTCCCCGTCGTAGGCCACGACTCGGTAAGCCCCAGGATCGGTCGGCGCGGCGAATATCGGAGCCGCGCGACCCTCGGCATCCAGCCGGAGGTCCTCCGACGCCACCGTTTCCCCATCGTCCGACTCGACCGCGAAGCGCACCGGTCGATCGCCGAGGGGAAGATATCGTCGATCGCGAAGTTCCGCGGTGACCCGAACCCGGTCCGAAGACACGTATCGCTCCCGGTCGGTGCTCACTTGCGCCGGCTCGAGGGTTGGGTCTTTGGTGAGCCAGCGAAGCGCTCGCTCCCAGAAGCGGTCGTAGGCCGAGCCGTCCCCGGTCTGTCCTGCGGTGGCCATGCCCCAGCGCCAGCTCGTGTCGGTTCCGAGCGCGAGCACGCGGCCCGCCCCCGCGGTGCCCACGGTCAGCACGGGGAGCGGTCGGCCGCCGGGAACGCGATGCGTCGGATGCTGGAGCAGCACCTGACTTTCTTCGCCCCGCGGACCGAGGAGAAGATTCGCCCCGTCGAGCTCGGCAAGCGCCTCCCAGGCCCCCTGATTTGCCACCGGATCGGGAAGCAGCGCAAGGAGCGGGTGGCGCTCGAGGTCTGGAGCAAACTGTGGGCGGAAGCGACCGAGAACGAGGACATCCCCTCCCGCGGGAGGCATCTCGACGGGAAGCACTTCCGCCAGTGGAGTTCCCGGATAGCCGCCGGACGCAAAGCTGAGGTCGCCTCCGACCATCGCGAACGAACCGCCGCGCAGCACATAGTTCCGAATCCCAGGCAGATACTGTGCCATCTGGTACGGCCCGAACTCGAAGTTCTGAAAGATCACCAGATCGAACGAGCCGAGATGTTCGCTGAAGAGTTCGTCGGTGGGAAACGGAATGAGCGCCAGCTCGTCCGACGCGGCCATCGTCAGATCGCTGACCGTCCGAAGGATGAAGAACGAGATGAGATCGATGGTGGGATCCCGCTTGAGAAAACTCCGAAGAAACCGTTCGTCCCAGCTCGGCTGGCCGGCCACCAGGAGGGCGCGGAGTTTGTCGCGGGTAATGCGAATGAGAAAAGCCCGTTCGTTGTTTTCCTCGACCGCGTCACCCTCCACCACGGGAATGGTCACCCGGTAAACCTCGCGTCCGAGCCGCGTCGGCACAAATGAAAGCTCGACCTCTCCTTCCCCGTTTTCATCCAGCGTGGCGAGGGCTTCCCGAACCACCTCTTGCCCGCGGCGAAGCGACACCACGATCGGATCTCCGGAACCTCCGTGGGACGCGACCCGAACGCGAATCTGCGCTTCCTGCCGTAGAAACCCCACAGGATCGGCCTGGAGCTCGATGATCGCGTCGTCTCGAAGGTCGGCGTCTCCCACGGATACGGTGTGAAGGCGCACCCCTCCTTCGCTCCACTCGGAGGCCTGGGAACCGCGATCCGCGCCATCCGACACCACCACAACCGCGCCGAGGTCTGGAATCTCCCCATCGAGGAGCTCCACCACCGCTTCGCCCACTTGAGTGTCGCTTCCCACCGGAGCACGTTCGCGTAGCCGATCGAAACTGCTGGGGCTCACCGCGCCGTCGAAGGCGTAGACGGGCGGGGGATCGTCGCCGGCCCAGCGGTCGAGAAGCGCTCGCACGTCCTCCCAGCGGTCCTGCTCGTCGCTTTCGACGCCCATGCTCCGCGAGACATCGACGAGCACCGCGAGCTCGCCCTCGACGAGCTGCACCTGTTGGCCGACCCAGGTTGGCTGAGCGGCAAGGACCAGACCGATGAGGACGGTCACCGTTCGAAGAACCAGAAGTGCCCGTCGCCGATGCCCCACCCCGACCTGCCGATAGGCGAGCCACCACACCCCGGCAAGAAGCAGCCCGAGGAGTCCGAGGCTGAAGATGCCGCCAGGAATGCCTAACTCAAACGCCCAGCCGTCCATTCAGACGCGCCTCGTTCGGGCCAAGGTCTGTAGGCGCGCACTTGGAGAGAGCGCGGTTGGAGAGAGCGCGGTTGGAGAGAGCGCGGTTGGAGAGAGCGCGGTTGGAGAGAGCGCGGTTGGAGAGAGCGCGGTTGGAGAGAGCGCGATTCGAGCGCATCCACCTCGAGTGGATCGGCGTCGGGCGGGGTTCGGGGCCATGCCGTGCATTCGCGCGCAGAGATCCAGCTACGGGCCTCGGCGCCGCATGATGAACGGGGCGTGGACCTGGTCGTCTTTGTAGTCGAGGCAGAGCGAATACATCACCGCGTTGACGCCGAGCCGAATCGCGTCTTCGCGCTGCCGGTCACCCCCTGGAGTCACCTCGTACTCCCAAGTCCCGAGGTTGTCCCGAGACCAGGCGCCGCCGAGATCGTGCCGGCTATAGATCACCGCCGCCCTTCCACGATGCTCGATCGCGGAGAGTCGATCCGGTCCGCGAACCCGCCCGACCGGACGGTCGATCAGATAGAATGAGCGATACACCGTGTGCGTCGCCGAAAGCGGCAAAAGCGGCCGCTCGGGAAACGCGCGGCGAAGGTCTCGCCGCACCGACTCGTCGAATCCCTCTTGGCCGGGACTGGCATCGTCGATCAAGACGAAGCCCCCAAACTCCACAAAGCGTCGAAGTCCGCGGAGCTCCCCTTCCGAAAGAGGTTCGAAGGAGGTATCCCCCGACCAGTACAGAAACGGCGTGTCGAAGATCGTGGGATCGTCGAGCCGGGCCCGCGAAGGCGAGAGTCGCGTTTCCACGCTCGTGCGCTTGCGGACTTCCCAGCCGAGGCGACGAGGAGCGAGCGGGCGCGGGGCGGGAAGATCGTCGATCAACACCTGCCGCACATCGAATTGGCTTCCTTCGCCGATCGCAAACACGGGGAGCGGCAGGAGCCAGGACGGGCTCACCACCGCGACCAGGCCGAGCACCGCAAGGCCCCATACTACCATCACCCGTGGCGTTTTTCGTCCGGCCGTCTGACCGTTTGGGGCGGGGTGTTCGTTCGGGGTGCAGGCTGGAGCGCCGACCGCGGACGAGCGGCTACCACCATCGAAACGCGTGGAGTTCGGAACCGAACGCGTCTGCGGATCTTGGGCGGAGTCTGCTAGAGTCGGGGGCACCACCGAAGGGTAGCGGCGCGCGCACGAAGGTCACAGGCGAGAGGACTCGTTTTTCTATCGGCGAGAACTCGAGCGTTCGATCGGGGTGCCGAGGCTAGCGCACCGACCGGTCGGCGGACGGATCATCGATGAAACAGCTCAGAAAGAGGGGCGCTCCGTGGTTCACGATGATGCTCGCGCTTGGACTGGCGGGCTGCGGAGAGGACGCCACACCGGAGCCGCCGGCGCCCATCGAACCGGAAGAGCCATCGTCCGGCTCGAGAAACGACGAAGAAGACGTCGCCCTCTTTCGCCGCAGCCGTCCGCTCATGGGCACGGTGTTTCAGATCACCGTGGCCGGAGCGACCGAAGACGATGCCCGGGGACCGGTTCGACGCGCCCTCGACGAGATCAGTCGGCTCGAGGAGGTCCTCAGCGAGTGGCGCGAGGATAGCGAGATCAGCCGGATCAACGCGAACGCCGGCCGAGAGCCGGTGGCGGTCAGTGAAGACACCTATCGCGTCATCAAAGCAGGAGTGGACGTGTCGCGCTGGAGCGATGGTGCCTTCGACCTGAGCTGGGCGGCGCTTCGGGGGCTCTACGACTTTCGTCCAGACCGCGGAACGGTGCCGAACCGGGCGGCGCTTCGACGAAAGCTCCCGCTTATCGACTATCGGAACATCGTGCTCGACGACGAAGCCCGCACCGTGTTCCTCCGGCGCCCCGGAATGGCGATCGGCACCGGAGGAATCGCGAAGGGCTATGCCCTCGATCGGGCCGCCGAGATTCTCAAGGACGCAGGCTTCGAGGACTTCATGCTGTTCGGCGGAGGCCAGGTCCAGGTGTTTGGCCGTCGTGGGAACCGCGGCTGGCGCGTCGGAATTCAGCATCCTCGGCGCGAAGACTATTTTGCGTTTCTGGAGGCCACCGCAGGCTCGATCTCAACGTCCGGCGACTACGAGCACTACTTTATCGACGATGGGGGGCGCCGTTGGCATCACATCCTCGACCCCAAGACCGGATTCCCGGTGGAGGGGACGTTGTCGGTCACCGTCCTCGCGCCGAGCGGCCTCTACGGGGACGCGCTCTCAACCGCATGTTTTGTCCTCGGCCCCCCACGCTGCCTTCAGATGATGGCCGAGGTGCCGGGGAATCCGGAAGTCGTGGTGCTCGATGGCGCATTTCGGATTCACACCACCCAGCCGACCGCCGACCGATTGCGTTTCACGATGAATGTCGAGGACAGCATCCTCGAGCACTGAAGCGATCCTGGGGCTCAGGAATGTCGGGCCCGGGTGGTTCCGATCCCCTGATAGGCAAACCCCTGATCTTGGAGACGATAGGTGCTCCAGATATTGCGGCCGTCAAAGATCACCGGTTCAGCCATCGACTCACGGAGCCGCTCGAAGTCTGGGTTCTGGTACTCCCGCCACTCGGTCAGGAGGGCAAGCGCGGATGCGCCCTTCGCCGCCTCGTATGCGTCGTCGAAGAACGCGACTCCCTCGGGGTAGGCCTTCCGAGTATTTGGGAGCGCCACCGGATCGTGAGCGCACACCTCGGCACCTTCGGCGAGCAGCGTGTCGATCAAGGTGAGCGCCGGTGACTCGCGAATATCGTCGGTGCGTGGCTTGAATGCGGTGCCCCAGAGCGCGATGCGCTTCCCCCGGAGACCGCCGTCGAAGTACCGCTTGATCTTCCGGCCGAGCACGCCCTTGGCTTTCTGATTGGCGCGATGGGTTGCCGACGCCAGCTCGAGCTCGATTCCCGCGTCGTGTCCGATGTGAACCAGCGCGCGCACGTCTTTTGGAAAGCACGATCCGCCGTAGCCCGGTCCGGCGTGGAGAAACTTCGACCCGATTCGAACGTCGCTCCCGACCCCGTGCCGAACCTGATGAATGTTCCCGCCGAGCGCTTCACAGAGTCCCGCGATCTCGTTCATGAACGAAATCCGCATCGCCAGCATGGTGTTGGCGACGTACTTGGTGAGCTCCGCACTCTCCGGGTTCATCCAGATGATTCGGTCGCCGCTTAGCGAGACCGGATGATAGAGCCGGCCCATCACCGACCGTGCCAGCGCATCGTCTTCGTCGCAGCCCACGATGATTCGGTCGGGGTGCATGAAGTCGTTGACCGCGGCGCCTTCCTTCAGAAACTCCGGATTCGACACCACGTGAACCTTGTGAGGCGCATCCCGGACGATGCGGCGCACCCGAGCGTTGGTGCCGACCGGTACCGTGCTCTTCAGAGCGAGCACCACTTCTTTTTGCACAAGCTTGGCCACCGTCTCGGCCACTTCGTCGACGCTGTGCAGGTCTGCCGAACCATCGGCCAGCGGCGGCGTGCCGACGGCCACAAAGACCGCATCCGCGTCGCTCACCGCGCCCTCGACCTTCGTGCTGAACGAGAGTCGGCCCGCCGCCACGTTCCGCTCGACCATCGGCTGGAGCCCGGGCTCGTGAATGGGGATCGTTCCCTCCCGCAGGAGAGCGACCTTGCGCTCGTCGACATCGATGCAGACCACATGGTTGCCGGTCTCGGCGAGCGCCGCACCGGTGACCAGGCCCACGTAGCCCGTACCTAGAACCGTGACTTTCACGCCGGGAGCTTAGGACGAACCGACGCGGGAGCCAAACGGTGGTCAGCCCCGTTCGGAGAGCGGAACGAACTGGCGATCGTGTTCGCCGATCCAAATCTGATTCGGGCGGAAAATCCGGTTCGTATCGAGCTGTTCAAGGAGATGCGCCATCCACCCGGCGATGCGAGCGATCGTGAAAATCGGCGTAAACAGGTCGGTCTCGATCCCCATCTTTTCGTATACGATGCCACTATAGAAATCGACGTTGGGATAGATGCCCTTGTGGCCCACGAGGGCTTCCATCTGGGTCTCCAGCTGCACCGCGGTGTCGTAAATCGGCGTTCGTCCAAACCGGTCGAATAGCTCGCCCGCGAGGCCCTGAAGGATCGTCGCCCGCGGGTCCTTCACCTTGTATTCGCGATGGCCAAACCCCATGATTTTTTCTTTCCGGGCGAGCATGTCCTCCGCCCAGTCTCGGACCCCCGCGGACGACCCGCTAGGAATCGTGCGGAGCATCGCGAGGACTCGCTCGTTCGCGCCCCCGTGGAGCCGGCCCGAGAGCGCGCCCACCGCCGCTGCCGACGTGATGTAGGGATCGGCGAGCGTCGATCCCACCACCCGAGCCGAAAACGTCGACGCGTTCATCTGATGCTCGGCATGAAGGATCAGCGCCACGTCCAGCACGTGAGCGGTCAGCTCGTCCGGGGCTTCTCCCGAAAGCATGTAGAGGAAGTTCGCCGCATGGCCAAGGTCCGACCGCGGAGCCACCGGATCCTTTTTGGATCGAATGCGATGCCAGGCCGCGACCAAGGTCGGAATTTGCGCCACCAAGCGGAGCGCGCTCTTCCTTCGAAACGCGATGTCTTCGACGTGGTCTCCTCGGTAATAGGTCGCCGTTGCCGCCAACGCCGAGGCGAGCACGTTCATCGGATGAGCGGTGGGTGGTAGGGTCCGCAATAGGGCAAGGAGCTCGGCCTTGACCACGCGCTCGGCCTGAAGCTCCCGCTCGAATTCCGAGAGCTCCGCCTCGGTGGGAAGGTCGCCCCCAAACAACAGCAAGACGACTTCTTCGAAGCGGCAGTGCTTCGCCAGAAACGAAATGTCGTACCCGCGGTATTGGAGCTTGCCGGCCGAACCATCGAGATAGCAGATGCTGCTTCGCGCGGCGGGAACCCCCGCAAGGCCTGGAACGTAGGGGTACTGGTCGCTCATGGCTGCCGAAATACCGGAATCAACCGAAGATGGCCAGAACCGGGATCCAGGGAAACTACGCGATTTCGGAACCGCCAAAAAAGCCGCGGGACTCTCGGTCAGCACCCTATTTCACCTTCGCTTCCACCTTCGCTTTCGGCCGACAACGCAGCGCGTCCGCGAGGGCTCGCCCAAGGCCCGGACGAAGACGGGGAGTCCGAAGCGAAAACCTGCCGGCAAGCTCTCTCGGGGCGGGCTCCCAGCGCGCCTTCGGCAGGCTTCCGGTGATCAGCACCGCCCCGTCGAAGCGAAAGCGTGCCACCGATCCGACGCCAACCCACACGCTCGGGACGTCGCGAACGGCGCCGTCGAGATCAGCGGTCGTCGATACCACCATCGCGTGCGACGAAACTTCGAGGAGTCGCTCGGGCACCCGATAGCCGGCGGGAGCGACGATGAAGAGCGGCGGGTCGTCGAGGGCGTCCGCGAGATCGCGGGCGAGACTCAGGACCTCGGCGTCGACCCGGGAACCGACCCCCGCGACCGCCAGACCCGAAACGCGTCGAAGGGACGCCTCCGCAAGAACCGGAAGCGGATGGTCGGAGAACTGAGGGAAGTGCTTCGGGCTCACCCGCGCTCGACGGCAAAGCCGTCGGCCTCCCAATGGAGAAAGCCTCCTGCGAGAAAGCCGACCGTCACCTGGCTCGAACGAAGACTCTCCGCGAGCTCCTTGGCTTCGTCCGTGCTCCGGGCGTAGAGCACCCGAACCCGGCCGTCCACCGGCTGAAGCTCCGCCGCTCGGCCCTTCGCCTCCGCCGCCGGCACGTTGATCGCCCCGGGAATCCGGTAGCGAGCAAACTGGGTCGCATCGCGGATATCCACGGGGACCGCGCGGTTCTGCTGAAGGAGTGCGGCGAGCTGATCCGGCTTCACCTCGGAGGCGTCCTTCGGCAGCACCCCTTCGACCAGCGCCAGTACTCCGGCTTTGTCGAGGAGCCCGAGATGATGATTGACGGGTCGACCCTCGGAGAGAACGACGAGCATCGGGATGCTCTGAACGCGAAACATCTGTGCGACCATCGGGCTCTGATCGATGTCGATCGCGCAGACCTTGAGCTTCCCCTCGAGCTCCGCCGCCACTTCGGCGACGATCGGGCTCAGCTGTTTGCAGGGCTGGCACCAGTCGGCCTGAAGGTCGACCAGAACCGGGAGCTCAGAACGGAGGACTTCCTCTTCGAACGTAGTGTCCGTGACGGTAACGACGGCCATGCTCTCCTCAGTAGCTCGACTTGCTCGTTTTGCCCGTGACGATAGCCACACTTGCGCTCGCGCCAATTCGGGTTGCGCCTGCGCGGACCATCGCGTCCGCACCCGCCGCGTCGCGAACGCCCCCCGACGCTTTGACGCCCATGTCCGGGCCCACCACCCGACGCATCAACGTTACGTCCTCGAGGGTCGCACCGCCAGCCCCAAAGCCCGTCGAGGTCTTGACGAAGGCGGCGTTCGCGGCCTTGGAGAGGGCGCAGGCGATGACCTTCTCCTCTTCGGTGAGGCTGGCGGTTTCCAAGATGACTTTCACCGGCTTGGGTTTGGCGGCTTCGACGACGGTGACGATGTCCGCAACCACCACCGCGTAGTCTCGACTCTTGAGCGCACCGATATTGATCACCATGTCGATCTCGTCGGCGCCGTCGCGCACCGCCTGGCGCGTTTCGAACGCTTTCGAATGGCTGGCCACCGCACCGAGGGGAAACCCCACCACCGCGACGGTCATCACAGAGCTTCCGCGGAGGCGGGCCTTGCAGAAGCGGACGTTTGCCGAGTTCACGCACACGCTCGCAAAGCCATACGTTCGGGCCTCGGTGCAGAGGACCTGGAGCTGATCGTTCGTGGTCTCCGGCTTGAGCAAAGTGTGGTCGATGTACGGCGCCAGATCCCGACGCACCGCCCCGATTCCGGGAGACGCGCCCACCCGTGCCGCACCGGCCCGGGACAACGCCGCCACATCATCGGGACGTCGCACCGCACAAAGGCCCTCACCGCCGCACTCCTCGGCGGGAGCTTGGCAAGGGGTCGCTCGGAGGTCATCGAGGACCCGGAGCTCGACCCGCGTGGCCACCGCATCGATAATTCGCTCTAGATCTCGACGCATGGGGCCTGGACACTAGCAGAAGCCCTGCGAGGATTCGAAGGAGGATTTGCTCGGGGAGCCCCCTGCTTGTAGGAAGGAGCACGGCTTCCCGTCACCCGAGGCCCATGGACGTCACCTGCGAGCGCTGCGGTACTGAGTACGAGTTCGACGAGACCCTCGTTTCGGACCGGGGAACGACCGTCAAATGCACCAACTGCGGGCATTTGTTCAAAGTCTATCGTCCAGGTGCCGGTCCCGGCGGGACGAGCTCCCGCACCTGGGCCATTCGCAAGCGAGGCGGGGGCACCCAAACGCTGACGTCGCTGCGGGAGCTCCAGCGCCTGATCACCCAAGGCGAACTCACCGAGGACGACGAGATCTCTCGCTCCGGCGAAGCGTGGAAACCACTCGGAGCGATCGCCGAGCTCCAGACGTTCTTTGCGGCGGCTCGGGCGGGGGCCACTCCAGCCCGCAAAGACGGGACTCAGCCGTTTTCGACGAGCTCCCCACCCCCTCGACGCGATGCCCGGGCGTATGCGCCCACGGTCGAGCACGGCTTCGGCGACAATAGTCCTACGCTTCCGTCCAACCGGCCCGCGGAGGTCGCATCGGCGGAGAAGGCCGCGCTTCAGGCAGACGCCACCCGGGTGTCGAGCGCGTCGGCCCACCTCGCCGCCGAAGAACAGCTCACCTCGCCGGGCCCCGAGCCTCGGGCATCCAAAAAACGCACGGTGATGGGCCTCGGCCAGCCGGTTCCCGAGCCCTACACCGAGAGCGCGCCGACGGTGCCCGGACAATCTCCGAGCTTCGACGCGCCGACCGAAGACGAGATCACGCGCGATACCGAGCCAAACGACCCGCAGTATGCCAAGCCCGCTCTCCGCTCCCCCAAAGGGACGGTGATGGGCATCGGAAGCTCGGTTCCGCCGCCCGCGTCCCCCATCGGCTCGGTTCCTCCGGCCGCCCCCGTCCCCATCCAGCCATCGCGGGGGCCGTTCGCCTCCGCGCCCGCCTCTACGCCGGCGCCTTCGCCTCCGGTCGCGGATGCGGGGTCCGCCACGGCATCGGCCACTTCCGACGCCAAGCCCTTCGGCCGCGAAATCGCGCCAACCCGATCCTCGAGCGAACCGTTGCCGCCGCCGCGTGAACCGGTGAACACGGCGCCGATTCCCGCGGGACAGACCGAGCGCGAAGCCGAAGCGGCGATGGCCGCGCGGGCCCAGCGAGAGGCCAAGGTCCAACAGGCCGAGGGCAAGCGGCCACTCTATATCGAAGAGGAGCCCGAGCGGCCCACCCAGGCCCGGGGGGGACGGGGGGTCATCCTTGCCGCGGTGGCGATCGTTTTTCTCGGCCTGGTCGGAGGGGGCATCGCGCTGAGCTGGGGGAGTCTCGGTCCGATGCTCGGCTTTGAAGAAGAGGACCCGATCGCCGAACTTCTCGAAGCCGGCGACCGGCAGGTCCGGAGGGCCCACATCGATGCGTATCAGGCGGCCCTCGAGGAATATGGGAAAGCGGAGGAACTCGCCGAAAACCGAAGCGACGTACTTGCATCGCTCGCGCGTGCACACGCCGCCCTCGCCCAAGCGTACGCCTTCGACGCCAACGATCTTCGCAAGCGCGCCGAAGCCGAACCGGGGCTCGCCGAAGAAGCCGCCGTGGCCGACCGAAACGCGAATCATCACGGGAACGAAGCGCTCCGATTCGCCCAATCGGCGGTCGAGTCCGACCCGGCGGATGCGCCCGCGGTGGTAGCGCTCGCCGATGCGCTTCGCCTTACCGGAAACGTCGATAGCGCCGAGGAGCAGCTTCAGCGGGCCCGCACCCTGGTGCCCGATGGGTCGGCCGAGCTCTCGTACGTGCAGGGCCTCGTGGCGGCGGCGCGAGCCGGAGACACCGACGTCGATGCCGCGATCGAAGACGCTCGCCGAGCCGTCGCGATGGATAGCTCTCACCTCCGCGCCCGACTTCTCCTGGCGGTGGCGTTTCTCCAGCGAGGCGACGTCGGCGCGGCGCGGTCGGAGATCGATGCAGTCCTCGCCAGCGAAGGTGGCCACCCCCGAGCCCAATATCTTCGAAACGCGATCGACCGCGGCCTCCCTCCGGCGCCGGCGGTCTTCGAGGCGCTCGACGGAGCCACTCCCGACGCCGATGCCGCGACTCCTGAACCGACCGAAGAAACCACCGAGGTCGAAGAGGCGCCGGTGGCCGAGAGCGATCGGGACCGCGACCGCGACGAGCCACCGGACGAGCGACGCGAAGAGACGATTCCCGAGGGCCGAAATGTCGACTGGTATGTTCGTCAGGCGTACCGAGCCCAAGAGAACCGAAACCCCGGCTCGGCGCAGCGGTATTATCGGGCCGCCCTCTCGGTCAGCCCGGGCAACATCGAGGCGAACACGGGACTCGGCGCGATCTTGCTCGACATGGGACGTCCCCGCGACGCCATTCCCCACCTCGAGCCGGGAGCGCGAGCTGCGTATTCCGATGCCGCGATTCTCCTTGCCCGAGCCCACCGGCGGATCGGACAGAATGCGCAGGCTCGTGCCGCCTACCAGGGGTATCTCGATCGTCGCCCGAACGGCGCGTACGCCAACGCGGCCAGGAATGGGCTGCGCGATCTGGGCGTTTCAGGAGAGTCGCCAAACTCCCCCGACACCCCGCCGAGCGAAACTGCCGATCCATTGGAGGACACACCTTCACAACCCACCAACCCCGGAGCGATCGATCCCGGAGAGACCGATCCGGCAGAGACCGACCCCTCGTCCGATGCACCGCCCGGACCGAACAACGCGCCAACCCCGAGCGAACCCGCGCCCGCTCCGAACGAGCTTCCCGCGCCGATCGGCACCGACCCGGCCAATCCACCTCCACCCTCCGACCCTCCGGGAACGGAACCCTGATGCGTCCTTTGAAGCTGTCCTTTCCTCGTCTCGCGCGCCCCATTCCACTGCTGTTCTGCCTGCTGCTCGCAGCCTGCGGCGACGACCCGGACGCTCCTCCGCCGCCGGAGACGCCCGATGGAGAGCCTGAAGTTCGCCAGCTCACCCTCATGACCCCGCCGGTGGAAGGCACCAGCCCACCCCCGTTTGGGGGTCCGGCGCCGCCGACCTTGCCCCAGCTCCTCACCCGACTTCGGGCCATCGAACGCGACGAGGACGCCAAAGCGGTGTTCCTTCGCGTCGGCCCGTTCGGCGGTGGTTGGGGACGGGTGTCCGAGGTGCGCCTCGCCCTCGCCAACATTCGCTCGGCGGGAAAGCCCATCCATTGCCACTTCGATACGGCCGATAACGTGAGCTATCTCCTCATGGCGACGGCCTGCGACCGCATCAGCATGACTCCCGCCGGGAACCTGGAGCTCGTCGGAGTATCGGCGCACCTGTTTTTCGCTAAGCGAATGCTCACGCAGATCGGCGTTGAGGCCGAGCTTCTCCATGTGGGTCGCTTCAAGGGCGCGGCCGACCCGTTCATCGAGGAGGAGATCCCCGCCGCGACCGAAGAGTCGATGGGCGCCCTCTTGGACGACCTTCAGCGGTCGCTCGTGGAGGGCATCGCGGAAGGTCGGAACCTCTCGCCGGATGCGGTCCAGCGCCTCATCGACGAAGGACCCTACACCTCGGGCCACGACGCGGTGGAGGCCGGCCTGGTGGACGACTCGGCCTTCGAAGACGAGGCGCGCGAGCATGCGCGGCGGGCGGTGTCGGTCGAGCGGGTTCGGCCCGTGCCGATCGCCGGCGTCCAAGAGCCGGTCGGACTCGGCGAAATCCTCGCGGTGCTCGCCGGCGAACCACCCGCTCCCCCGCCGGAAGGCGACCGTCTTGGACTCGTCTACATCGAGGGGACCATCGAAGACGGTGAAAACGGCGCAGGAACGGGAGGGCGGTCGGGCCCGTTCGTTCGAGCGATGCGCCATTTTCGAGACGACGACGGGGTCAAAGCGGTGGTCGTCCGCATCAACTCGCCTGGCGGGTCCGCCCTCGCGAGCGACCGCATGTGGCACGCCCTTCATCTCGTTTCGGAAAAGAAGCCCGTCGTGATCTCCGTCGGTGACATGGCGGCGAGCGGTGGATACTACATCGCGTCGGCGGGCCGCGAGATCTTCGCGCACCACGACAGTCTCGTGGGCTCGATCGGAGTGGTCGCCGGCAAGTTCAATGTCTCGGAGTTGGCCGAGACCGTCGGCGTGAACATTCACGTGATGACCCGCGGCGAGAACGCAGACTGGACCACTCCCTCGCGGAGTTTCACCGACGAAGAGCGCGCGATCCTTCGCGGAATGATGCAAGAGACCTACTCGCGCTTCATCAGTCGGATCGTTCTTGGCCGGAACATGGAGCGATCCACCGTGGCCGCGGCGGCGGAGGGGCGCATCTTCACTGGCCGCTCCGCGATGGACGCGGGGCTCATCGACCGGTTCGGAGGCCTGACCGACGCGATGGCTCGGGCTCGAGAGCTCGGGGGTCTCGGCGAATATTCGCCGGTCGAGCGCTGGCCTCAGCCCAAGGGCGTTCTCGACGCCCTTGCCGAAACTGTGGGAGGCACGCCAGAGGCCCGACGCCGGGCGTTCCTGACCGAGCTCGCGGCCGAAGCCGGCCCGATTGGAGAGGCGGCGATTCAGTTCCCCCTTCTTCTCGACCGTGAACGCACGATCGTCGCGCTGCCATACGTCCTTCAGGTTCAGTGAGCCTTCACACGTGGGTCAGCCGGCCCGACGTGAAGGCGGTGAACGGGCTCCCAGCTCCGGAGCCCCGCTCGACAGTCGACCGCGAGAGCGGAACCCCAATCTGAGTCCGGGGACAAGGACCCCGGCCGGAGCCAAGCCCTCAAAAACACTGCGCTCCGCGGCCGCTTCCTGGTATTTTCGGAGCAATGCAGGACGGGCAGCCGCAGGGACTCGCCCCGAGCCCGATCGCACGAATGCTCCTTGATTTGGCGGAACGGGGCGTCGAGGGCAGCGTAGTTGTGGGGGGGCGGCGCGTGGTGCTGCGAGGCCGGTCCGTCGTCGATGTACTGCCCGGCGAAAACGACGACGACCTCGGAGAGTTCCTCGTACGCGCATCGCGCATCACCGCGCGGGAGCTCGCGGGAGCTCGCGCCGACGCCAAGGCCACCGGCGAGCCGCTCTCGTCCGTTCTCCGACGCCTTCCTTCGGTTGGAGACGACACCCTCAGCACCGCCCGACGCGCGGTGTGGCTCGACCGACTGGTGCGAGGCATCGGCGTCGACGAGGAACGTCGCCAAGAGCCCGCGCCATTTGTGCCGGACCCTCCGAGCGGACAGGTCGAAGGTCGGGTGGCCCTCGTTCCCCTGATCCTCGACGCACTCGCGCGCCGGGCCAATCATCGCGACGCCGAGCTCGTGGGGGCGAGCGCCACGTTTCGCTTCACCTGGGAAGACGGACCCCACCGCGAGGAGGCTGAACGTTGGGCGGGCCTCGCCGACCTTCCCGGGCCGCAACACGTCGCCCGCCTCCTTTCGCGGACCCCGGCAGCGGCACCCCGGATCGCGGCCCTGATTCGCGCCGGCCTTGCGTACCTGATGCCGCCTCGATCGACGCGC
>JBCCZL010000117.1:0-19650 GCA_039187775.1 Myxococcota bacterium
CCGAGACCCTGCGGAAGTCGATGCTTTTGATGGCTCTTTACTCGGTCCGGAGCGAACGCCTGTTCTGCGAAATGCTCGACTACCACCTTTTTGTATCGGTGGTTTCTCGACATGGACATGGTCCAAGAGTCCTTCCATCACAGTGGCTTCTCGCACAACCGCGACCGCCTGCTGGACCACGAGGTAGCACACCGATTCCTGCAGGCCGTCTCGCCCCCTCCTTTCCACCGACCGACTCAAGGAGTGTGGAGATGAGCTCTGACCCCGAACGCCATGGAATCGGCCGCTCCTCCCATGAAGAAGCATCGATATTCTGTGGGATGCCGGACGGCTGTTTCGCGAACGAGTCCCATTTTGGTGGCCAGTGATCAGTATCGAGGTGTCATCGCGACTTGACCTGGTATGGCGCATCGACTCCTCGGATTTCTCGCGACGGTGGTCCTGATTGGCTGCTCTGCCCAGGTCACAGATCCCTCTACATCCCCCGGGCCAGGTTCGCCCGGCGTGGTCGATCCTCCTCGTGACACCCCATCCAACCCGGGAGTCGGCCCCCGGCAACCTTCGGACCCGCCGGTGCCTCCGCCCCCCATGGGCGACGGCATCTTTGGCTGTCCCACCGCGCCGGCTCCCGACTACACGGGAACCCGCGGCTTGCCCGCGGAGTGGACGGATGCGGTTCGTGCAGAGGTTCGCGATATCGGAATCGAAGCCTGGCGCCTTCCCGATGAGGCGGGCCAAACCTGCGCAGACTGCCATGGCGTTGACGGTCTCGACCTCGCGGTGTTTGCGTTTACCGATGAGGACCTCCGGCGTCGCGGGGGAGACCACGTCCCGGACCAGAGCGTCGAGGCGGTGGTGGACCTCGTCCATCTCCATCGTGCGGATCTGAACATCGCCTCGCCGTGCACTCTCGATTCTCGGGTCCTGCAGCCCGGTGGCGACGTTCTCCCGGGGAACACGGTGATCGGACGGGAAGTGGCGTTCACCGACGTGCTCCACGACCTCGATCTTCTGGTCATTGAGGAAGAGCAGATCGACACGGTGGCGGAGGCTGAGCGTGTGTTTCAAGAGCTTGTCGATACCGACGTTCGTCGCGTTCCGCTTCCGATCCCGTTCCCACGATGGAGCGATGACCACGCACGCGGCGAGCAATATCGAAACATCAACGATTGGATCACCGACGACGCGATGATCCCCCGCGACTCCGAGCGGACCGCCTGGTATGCACTGCACGACCAGTACATCGCGGATCCGAGCGAAGAACATCTCTTTGCAATCATCGCCGCGATGGAGGGTTCGATTCGACCGAAGCCGCTTCAGGAACGGCCTGACATGACCCGGATGATGGACAAGCTTGCCGACCACCGTTACATCTCGGCGCTCTTTGCTCAGCACTTCTTCCGACATGAGCTGGAGGGCAAGGAGAGCTGGCTCGACTACGGGATCAATGCCTTCGACCTTCGGTACACCATGCGGCCCCGGCCGGCAGGGGACCATTCGGTCCCGGGTGTGACGAACCCGTTTTCGAACCTCGTCATCGGAGACCAGCTTCCTCTAACGAACTGTCACCCCGACGCCAACGAAGCCACCAACCGCGACGTCAGCATCGACTGTCTTCGGAACATCTCCGAAGGGATGCGCGAGGAGCTCTCCACCTCGGAGTCGATCTGGGACTACGACGCACTCGGGTCCTACTCGCCTACGTGGGGAACGATGGCCTGGCTCTGGGACAGTTCGCAAATGCGCCACAACAAGAGCGGCGTCATGAAGTACTGGAAGCAGGACATCCGCAGGCTCGACTACCACCTGTTGTACACCTGGATGTGGGCCACGACGTACTCCGCCAAATGGCAGGAGGTCGAATCGGTGCGCGGGCCGTACCGACCCGCGCCTGACCCCATCACACCGCACCTCGTCGACGGAGACTGGTGGCGTCACTACCACGTCACGCGAGTCCGCGACATTGACGACGATGCGACGCCGGGGCGCGATGCACGAAACGCGATGGTCTACCGCATGACCGTCAACATGCACACCGCCTCGCTTCTCCTGTTGGAGCGACACCTTGAGGAAGGCGCCACGGTGAACCTCCCTTCCGTCCTCCGCTCGGAGTTGGAGGGCGCGTACGAGCTCATCCGGGGATACCCGGTGTCCGAATCGGGCCTCGACTTTCTCGAAGCCCTCCATCAGCGGGTGCTCACCGGAATCGACGCAGCGCCGAGCACGGAGGTGCGAACGATCTACTCCTAGGAGTTGCGTCGCAGCGCCGAACTGGGCGGCTCGATGATCCTCGATGCTCGCTTTGTCGAGCTGGGTCCGACCCCCTCCGTGAGATCGGACCTCGACGTTGTCGCCGACCGGTCGTCCCACCTCCCGGTCAGCGCGACCGTACGGTCTCGACTTCAACGTAGGAGACGTCGATGACCTCGCGTGCGCTTGCTTTGCCTCGCGCAAGGGATTGCGACTGTCCCTTGGTGAGGCGTGGGGCGTTCTTTTGGTCTTTTGACCATCCAAGAAGTGCCCCGAGGAGTGCGCCGAACAGCGCGCCGACTCCCGCGCCCAGCGGGCCACGAAATGATCCGAGGATGCCTCCGAGGAAACCGCCGACGCCCGCATACGCGGTCTGCGTCCCGTGCCCTCGTTCCATCGCAGTCTTCTGCAGCTTCTCCGTCATCTTCGGGATCTCGCTCCCTGCGCCCGCAAGGGCGCCCGCGGGAAGGTTTTTGGGGGAATGCGGGTTCGAGGCCTGGCCCATCGCGTCTCCATCTATCGAAATTGATTGACAAATTGCGACACTACCACCTGTCGCCTGAATAATATGCGCACGAGAAATTGATGCGCAAGGGGCATAGCTCTACATTTGAAGCAGCAATGCAGGATGAAGGCGAGGTCTATGGGTTGGTCCTCGGACGGGTCATCGCGTCGCTTCGCGAACGTGCCGGACAGAGCCAGGCGGCCCTCGCCAAGGCGGTCGGTCTTACGCAACCGACGCTCAGTCGCATTGAACGGGGCCAAGCTCCTGCCGACGGATTTACCCTCCGGAAGATCGCCCGCGCGTTCGGACTGAACGCTGCTCAGCTCCACGAGCTCGTCGATGAAGCGCTCCGGCGCACCGAGCAGGCGGCGGAGGGCGCGGTGGGCGGGGGCAGTGAAGTCAGCTGGTGGCGGCATGCCCTCGCGGTGGCCGGTGTGGCGGGGCTTGGCGGCCTCGTGGCGTTTGCGGTTGCGGCGGCCCTCGATGACAAATCGAAGGACCGTCGCTAACCTGCCGGTCCTCATGAGCGACGAACCTGTTCGGACATTCCATCGCATCTTGGTGGCCAATCGGGGCGAGGTGGCGGCGCGGGTGGCTCGCACCGCGCGGCAGATGGGCATCGAGGTGGTCTTCGCGGTTTCGGAAGCCGACTATGATGCACCGTGGACGCGGCTCGGGTCGCAGGTGCTGATCGGTCCGGCCCGAGCCAGCGAGAGCTATCTCGACCCGGAGCGCCTCGTTCAGGCGGCCAAGCAAACCAACTGCTCGGCGCTCCACCCGGGCTGGGGTTTTCTTGCCGAGAACCCCACGTTGGTGAGCCTCGCAGAAGCCCACGGCGTGACTTTCATTGGGCCTCCGGCCCACGTGATGCACCTGATGGGCAAAAAGACGCCCGCGAAGCGCGCGATGAAGGCCAGCGGGCTCCGGGTGATCGACGGTTCGGACGGAGTCCTCGCCGGCGAAGACGACGCGAAGGCCACCGCCGATCGCGTGGGCTATCCGGTTCTCTTCAAAGCGGAGAGCGGAGGTGGCGGGCGCGGCATGCGCATCGCCCGATCGAAAGACGAGACGCTGTCGTCGTTTCGCGACGCCACCGCGGAGGCGTTTGCCTGTTTTGCCGACCGGCGGGTCTACCTTGAAAAGCTCGTCGAAGGTGGCCGCCACATCGAGCTCCAGCTGATCGGCGACCGCTACGGACACGTGGTTCACCTCGGGGAGCGGGACTGCACCATTCAGCGCAATCACCAGAAGCTCGTGGAAGAGTCCCCCGCGCCGGGCCTCGACCCGGACGAGCTTGCGCGGACCCTCGCCGCGGCGGTCCGGGCGACATCGGCGATCGGTTATGTCGGAGCGGGAACGATGGAGTTTCTCCTCGACGCCGAAGGCAAGCTCCGCTTCATGGAAATGAACACTCGGCTCCAGGTCGAACACACGGTCAGCGAAGTGCGGAGCGGGGTCGACCTGGTACGCGAGCAGATCCTCGTTGCCGCGGGTCATCCGTTGTCGTTTGACCAAAGCACGATCCGCCTCGAAGGCCACGCCATCGAGTGTCGGATCAACGCGGAAGATCCCGCCGATAACTTTCGGCCGGCGCCTGGGGTCCTTGAGGCGTGGCGCTTGCCCGAAAATGCTCCGGGGATTCGCGTCGATACCCATGTCGAGCAGGGCTACGAAGTGCCTCCCCATTACGACAGCCTTCTCTGCAAGGTCATCGCGCACGGAAAGGACCGGGCGGAGGCCAGCGACCGTATGCTCGCGGCGCTCGGGGGTCTTCACTGCGAAGGCGTACCCACGACGATCCCCATGCACCAGGCGATCCTTCGTTCGAAGGAGTTCGCCGACAATCACTACACCACCGCCGCCATTCCCGGCTTTGGGAGCGAGTGATGGCCCATATTCCTCTTCGCCCGATCGGAAAGCCGCGGGCCCAGGTCGCCGACGATCGCACCTACGAAGCGCAACGGACCAAGGCGGCGGACCTGGAGGCCACCCTCACGAGTCGACGCGCCGAGGTCCACGCGGGCTGGGGTGAAAAGTACGTCGATCGCGTGCACAAGAAGGGAAAGCTCACCGCTCGGGAGCGGATCGAGCAGCTCAAAGATCCCAACACCCGGATCTTCGAGGTGGGAACGTTCGTGAACTACGGCGACGAGTTCCAGGGCGGCCTGAAATCGCCGGGGGCTGGCGTGGTCACCGCGTTTGCCTCCGTCGAGGGCCGCTGGTGCATGGTGATCGCCAATGACAACACGGTGGCGAGCGGGTCGTGGTGGCCGCGAACGCCCGAGAAGATCCAGCGGGCCCAGACCATGGCGCTCCGCCTTCGGATTCCCACGGTCTACCTCGTCGACTGCAGCGGCCTCTTCCTCCCGGAGCAGTCGCGAAGCTTTCCCGGAGCGAAAGGCGCGGGGCACATCTTCAAGATGAACAGCCTCCTCAGCGCGCACGGGGTTCCGCAGATCGCCGGCGTGTTCGGCGACTGCATCGCAGGAGGCGGCTACATGCCGATCATCAGTGACCGGGTGTACATGACCGAGCAGGCGTACATGGTCATTGCCGGTGCTGCGCTCATCAAAGGGGCGAAGAGCCAAAAGCTCACCTCGCTGTCGATCGGCGGGCCCGAGGTTCATGTACATCAAAGCGGCTGCGCCGATGTCCGCGTGCCCAACGACGAAGTCCTGCTCCGCTGCATCCGAGAGGAGCTCCGTCGCCTTCCGTCTTCGGGGGTCGACTTCTATCGTGGGGGTCGGGGTCCGATCGAGCCCGCGGAGCCTCCCGCCGAGCTTGTGGGGCTCCTGCCGGCGGACCAGCGCGAAGCCTACGACGCCACCCAGGTGCTGGCTCGGCTTTGCGATCAGAGCCTGTTCTGGGAGGTCATGCCGGAGGTCGGCGAAGAGATGATCTGCGGGATCGGTCGGGTCTCGGGCCTCTACGCCGGCTTCGTCATCAATCGTCAGGGCTTGATCGGGGATCCGGAGCGCCCGGAACGGGAGCGTCCTTCATCGATTCTCTATCGAGGCGGCATCGCCAAGATCGCGGCGTTCAGCCGGGCGTGCAACGCAGACGGGATTCCCCTCATCTGGCTACAGGACATTTCGGGCTTCGACATTGGGACCGAAGCCGAGCGCCAGGGGCTTCTCGCCTATGGCTCGAGCCTCATCTACACCAACAGTACCAACGATGTGCCGATGTTTACGGTGCTCCTTCGCAAGGCATCGGGGGCGGGCTACTACGCGATGGCGGGCCTCCCGTACGACCCGGTGGTGCAGCTCTCGACGCCGCTCTCGCGGCTTAGCGTGATGGAGGGCCGAACCCTTGCCATCGCGACGTACAACACGAAGCTCGACGATGACTTCGAGATCACCGCGACCGACCCCGAGGAGCGGAAGGCGATCGAAGACGGCATGCGGGAGGTCGAGGCGCGCATCGAAAAAGACATGGACCCTTATGGTGCGGCCCGACAGATGGACACCGACGAAATCGTCGAGCTCGGCGAACTCCGCCCTTGGCTCACCGCGCTGGTCGAGATGAGCTACCAGACGCCGGGCCATCGGCGGATCAAGAATCCGCGGATCTGGAGCCTTCACGACCTCCATGAGCTCACCGGAGGCCTTCGATGAGTTCGCGTCGGCATTCGCAAGAACTCGAGGCTCGGCTTCGCCGAGAAAAGCAGGACGGCGAGCTTCGTCTGATTCTTGGTGCTCCGCGCGTGGGCTTCTATCGCGACGCCCCCGCGGCGGGATCGCTCGTCACCCCCCATCAATCGATCGGCAGTCTCGAAGTGCTGGGGACGCGCATCGCGCTTCGGGCTCCGGCGGGGGCTCGCGGTGCGGTGCTTCGCGTCGAGGACGAGGTGCTTGCGCGTCGGCCGGTCGCCTACGGAGCGCCGTTGCTTTTCCTCGACCCGAACGTGCAGGGGGCGGTGGCCGCGGAGCTCGAGGGCGATGGCGCGAACGAGGACGGGTTGGTGTTCCCGGCGCCGTCGGCCGGACGCTACTATGGCCGGCCTGCGCCCGATGCGGAACCCTTCGTGACCGTAGGATCGACGATTCGCACCGGAGATACCGTCGCCCTCCTCGAGGTGATGAAGACCTTCAACCGGGTTCAGTTCGGCGGACCAGGACTGCCCGCATCCGCCAAGGTCGTCGCCATTGTCAAGGAAGACGACAGCGATGTGGCGCGCGGCGAGGCTCTCCTGCGGCTCGAAGAAGAGTAGGCCGGGTCAGCAAGCGCACATCGAGCCATGCATGAAGAGCCCGCAAAACGGCGAGCCCCTACTTTGAACCCGAGCCCCCAACGAAAAAAGGCCCGCCAACACGGCGAGCCTTTCTTCTTGGTGGAGGAAGTTGCTCAGCGAAGGGCGCGCATCTTTTCGCGCACGGGGTGCGAGCGGCCGGTGGTGTCGTCGAGGCGCTCGCCGGTCATCGAGCCCGAGAACTCCATGGTGCCGGTGGCGCCGGTCCAGCGGGCGTTGGCCACGCCGTCGACGAGGAGCTCTCGGTCGTAGTCCATGTCGGCGTCCTGAAGCGTCGCGCTGCCGCTGAGGGTCAAGGTGTCGTACTCGAAGAGCTGGGTGAGATAGCCCTCGATGACGCCGCCGAGCACCGTCACGCCGATGTCGCAGGCCGCGTTGGTGACGCTCTGAATCGTTGCCGAGCCACCGATGAACCGGCTGAGCGCGGAGCAGTCGAAGAGCTGACCGAGGAACTCGGCGGTGTTGGCCGGGCTTCCGGGAAGCGACGGGTAGAGCACGTCATTGAGCACCATCTCGATGAGCTGACCGAAGATGAGGGTGAGATCATGCTCGGAGATCGTCATCTCTGGGCCGACGGTCACCTCGACGCCCTCGGCGAAGGTGCTGAGCGGGCGCGTGGCCTCGCCGCCGCCGGTGAGCGGGAAGCGAACCTGGGTCAGCCGGTGTGTCGCCTGGTCGGTGCGGAACTCGTCTGGCTCGCCGAAGGTCAGGGTGCCGTCGAGGGTGAGCGCGGTGAACGCTGCGTCGACGCCTGCGCCGAAGTCAACCACGTCGACGAGGTAGCCCGGCACGTTGACCTGGCCGATGGCTCCGCGGAGCTGATCTGCGACGAGCTGGCGGGTCGCGCTGCTTGAAAGCGCGGTGGCGAGCCATGCCGGGGTGCCCGAGTAGTTGGCCACGTACTCCACGAGGTAAAGGGCCGGGTCGGTCGCGAGGCCGGTGAGGATGTCGAGGGCGAGGTTGAGGGCCGGGTCGAAGCCTTCGGTCACGTCGAAGGTCTCGACGGTGGTGTAGGTGCCGCCAAAGAGTTCGCCCATGTCGTTGAGCAGGATACGGGTCTCGCCTTCGGCGCCGTCGAGCTCGAAGTCGCTGCAGCCTTCGGCCGCGACAAGGTCCGCGGAGTCGACGCCCACGGCGAAGATGGCGAGAGGCACACCGGACTCGACTCCTTCAAAGGAGTTTCGCGCGTTCGGCGCGGTGTCCTGCACCTCGCGCGGTGCGGGAACGTTCGTCTGAAGGTCGGCGCAGGTCATGTTGGTGAAGAGCGCGACCTCGGCGTTGGCCACCGGGCGTCCGCCGAGATAGTCCACCGCGTAGTTCACGGTGCCGAAGCGGCGCTGGGCCACGTCGAAGGTGATGGCCACTGGGTCGGCGGCGCGGGGGGCCGTCGCGACAACCGTGAAGGTCGCGCTGTCGCCCGATCGGAGAGTGATCGACGCGATTCCCGCGGCGTCGGTCGGGGCCGCGTTGCCGGAGAGCGTGCCGCCCGCAGGGTCGCCCTCGATGTTGAAGTCAACGATACCCTCGATGGGCTGACCCTCGCCGGTGAGGTAGCGGATTTCGATCGTCTCTTCAGCGAACTCGCTGATCGCCCGGCCGGTCGCGCCGATGACTTCGAGGCGAGCGCTGTCGACGACGGTGTTTCCGCCTTCGGGACCCCCGCCACCGTCGGCGGCGCAGGCGGCGCCCACGGGCACCGCAAGGGCGAGCAAGATTGCGGCTAAGTTCTTCCGGTTCATGGTCATCTCCTCCACAGGGTCGGATACTGTGCGACAATCATGCCACATGTAGGTGACGTAAATTTCCAATGATCTTTAGCGGTCCGACCACCTGAGGCTGCGGGTTGGCAACCGCAGTGACCGGCTACTCCGAGATCGGTGGGGCCGTTGTTCCCCGCAGATCTCCGCGCCCACGGTTGTCATGGGTCCACCGAATCCGTCCCTCTTTCTGTCGAGGCCTCCAGGCGACGCTCCGATGCGACTCGAACCCGGCGAGTCCAAGGTGCGCTTGTTTCGGCCCTAGGTTAGCTTTGCGGCGATGCTCGACCCCGAGTCGCTTCGCCCTCACTACCACGCGTTCCTCGATCCTTCGCGAGTCCTCCTCACCGGACACTCGCACCAGGCGTGGCCCGACGTGGCGAAGGCTGGAGTCATCGCTGCCTTCGAAGACGCGGCCCTCCGTGTCGATGACAAGTGGGAACGCGCGTTTGGAAAGGCTGCAGTGCTACGAAGCGCCATCGCGCGGATCATTGGGGCGAAGGAAGACGAAGTCGCACTGGGCCAGAACACCCACGAGCTGGTCGCGCGGTTTCTTTCGGCGCTGCCCCTCCGCGAGCGGCCCCGGCTCATCACCACGAGCGGTGAATTCAACAGCATGGTGCGCCAGCTTCGACGCCTTTCCGAAGAAGGCATCGAGATCGAATGGGTGGAGGCCCGACCGGTTGCGACCCTCGCCGATCGTTTGGTGGCCGCGGTCGACGAACGTGCCTCCGCGGTGCTCTGTTCGACGGTGCTCTTCGAAACGGCAGAGATCGTCCCCGACCTCCCGCGCGTGACCGCCGCCGCCCATTCCGTCGGTGCGGCGGTCCTTTTCGACGCCTATCACGCATTCGGGGTCGTCCCCCAGCGGCTGTCCGAACTTGGACCCGACCCGATCTACTACACCGCCGGTGGCTACAAATACGCCCAGTGGGGAGAAGGGTGCTGTTTTCTCCGAGTCCCTTCGGGAACCCACCACCGACCGGTCTATACCGGTTGGTTTGCCGACTTCGCGACCCTCGGCGAAGGACAGGCGAAGGTCGTGGGTTACGGAGCGGCGGGGCAGGATCGCTTTGCCGGCTCGACCTACGACCCCACCAGCCACTATCGCGCCGCCGAAGTGGTTCGGTTCTTTGAGCGAACGGGCATGACCGTACCCTTGCTCCGAGAGCTCTCCCTGCAGCAAACCGGCCGCATCATCGAACGGCTCGGCGACGAAACCATCCTCACACCGAGGGACGAGACTCGCGGCGGGTTTGTTGCCGTTCGTGTGCCCGAGGCGAGGGAGCTTGTCGCGCGGCTTCGAAACGAAGGTGTGTTTGTGGATGCCCGGGGCGACATTCTTCGATTTGGGCCCGCACCCTATCTCACCGACGACGAACTCGATCGGGGCGTAGACGCCTTCCGGCGGCTTCGGCGATGACGGTGGGGTCGACGACGCGCCCGACGCTTGGCGATCGCGGCCTCTTTCCGAACCTGGAAGCCCGGGCGTATCTTAATCACGCGGCCGTTTCTCCGCTTTCGTCTCCCGTGGAGGCGGCGGCGCGAGGGGTGATCGAAGACATGGCCCGGCGTGGGGTGAGCGCGGTGCCCGACTGGTTTGCTCAGCGAGAGCGCCTCCGGGAAAAGCTCGCCGCTCTGGTCGGTGCCGACTCAGAGGAGATCGGATTCGTTCAGAGCACCACTAAAGGCATCACCGACCTTGCGCTCTCGATTCCCTGGCGGCGGGGGGACCGTGTGGTCCTGTTCGAGGGGGAGTTCCCGGGCAATGTGACCCCCTGGCAGCGTGCGGCGGAGCTGTTCCAGCTCGAACTCAAGTGGTTGCCGCTCGCGCCGTTTCACCGTTCGGAGGAAGAAGGCCTTGCCGCGCTCCGGACAGCCCTCGTTGACGGGGCCCGCATGGTTGCGGTGAGCGCGGTGCAGTTCCAGACGGGACTCCGCATGCCCCTCGAGGCGATGGGAGCACTGGTCGGAGAACACGGGGCGGAGTTTTTTGTGGATGGCATTCAGGCCCTCGGGGCGTCGCCGATCGATGTTCGCCGCATGCGGATCGACTACCTCAGCACTGGCGGGCACAAGTGGTTGATGGGCCTCGAAGGCGCAGGCTTCGTCGTTGTGGCGCGCGCCCGGGCCGACGCCCTTCGTCCTTACACCGCGGGCTGGCTGAGCCACGAAGAGCCGCTCAAGTTTCTTCTCGAAGGCAAAGGTCATCTCGACTACTCGCGACCGCTCGCCAAAGGGGCCAAGGTCTTCGAGGGCGGGGCTCAGAACGCGGTCGGCTATGCGGCGCTCGAGGCTTCCCTCGACCTAATTTTGCAGATCGGCATCGACGAGATCGCGGCGCACCTTCAGCGCTACCACGACGAGCTCGAACCGGTTCTCGTCGAGCATGGCTTTCGGAGCCTGCGGGTGCCGTTCCCCACCGGCCGATCCGGTGCGCTTTGCGTCGACGTTCCGAAAGAGACCACCGCTCCGGAGGTTCAGCGACGGCTCAGCGCCGAAGGTATCGCGACCACCACCCCAGACGGGTTCCTCCGCTTTTCTCCCCACTGGCCGAACGCGATCGATGAAGTCTCGCGAATTCGAGCCGCGCTCGAGAGCCTTCCCGGATCCGAGTGAGCGGCGCTTCAGCTTTCGCTTTTTCAAGTGAAAGCACGCCGCAGCCGAAGCATAGAAACCCGAATCGACTTGGGTAGGTCCTCGGTCGACTCGGTGCCGAACGGCGTGGGCTGCTAACTTGCGCTCATGCGGATCGGGGCACGGTGCTTGTGGGTGGCTGCGGCTCTCTCAACGCTCGTAGCCTGTGCGGAGGGGAGCAAAGGCGACGGCAACCAGCGGCCGGGGGACGCGAGCGTCGATGCTCGGCGTGGGGTGGATGCTCGCGCCGACCGAGGGTTGCCGACGACGGACACCGGCCGCGATGCCGCTTTGGACGACGCCACTCCTGACGCGGACGCGACGCTCTCATGTGACCCGGGACTCACCCCGTGCGGAGGCCGCTGCATCGATCGACGAAATGACATCGACCACTGTGGCGGCTGCGAGAGCCTCTGCCGACCTCCGAACGCGGTGCCGCTCTGCCGCGAATCGGTCTGTGCGATCGGGAGCTGCACGCCCGGCTTTGCCGACTGCAACGGGGCGGCGAGTGATGGGTGCGAAGCCATGGTGGCCGTCTGCAATCCCGGGAGCAGCTGCTCGACGAGCTGCGGGAGCAGCGGGACCTGGGACTGTGGCGATGCCTGTGGGACCCCCCGTTGTGTTCCGCCGGCGGAGACCTGCAACCTGGCCGACGACAACTGCAATGGCACCTGCGACGAGGGGGCGGGGTGCCGGGTCGCGGTGCATCGGGCGCGCCAGGGTCGGGGGTACTATCTGACCACCAATCTTGCCGAGGCCAGCACCGGCGGACGAACGCTCGACCGAACCAACCTATTCTACGTGTACCCGACGATGCAGTCCGGGCTCCGGCCGTTCTACCGTTGTCGGAAGCCGAACGGCCTCTTCTTCTACACCGGAAGCGCGACCTGTGAGGGCGCGGCAACTCAGCTCGGAGTGCTCGGCTACGTCGCCACGGCCGCGGCGAATCGATGTGGGAGCGTGCCCCTGTTCCGCCTCTACAATCTGAACACCGCGGACCATTTCTATACGCCCTCGTCGACGGAGCGCGCCACCTTCACCGCGAGTCGCGGCTATCGGTTCGAGGCGGAAGCCGCCCAGGTTTGGACGACGCCGTAGTTCGACGTGGGCCGTCCTCGAGTTGCCGGATCCTGCAACCATCCGCCGGCGTGTTTGCCTCGGAGGGCCCGTAGGATGCTGCGGTTCGTACGTGCGATCCGCGCTTCGATCTGGCTCCTCAACAAACGCGGGTATTCCTCGTCGCTGCGTCGGCCTGCTTCGCGTCGCGCGGCCATATCCGCATGCGGATCATCGCCGGACGCTGAAAGCTAGAAGGCAACGCCAATCGCGGTCCGGGCGTCCGGCGTCACATTGGTGATCGTCTCTTCGGTGGTGCCATCGCGCCCACTGAACACATTGATCGAGAGCCCGCCGCCGATCGACAGCGTGAACGGACCAAAGAGCCAGTTGAATCCGGTGAGAATACGAGCCTGAAACGCAATCCCCTCGACCGTCTCGTTCCATGTGATGTACGAAATGGCGACGCCCGGGCTCACGTAGAAGCCGCGAGGTGCGGTCCCCAGCACGAAGATACGTGCGCCGATACCCGCGCCGTATTGTTCGAAGCTCTCGAGGGCGTAGATGTCGGCGAGGAAGTCGTCGAAGAGGACGACCTTTGGGCCGAGGTAGAGCGACAGGTAATCGCCGAAAGCTCGCTCGTAGTCGAGGCTGAGAATGCCAAACGCGAGGCTGAATGGATCCAGCGTGATCATGTTCGCCGGCCGGTCCGCCGGAGCGCGGCGTCGCGTGCGGGTTGCGGCTAGTTCCGCCGCGGCGAGTTCCGCCGTTCGGCTCGGTCGGTTTACGACGATGCGGGTGTACGGTCCAACGATGCCGGACTCGTAGCCTGGGGGAATTTGGGGAGTGCCATGAGGGTCGCGGGAGATGTCGCTCACGCGGACCTCGGTCCGGTTTGGCCGTGCCGATGCTCCCGGAGTAGCCGCGCTTTCCGTGACTGAACTTGTGGGGCCTTCGTTTTCCCCGGCTTCAGCCCGAGGCGGAGCGAGGGCGTCGGGCGAGTCGCCGCTTTCCTGGGCGATGGCCGGCGAGGTGGACGCGGCGACCCAAACGATTATGGCGAGCGCGCGCATCGACAGCTCCCAGTCTGCCTCGAAAGGGGAGAGCGGTCGACCGGACCGACGTTACCTTTTCCGATCCGAGCGTCCACTGCGACGAAGCGGTTCTCTCTCAACCGACTGAGCAGAATTTTTCCTGTGCGTGGTCCGATTCGATCCGAAGCACAGGTGATCACGAAGGACTACACGGACTTACTTCGAATTCGACGACCTGTTGGCACCAGTTGCGGCGGTCTCCTGCGACGGAGCCGGGCCAACGGTCGCAGGTTTCCGTATCTCCCGCGCCTTCGAACCGGCCAGCGAAGACCACGGTTTCGCCGCAGTTTTGCACCGTGACCTCGTAGGTGACCGGTGCGTTCTCAATGCAGCTCTCGAAATGTGCGACGCGCACCGTGTAGGTGCCCGCCGCCGCCGCGCCGACTGGCCAGAAGATGTGTTCGGCGTTGACTCCCACATTCGATGTACACGCGGCGTTGGCGTCGAGATCCAGCTGGCCGCCGGTGGAATGTCGGTTGCCGTAGTAGATCACGGTTCCGCTCGCGTCCACGACGTAGAGGTCGAGGTCCGTCGGTGCGCTCATCGTGAGCGACACGTCGACGTCGCCGCTGCCGACCGGCTGGACGAGGACCTCCCGCTGCACGTAGGGCGACACTCGGCCCTCGACGTCCACCGCCGCGATATACATCCGAACGGGGTGCGGTGCGGTTCCGTGGATGGGCCGGCCATCGGGAAACACCGCGGCGTGAATCCCGAAGTGCACTTCAGCGTTGTCTACCCCGGCGACCATGACGTGACCGAGTTCTGTATCGGCGCTCGCGGGGAGATAGAAGTGCCCCGGGTAGTCGTGGAACGCGACCACGAGAGCCATTACCTCACCGTTCGCGTCATCGCCCGCTCCGCTTTCGCCGGGTTGGGTCCGAAAGCCGAGCCGTCGTGGGACGCCAGGAAGCACCGCGATCGTCCCATCGCCGCCCCCGCCCGGAGAAAGTCGGGGACTCCCAGCGCCAGTGGGATCCGGCGCGGCGCCGGGTCGGAGCTCCGCGCCACCGACCACCCACGGGGTTTCGATGCTGCGGCCGGTTTGCCGATCGTTGAGGCGCGTCACTTGGAGCTCGCCTTCGGGGAGGGTCCCCACCACCTCGACGTAGGGACCCGGCCGATAGCGGGCCTCGCTCTCTTGGGGAGGTGGCGGCTCGGGTGCGGTCGGGCCCGGCGCCACGGGGTTCGGGAGCGGCGGTGCCGAGGGAAGATCGGATCCCGCGTTCGCGCGGCGCACGAGATAGAGCGCTGTCGCCGCTACGAACGCGATGGCAAGAAGTCCCACCAGCGCCCCAAGAAGCCAGACCAGTTTCGGCACCGAAGTTGGAGTCTACGCGCCGCGAGAATATTTGGCTGCCTCTCAGCGATCGGTCTTCGGGTGAGGCGGCCTTCTGGTGAGGCCGTCTTCGGGTGAGGCCGTCTTCTGGTGAGGCGGTCTTCTGGTGAGGCCGTCTTCGGGGGAGGCCGTCTTCTGGGGCGGCCGTCTTCTGGGGCGGCCGTCTTCTGGGCGGCCGTCTTCGCCATGGGGCAACTCACGACGCGGCCCCCTCCGGGTGGGTTTCGGTTTGCGTCCGCTTCCACGGTTCCCCATGCTCCGGCCCTCATGGCCATCCGCTGCATCGTTTTGGACTTCGACGGGACGTTTACCGACGTAGAAAAGGAAGCGGTCCCGTTCCTCGGGGCCTATCGGAAAGACTTCGAAACCCACGTCGGGGCGGAGGTTGCCGGTCGCTGGGACGAGGTCTACGACCACATCGAGGCGAATCCGAACGGGTTTGGCTGGGAGTACGAGGGACGGATCGTGGCGCCTTCGCATGCCGATCCTTACATCATGGCGACGTCGACCGCCCAACGGCTCCTGGATGACGCCGGGCTATTGACGAACGACGCAGACCGCCGGTCGGTGCTCGATGCGATCTACCGCGAGAACTATGGGAAGGCCGAGAGCATCTTTCGGCCAGAAGCCAAGGCAGTGGTCGAAGGCCTGCTTGCCACCGGGCTCCCGCTCTTTGTGGTCACGAACTCCCACACCGCTGCCGTGAATCGAAAGATCGATCTTCTGGCGCCGGAAGGCCGCGACCGGATCACGGTCTATGGCGACGCCAAGAAGTACGTGGTCATCGAACCGGAGACCGTGGACGACGCGTTTCGCGCGCTCGAGGAGACTCGGCGTGTCCCCGGACTCGACCGGCCGATCTACCTTCGCCGGGGCCACTACTACGAGCTTCTTCGCCGCCTTCGCGAAGAGACTGGGGTGCCCGCGGAAGAGACGCTGGTGGCGGGCGATATCTTCGAACTCGACCTCGCTCTCCCCTCGGCGCTCGGCTACCAGGCGCACCTCGTCGCGCGCCCGAAGACCCCAAGCTACGAGCGTGGGGCGGTGGCGGCGCTTCCGGGCGGCGCGGTCAGCGAGGATCTGCACGCGGTCCTCACCCGATTTCGCTGAGCCCTATGCGGGCTAGCGTCTCTCCCGGCGCCGGCGGAGCACCGCGGCGGAGCCTTCGAACATCATCCACACCTGAAGCGCGAGGAGGAGACCGGCGAACGACGCCATGAACCAGTTCTCGCTGGCGACGAAGTCGCCGAGCTTTCCGACCATGGCGAGCACCGTCACCACCATCACGAAGATCATCGGAATGACGAGAGGCAGAACGGGCTTCTTTCGCGCCGAAAAGTAGAGCGCGAGCACCATCAGGGTAAGCGCCGCCATCATCTGATTGCTTGCCCCAAAGATCGGCCAGAGCACCCACGCCGCCTGGGTGGTGCCTTCGGCTTCCGGGTTGGGCACATCGACAAAGGCGAGGAGCATCGCGGGAACCACCGCAATCACCGTCGCAAGGTAGGGGTTTTCGAGCGGCGCAAGGCGCACCGCCCGCCCGAGTTCGGCGAGCACCAGCCGCTGAATCCGGGTGGCGGTGTCGAGGGTGGTGGCCGCGAAGCTGATCACCAGGACCGCCATCAGGGTGCGGGCAAGCTCCGTCGATAGGCCGAGCGATTCGAGAAATGCGCCGCCCCCGAGAACAAACGCTACCGCTTTGTATTGGCCCGCGTGGGCCCAGCTATCGTAGTAGACGCCCCAGCTCAGGTCCGCGACTTCCCGGCCTCCGGGAAGCGTGCAGGAACTGACGAGAGCGACTCCCGCAACCGCTGCCATCGTGGAGGCGAGGGCCAGCGAGCCTTCGCCGAGCATGCTGCCGTAGCCAATCGCGCGGGCATCCTGGAGCCGGTCGAGCTGTTTCGAAGTGGTTCCCGAGCTCACCAGTCCGTGAAACCCGCTGATCGCCCCGCACGCAATCGTGACAAAAAGAAGAGGAAAGAGGCTCGGCGTGTTCTCGTCGAACGCACGAACCGCGGGTGCATCAAACGAGGGGTGGGCAATGAACAGGCCGAGGAACAAGAGACCGAGGCCCACGATGAGCTGATGGGAGTTGATGAAGTCTCGGGGCTGGAGGAGGAGCCACACCGGCAAAAGGCTCGCCACCGCGGAGTAGGCAAAGAGGACGATGATCCATCCCTGAGTCGCGATCTCCTGAGTCGCCCCCATCGCCACGAGGTCGACCGGTATCTTGGTGCCGAGCCACACAAAGAAGTAGAGCAGCGCGAGGGCCACCAGCGACGGTACGAGGGCCTTCGTCTGCCGCTTGTAGATGAGCCATCCGATCGCCAGGGCCACCACGATCTCGAGGTTGACCGGAAGGACCGAGCTCGGTTGGGCGACGAAGAGTCCGGCGATCGCCATCGCGAAGACCGCGAGGACGAGCCAGGTGAGGACGATGACGAAACACAAGAAGAGCGCCCGCGCCCGAGAGCTCATCACCTTTTCGGCGATGTCAGGAATCGAGCGGCCTTTCTCCCGAACGGAAATCACCAGCGCGCCGAAATCGTGGACCGCGCCCATGAAGATCGTGCCCACCACCACCCAAATCAGGGCAGGAAGCCATCCCCAGTAGGCGGCAACGCAGGGCCCGATGATGGGCGCGGCCCCCGCGATGGACGTGAAGTGGTGACCGAAGAGGATGTGTCGTCCGGTGGGTACATAGTCTCGACCGTCGGCGAGCTCGTGGGCCGGGGTGGTGAGCGCTTCACGGTCGTCGTAGATTCGGGTCCCGATCCACTTGGCGTAGAACCGATACGCGAGGAGGAAGAGCAGGAGAGCGACGGCGGTAACGACGGCGGTCATGACGCTCCGGCAAGCTACCGGGTCTCGGGATAGGCTTTCAACTTGGAGACCTCCCGCCATTGGGATCGGCCGCCGAGCCGAACCTTGACCTCAAGAAGAGAGGTGCGTTCGTCGGGTCGTATTGCCTTTGCGGCTGTGTTACCGTCACGCCATGAGTCAAGGATTCGGCCAGGGACCCGGACAACCCCAGGGATTTGGACAGCCACCGGCGGGTGGTGGCGGTGGTGGTTTCGGCGCTCCCCCAGGGGGCGGCGGCTTCGGGGCTCCTCCCGGCGGTGCGCCTCCCGCCGGCGGAGGAAGCGCGAGCGGCATGGCGATCGCGGCATTGGTGCTAGGAATTGCCAGCTGGTTTTGCGGCGGCATCTTCCTTTCGATCCCCGGAGCGATCATCGGGAAAATTGAGCTCGGAAAGATCGACCGAGGAGAAAGCGCCGCCGCCGGATCTGGGATGGCCAAGGCGGGGTTCTGGATTTCGGTGATCAATGTCGCCGCGACTTTGATCTTCGGGCTCCTCTACTGCATCTTCATGATCTTCGTCGCGAGCAGCACCCCGAGCGGCGGCACCTACTCCTACTGAGCGTCGCAAGCGGACGTGCTCTACCGTCTGGTTCGGCCGGTGCTCTACCGGGTGCCGGCGGAGCTTGCTCACGAGCTATCGTTCGGAGCGCTCCGCGTCAGCACCCGGGTGCCCGGAGGTGGAAGGGTGCTTGGGCGAATGTTCACCGAGGCCGAACGGGAGCTCCCCGTGACGCTGTGGGGGCATCGCTTTCCGAACCCAGTGGGCCTTGCTGCGGGGTTCGACAAGAACGCCGAAGGGGTAGAGGCGCTTGCCCAGCTCGGTTTCGGGGCCATCGAGGTCGGGACGATCACCGCCGAGCCCCAGCCAGGAAATCCTCGTCCGCGGCTCTTCCGATTGCCTAAGGACGAAGCTCTCATCAATCGGATGGGCTTCAACAACCACGGAGCTGCCGCGGCTCGCGACAAGCTCCGGCGTCTGTCTTCGAATCGGACCTTTCGAGTCGGGGTCAACATCGGGAAGACCAAGGTCGTGCCTGAATCGGGGGCGGTCGACGACTACCGAAAGAGCGCGCGGATGCTCGCGCCCTTTGCCGACTATTTCGTAGTGAACGTGAGCTCCCCGAACACCCCCGGCCTACGGGACCTTCAGGCCGTCGAAAAGCTTCGACCGCTCCTCGGCGCGGTGCGTGAGGAGCTCGACCGTGCGGGGCGGCCCGAGCTTCCGTTGCTGGTAAAGATCGCGCCGGACCTGGCCGACGAAGACATCGAAGAAGTGGCGGCGCTTGCGGTCGAGATCGGGCTTCAGGGGATCATCGCGACCAATACCACGATCGGTCGGGACGGGCTTCGCACCCGGTCTACGGCGGTGCGCGAGATGGGAGCGGGCGGTCTTTCCGGAAGGCCGCTCCAAGGGCGTGCGGTGGAGGTGCTCCGTCTCATTCGGCGCGCCGTCGGTGAGCGGTTGGTGCTGATTTCGGTCGGGGGGCTGAGCGATCCCGAGGACGCGTGGCAGCGAATACGCGCGGGGGCGTCGCTCCTTCAGGTGTACACCGGCTTCGTCTACGAAGGCCCCTCCCTTCCGCGCGTCCTCTGCGAAGGACTCGCTTCCCGGGCTCGCCGCGACGGCTTTTTGCGGGTGCAAGACGCGGTTGGGGTCGACGCCTGAGCGCTCTTTCCTCTACGCGGCGCTTTTGACCGGGGTTCACGGACTCGTCTAGCCCGCATCGGTCACCCGTCGGCGTGTCTCGCGCCCGAAAGCACCGCCTTCCCGGGGCCTTCTCCCCGGCCTTCTCCCTTCATCCGTCCTCGCGGTACGTCGAGTACCGCTGCGGCGTCTTCCCGTCCGAGGTCCGCGGGAATCCAGCACTCTCGAACCCGATCCATCACCTCTGGTGACC
>JBCCZL010000118.1:0-19453 GCA_039187775.1 Myxococcota bacterium
CTCGTCCTTCGGAAGAAGAGTCCGAGCGTTTCCTTCGGACGAGCCTCGCCGCCGCGGTGGCGATCGACCCGAGGCCCCATCTCCCGCCGCCGCTCGAGGTTCCACCCTGGGGTCGGGGACGGCAGGGCCATGCGCATGGCGCGGGCCGCGGGGTGCTTCGCGATCCGCTCACCCTGCGTGACGAGCTCCTGCGCCGCCAGATCGGTCGGACCATGACGACGCTGGAGAATGTCGTTCGCTCCCTTTCGCCGAACGCGATGCAGGGGGTTCTTAGGGATGTCGGCGGTCGGCGCCAGTTTCACCCGGATGTGCTTCAAACGTTGGTGCAGCGGCGTCAGCTTCCCGAGAGCTACGCCCGAACCCTGGGCGATCGACCGATGACCCTCGCGATGCTCACCGGAGCGGACCCGAGCTTCAGCTTCGACACGGTGGGGCGGCGGGTGGCACGGCAGCGGCTTGCGAAGATCATGCTGGCGGTTGCCCGGCTTGGCGACCCGGCGGACATCAACGCAGCGCGGGTTTCGGCGGAAGCGCCTCCGGAGCGCTGGATGTCGCTTCTGCTTCGCATCGGCGTCCTCCAAGAAGCCGACCTCGTCGATCCGTGGGGGCATCCTTTCTCCTTCCGTCGCCAGTCGTCGCTGCCGCGAATCGTGGTGTCCGAGCGGGCGCCGATGTTTGCGGTGGCGTCGGCGGGGCCCGATGGCCGTTTCGGAACCGGCGACGATATCGAGGACCCGTTCGCGCGCGCGATTCCGAGCGGCACGCCCTATGCCGTGCTCTCCGGCGAAGACGCGCTCATGCGGCGGCTTTCGCTCATCGCCCCAGGCCAAACGGTGCTGAGCCGGATGACCCAAGCCTTCGATCTCCTGAGCTGGCAGGTGCAGGACGAACGAACGGGGGGCGGGGCGACGGCCAGCGCGAGCTTTGGCTCGGAGCAGATGAACCTCGACGGGTTTGCGCAGGGCGTCGGCGGCATGGGGGGGCCGGGCGACGCGCCCGCGGCGACACCCGCTCCGGTCACCGCGAGCCGTGGGCGGCGTGCGGAGATGGAGCGGTCCATGGACGAGGCGGGCGACATGGAAGAGATGGACGACATGGGTGCGCCCGAGCCCGAAGAGGCGGCTCCGCGCGCCCAGACGATTCCCGCCGCACCGCCGGTGAATCAGGCGATGGGAGAGATCATTCGCGAGGAATTTCCGGCGACGCTCTTTTTCCTTGGCGAAGCCCGGCTCGAAGCGGGAGGAGCCACGCAAATCGAAGTGCCGCTCGCCGACGCGCTCACCACGTACAAGGTCGAGGCGATCGCCTGGACCGAGTCTGGATGGAGCACCACGGCGGCGACGCAGATCCGGGTGGATCAGGACGCGACCGTCGATGCGCCCGTTCCGCCGTTTGCCGTCGTCGGCGATGTGCTTCGGATCCCCGCGCGGGTCCAGAACCGGACCGGTGAGCCCCTTCGCGTGCGGGTGGCCCTCGCCGCCGAAGACGTGTCCATCGAGGCAGAAAATCCCTCGCTCCTGACGATTCCGGCCCGCGAGTCGATCGAAACGGTGATCGAAGTTCGGGTGTCCGAGGCGGGAGCCGGAGCCCTCGTGGTCCGCGCCAGCGACGAGGGCGGTCGCGCCTTGGATGCGGTGCGCCGGCCGCTGACCGTGTATCGCGACGCCCGCCTGGTGCGTGCGCGGCGAGAGGAATTGATCGAAGGAGATCGCACCATCGAGATCGCGATCCCCGAAGGCGCGTTTCCTCGCGGTGCAAGCGAGCTTCGCCTCGCCCTTGGCCCCTACATGTTCGGTGACCCTCAGGAATGGGGCGGCGGGATGTGGGCGGGCTGGGCGAGAACCGTGGCGGGTTATCCCGTCGAGGATGCGGGCGAAGGGGCGCGACGGCTTCTGACCCGAGGGTCGCTCGACGATCCGATTCGATCGGAACCACTCGCCACCGCGATGGCCATCTCGGTCGCCTGGGAGGACCCGTCGGTGTCCGATCCGTTCATTCGCCGAGCGTTGACGGGAGTGACCCGGGCGCTCGAGCCAAACTACCTCGACGAACCAGTGGAGTGGGCGCCGACCGCCGGGGCGGCCCAGTATCTCTTTGCGCTTGCCGGCGCGCTTCGGGCCGACGGGCGCGGCTCGGAGACCCGGGCGGATCTCCGCGCGGTAGTCGATCAGCTCCGCCGGCGCTTGGCGGACGAGTCGGTGACCCTGTCCGACGCCCCGGTGCGCTGGGCGGCAGCGGCAGCGGCTTTGGCGATCACCCGGGACGGCCGAAACGACCCCCGCGCGCGGGAGCTTCTTCGCCGCGCGGAGCGCGAAGTGATTCGGGTGGGCGATCGGGCGTGGCTCGAGTCGATGCAGGGCGCTGGCCAGCTCGAAGGACGGATCCGACCGACCGCACTCCTCGCGGTAGCCCACATCCAGCTCGGTGAGCGGTCGGCCGCGCTCCCGTATCTTCGAAGCCTCGCGTCCGACGCCCGGACCGCAGATCGTTGGGAGCTCCTCGACCGGGCCTACGCGTTCGCCGCGGTTGCGATGGTGTCGCCCCAAGAGGGCCGGATTGCGGTGAGCCTCGACGGGCAGACCCTTCGCTTTGAAGACGACGGGGAGACGCGGGTGGCGATGCTTCCCGACCTTGCGAGCCCGGGAACCCATAGGCTCGAGATCTCGGGGGACGCGGCGTTCTCCTTCGTCGCGTTTACCGTGCGCTATGGGATGCCGTGGGATGTGCCGCCGGCCCGGACGACGCCGATCGCGCTCCGGATTCGGGGCGAGGCCGGCGCCCGGGACACCCGCGCGGCGCTGACCCTGGAACTCCGAAACGAGAGCCCCCGGGTGCTCGCGGCGCCGACCGTCGAGCTCGATCTTCCGGCGGGCGCGGAGATCGATGAGCCGACGCGGGAGCGACTCGACCGTATGACGCGACAGCGCGCCACCCAAGAGGGCCGCACCCTGCGGCTCGAGCTCCGGCCCCTTCAGCCCGGGGCTCAGATTCGCCTTCCCATACCGGTACGCTGGAGCGTGGCGGGTCGTCTTCGGGGTCTCGGCGTGGCGGCGTACGATGCGGCAGTGGAGGCGGACGGAGAGCCGCCCACCGCCATCCTGACTCCGCGAGCGATCGAACTCGAGGACGAGGGCCCCGAACCGGAGCCCACCGAAGACGACGACGAACGTCCGGAAGACCCGGAGCCCGAACCCATTCCCTTGCTCGAGGGGATGGGACCGGTCGCCCGGTTCGGAGAGAGCCAGGTGCGAGCATGATCGTTCGAGCCATGTCGCTGGGGCTTGCCCTCTGGCTCGTCACCTCCGTCGCGGCGGGCCAGTCCGCCACCCGTCGCCCGGTTCGCCGAGGCGACGTGACCGGCGTCGAGCTTGGCATCGATGGCCTTTCCTCGGTCACTCGAGGCGGAGTGCTTCGCTGGGGCGTCACCGCCTACGAGGTGGTCGGGGTCCGCGATCTCCGGATCGCGCCGGGGGCGGAGATCAAGCTGTTCACGTCGATCGACCCGGCGACTCCCGCGGCCGAAGAGACCGCCGACGCCTTCGGACGAGCCACGCTGACGTTTTCTGTTCCGGAAGACGCCCCGGATCGATTCATGACCGTGATCGAGCTTCGGGCGCCGGTGGGCGCGAGCCGCCGCTTCGAAGTCCCGGTGCAGGTGACCGAGCCCACGACGGTCCGCCTCGGCCCGCTTCGACCACCGCATCCCGGAGGCGAGCTGCTGGTTTACGGTCGAGCGACGCAGGCCGACGGCCGAGGACCGGAGGCCGGGTTCCGAGGCGAGCTCTCGCTTCGCGACGAAAACGGGCGTCCGCTGGTTCCCGATACTCCGTTTGGCACCGACCCGGCGGGGATGTTCGCCCACACGTTCCGAGTCCCGGAGGATGTGAACGGTGCCGTCGTGGTGACGGTGCAAACGCGGACCGACCGGGGCGTTCGCCAGCTCGCACAGATGCATACCGCGGTTCAGGCGCGGCGGCTCCGCGACTTCGAGTCTGAGCTCCTGGTATCGGTAGCCCCAGCGCAGGTTGTGGTCGCCCCGCGGTCGAGCGTGCCCACGGTGGTTCTCGTCCGCGACGCGGATGGCCACCCCGTCGAAGACGCGACGATTCAGGTCTCGAACATGCGGACCGAAGATCGGCGCCGAGTCCGGACCGATGCGCGGGGGATCGCCCGGATCAGCTGGCCGGTGCCGGGGCTCGGTTCCGGTCACCGCGACATCGCGATCGGCGTGACCGCGGATCGCGCAGGGGTGGGCTCCGGTACCGGGCAGGCGGTGGTGCGAGTTGCGGCCGACCGCTATGCGATCGGCGCATCGGTGGAAGGGGGCGTTCTTCCGAGCCAACTCGGCGGCCGAGTCTACGCTCGGGTGGTCCATATCGATGGGAGCGCCGCCGCGGGGTTGGAAGTCCGGCTCTCGGGGCCGCGGGTTGCGCAGACGCTCGTCGAGACCACCGACCGCGACGGGGTGGCGGTGTTCGAGGTCGAGCTCGGCGCCCAGGCCGACAACGATCGCTGCGGCGGACAGGCCGCCACCGACATGACGCTGGTGGCGGAGAGCGATGGCGCGTCGGTTCGCCGGTCGATCTGTGCCGGCCTCGATCCCGATGCGTCGGCCCGCGTTCGGGTGGACCCAAGGGTGGCGCCCGGCGGAGCGGCCCAGGTGACGGTCGCCCGGACCCGCGGCGTGGCTCAAGCCCCCGTCGCACTCACGTTTTGGACCGGCAGTTCGGGCGCGCCGCGACTGCTCGCCCGGGCGGTCATCCCGGCCGGAGCGAACTCGCTCGAGGTGGCGATGCCGGCGGGCGTTCTCGGGCGGGTGGAAGTGCGCGCGCGACCGGTGATGGGCGCGGCGGAGCTTCGGGGAGGCACCGCCCATTTTCTCGTCGCTCCGCCGTCTCACATCCTTCAGCCGCAAGTGAGTTCGAACGGACAGGTCGAGCTCACGTTTGAAGGGTCTGCGGCGTCCCTCCGGTCCGTGTATGCGGTCGCGCTTCCCGTCGACGACGCACGAGGATTTCATGCGTGGACTGAATCGGAGACGGGAACCCTGTTCGGTTCGCCCGACCCGACGCCCGGATTGGTCGGGGCAAGCCTCGCCGCCACCGCAAGCCTCGACATTGGAGCGGCCGCGGTGCTCCAGGGACGCGATGTGGTGGCGCTCCCGGATCCCAACCGGCAAGAGATCCTCCGGGATCCATTTCGGACCCGGGACCGGTTCGTCACTGGACGGCTCGCGCTTTTGTTTCGTGCCCTCGAGCAGCATGTTGCCGCGGCGGTGCCCGGGCGCATCGAAGACGTCGCGGTGCAGCGCGGACGTGGCTTCGAATTCAATCGCCAGATCATCGCGGGGCTCGAACCGTCGTCCCTCGGCGCCGAAGGAAGCACCGGGCTCGGCGGCGAACCCCTCACCATCGATCGGCTTGAAGCGTTGGATTCGGCGTTTCGCTACGACAGCGTGGCGCGGCGAATCACCCGCCGACGCCTTTTTCGACTGGTGCTTGCGCTCCGCCAATATGCGCGAAGCAATAGCCTCGATCTGACGTGGTCCTGGGTGGGTGAGCCGGCGGGCTGGCTCCGGCAGCTCATAGGTCAACCGGTACCCGGCGGCGGGGGGATCTCTGCGCGGGATCTCGCGGACGGCTGGGGCCGACCCTTCGAGCTTCGGCCCGCGCGAGGCGGTCGCGCGCGGTTTCGCGTGGTCGAGCCCCTCGCCGGCTTCGAGATCATCTCCGCGGGGATCGACGGCCGCGTCGGCAACGGCGACGACGTATGGGATCCGACCGCCCGGGTGTTGCCGGAAGGCAGTCTCTATGCGGAAGCCGTCGGTGAGACCCAGCTCCTCGCCCGTCTTCGCGGTGCGGTACTCGGCCGATCGACGATTCAGCTCGGCGCGGGGACCATCGGCGTCGGCGTGCCGGGGATTCCCGCGCCCAACCAAACGCAGGCGGCGAGCGCCGCGTGGACCTTTCCTTCGCGGATCGAGCCGAACCCGGCGCCCCTCGCGCTCCATCGGCCGGCCGCGTGGACGAACGGAGACACCACCGGGGTGCAACGCTATAGCTCCGAAGGCGCTGCGTTCTCGCTCGAGTTCGGCAACGAGCCTCGGACCTGGGGCGTGGTGGTGACGAGCTGGACCGACGAGGGGGCCGGCGCCACCGCGCTCCGCGTCGTGCGGGCGGGCTCCCCGCTCCTCGTGGCGTCGGTGGTGCCCGAACGGCTTCGGGTGAACGAGCCGATCGCGTTCGAGCTTCGACTCACCAATGTGACCGATGAACGTCAGAACTTCGTCATCGAACCCGCCCGGGACGGAGCGCTGCAGGTCAACACTCCCGGCGAAGTTGCGATCCCGCCGGGCGAAAGTCGGTTCGTGCCGGTGACACTGCAGGCCAGCCAACATCGAGCGGCGAACCTCGAGCTTGGGTTTCGACGCGACGACGAAACGGTGTTTCGAATTCAGCGCGAGCTTCAGGTCGACACCGGTCGGCGCCCCGTGCGCTTCGTGGCGAGCCGGTTTTCGTCGGACTGGTCGATCGGTGCGGACATCCCGTCCGACGCGATGCGACCGACTGGTCGGCTCCTTCTGTTCTCACCACGGGCCCTCGGCGAAGATCCCGAGCTCCGCGATGCGCGACGGACCGACCCCGCGCTGGTCGCGTGGGCGCAGACGATGGGAGGACGCAGCCTGCGGCCGTGGCTGCGGGCTCGTCTCCTCCGCGCACAGTCTCCCGATGGAAGTGTCGACGGCGTCACTCGAGCGCTTCCCACCGCGTGTGCGGTCGTCGCGTGGAGCTCGGCCGATCCCGACGACGAGCAGGCACAACAGGCGCTTCGGCAAGGCATCGGCGCGCTTCAGCAGCAGCGGACGATGGTCGACAGCGATGGTGAAGCGGGACGGATTCGCGGTTCGGCGACGGTCCTCACCGCGCTCGCGGCGGGTGGGTTTTCCGACGACGTGGAGGGCGATCCCCTCGGTCAGGTGGTCGCGGAGCACCGTGCGCTGCTCCGAGGGGTCGTCCGTCGACATCCCGAACGGGCCGAACTCCTCGCCCGGGCGGCGGCGAGTCTCCTGGTGGCGGACCCCGAAGACCTTCACGGTCGCGCAGCCCTTGCAAGGCTCGAACGCGGTCTCGACGGGGAACTTCCCGAGCCGGTGGAGGGGCGACGCCACCGGCGTGAGCAGCTCAACACTTGGATGGCGTATGCCCTCGCGCTCCATCAAGCCGGCCGCAGCGACGAAGCCCGCCGAGTCCTCGAGCGCACGTTCGACGGAAGCACTGCGGTGCATCGGCTCGCCGGCGAAACGCTGTTCTGGCACCTTGCCCTTGGGGCGTACGGCGCTTACGGAGTCGGAGCTCGCGAGGTCGAAGTGGACGCGGGCTCGGGACGCGAAAGCTTAGCCCTGCCGCATGGTTTCGCCGCGGTCGAAGTGGATCCGCGGGCGAGCGTTTCGTTTCGGAGCACCGACGGTGGTCTGCTGTTTGCTCGCTACGAGGTCGGCTACGGTCGGAGCTGGGAGCCGCAGAACGACGGGGGCCTCGCGCTTGCGATCCGCGGTGAGGTCGGACCCGAGGGAGGCCGCGCGGGACTCCAGCTCAAGCTCGAAGCGACGCGCGATGTCCGTTCGCCGTGGGTCGAGATCCAGCTGCCGGCGGGGGTCGACGGGGCCGACGTTCGGGACCGGCTTCGGGAAAACGGCGGGGTCCGTCATGCGGAGATCCGTCGCCCGGGGTTTGTCACCCTTCACCTCCGCCCCCTCGAAGATGGTCAGGAGCTCGAGCTCCCCCTCGCCTTCAAGTGGGAGATCCGCGGCGAGGTCCGGGGCCTTGGGGTGGTCGCCTTCGACGGGGCGACTCCTCGGGAGATGAGCGTGTTGCGTCCCAGGTTGCTCCAGCCGACGCGCGCCGACGACTGAACCCGGCTCTCCCGGCTGGGCCGGTCGTTGGAGCGCGTCGTTGGAGCGCATCTGATGAAGAGAGCTTGGAGCGACTCTGCCACGGCGTCTCATTCGACTTGCCGAGCTCCTGATAGGCGCGACCAATCAGTTGCCGCCACCGAAGAACCAAAAGCAAACGGGCCGAAGCCAGTAGCTTCAGCCCGCGCGGTGGTCACTTGTGGTTTCAGCAACGATTACCAGTGGGGACTCAACGCGTCCCAGGCGTCTTGAAGCCGGGGGATGAGTACGTAGACCATGAGCGGCACGAGGAACGCGGTGAGCACGAGCGTTCGAAGGGGAAGGGGGAGCTCAGCGAGGAGGTCGCCGAAGAGCCAGTTCACCGCGGTGATCGTCGGGTAGATGGCGACCCAGACGATCAGGGCCAGCCGATGCTTGGAAGTGCGACCGAGTTTGCTCGCCTGGGGTTGCCAGCCCTTGGCGGAGGGAGTCTTGGATAGTTGGGGGACGGTGGAGTTTTGCATGGTGTCTTCGCCTGTGCGTAGAGCCCTTCGTGGCTGAACCCGAAGGGTTGGACTTGGAAAGGGCGGGTCGTTCGTTGTGCTGTTGGCACTCTGGGGTCGGCGACGGCGATCGTCCGATTGGTTTCTTCGGCGGTCTGATAGGCGGGGCCTATCAGTCGGCCGGTGCGGTCTTCGGTCGAGTCCAAGAACGGTTGTGGGACCGAATGGCGAGGGCCAGCGGATGATGGGATGCGCCACTTTTCTTTTCTAAGGTCGCCGGCTCGCCGTTTCGATTCAAAGGCGAGGAGCTGTGATAAAAGCTGCTTATCAATGAGGCCGGAGCTTCGGGAATTGGAGTGTTTTGTGGCGGTGGCGGAGGAGCTCCACTTTCGTCGCGCTGCGGATCGGGTGGGAATGAGTCAGCCGGCGCTCAGCCAGCGAATCAAGCGCCTCGAGGAGCGGCTCGAAGTCACCTTACTCGAGCGCACCCGTCGCGACGTCGCCCTCACGCCGGCCGGAGAGGTGTTGTTCGATCACTGCCGGCCTTTGCTCGCGGCCCTCGATCGGGCGGTCGAGGCGACGCGCTCGATGAACGAAGTGACCTCGCACCGACTGGTGTTCGGATACATCGAGTACATGAATCTTTCGTTCGTGCCGATGCTCGTGCACCAGCTCGCCAACGGAAACGAGCCAGTCGAAGTGGTGCGGCGCGACACGTACACTGATGAGGTGGTGCGGGGTCTCCTCGACCGAAGCATCGACGTGGGTATCGTGGTTGAGGAACCGAGGGAACCGGACCTCGTTCCTCGGCTCCTCATTCGTGGTTGCTGGAGCGTGGTGGTGCCGCGAGCGCATCGGTTCACCGGCGCGGCGACCATCGATGTCGCGGACCTTGCGGGCGAGCGGCTCATCTTCTTTTCCCGGCGGCTCAATCCACCGCTCTACGAACGCCTCCGCGGCGCGATGCGCGAAGGAGGGTTCGAACCTCAGATCGTCTACGAGACGGCGCAGGCGAGCGTCGGTCCAGAGATGGTGCGAAACCAGGTCGGGCTGTTCATCGCCGCAAGCTACGTGATCCGAGATCTCTCCGACGATCTGGTCGCGGTGCCCATCGACGGTCTCTTTGCGATGAACATCTATCTCGCTTGGCACATGGACAACCGCTCGCGGGCCCTCGAGATCTTTCGGGAGGTGCTCGGTCGTCATCTCCCCCGCCCCGAGGCCCGATCGAAGTGAGTCGCCCGGAGGGGCCCGCGCTCGACGAACGTCGCGCAGCCGGATCCGCATGCGGATTTTTACCGGATGCGGCTACAGCTGGAACCGGCCGACCGCGCCAAACACGAGTTCCCACTCACGGGGAATCCTCGGGTCGTCGCCGAAGTATCCGGTGAACGCGAAGGTGAGGTCCGCCCGGTACCGACCTCCGACCGTATAGCCGAGGTAGCCCCCGACCGGGACTTCGATATCGTCAAAGCGATACAGCGTGAATCCGAGGCGCGTGCCTAGGAAAAAGCGCGGAGTGATATTGAAGCTAAGCGCGACCGGAAGATCGAGATGCGCCTCGAATTCGTCTTCGTCGTCCGGATCTCCGTCGTCGTCTTCGAGGATCAGTTCGATTTCAATGCCGATATCGAGCCGCACCCGTGGGTGAAATCGGAAGAGAAAGGGAACGCCGACGCTGGTGCCAAAGTCGTCGAAGGTGGGGACCTGCACCACGAACTGGAGGCCGATGTCGACGGCCCGCGTTCGCAGGAGCGCGAAACGCGCATAGGCTTCCAAATCCAGATACTCGGCGTCGTCGCTGAGGCGGAGCGGGAGTACTTTGGCTCCGAATTCGAAGATCGGTGCTAACGAAAACGCGATTCCCATCCCTAGGAACACCGTGAGGTCGTCGTCGCCGGTCGGATTCACCAGCCGAAAGCCGTAACCCTCACCGAGCTCGCCGGAGTCGAGGAGCGCCCGGTCCGGGGGCCCGACGTCGACACGCAGGGTGACCGACGGGTCGATCAGAGACCGGCGGGTCATCGTGACCTCTCGCGGGGATCCGCCCTGCGCCGACGCCTGGGATGAGAAAGCGAGCACCAAGAGCAGCGCAAGGGACCGCATGGCCGCGACGGTAACACTCTCATTCGAATGCCGTCCGGCAAATCGAGTCAAGGATCCCGTTGACCGTGGCGTGGATGGCTTATCCTCGAATCGGGACGTCGAACCGTTCGGTCCGGCGGGAGGCCGGTTTGGTGGCGGTTGTCGCCGGTTCAAGGGATCGGGGAATACGTTCGCGTTCTCTCGCCGTTCGGAAGCACATGTTTCAACAGCTGCGATCCGAGCTCGACGAGTACTGGCCGCACTATCTCTCCCACCATACGCACCGAAAGAACCGTGCGGTGCATGACCTTGGGGACATCGCGGTGATCCTCGGAGTACTCACGTTCAACCCGGTGGGTGCGGCGTTCGGGGTCACGGTGGGGTACGGGTGCGCGTTTGCCGGACACTATTTTATCGAAGGCCGTCCCCCCGCGACGCTGGAGCATCCAGTGCTCGCGGGCTTGAGCAACTGGCGGATGTTCTATTTGGGATGTACTGGTCGCCTCGAAGACGAGCTTGGGCGCTACGGCCTCGAGTCCGAGGGCGACGCACGGTTTGGAGTGGAACACTGGCGCGAAGCGCTTCGCCGAAGGAGAAACTCGTGAGTGGCCGAACCCTCGCGGTGGCGCTCCACGCGGTGGCGACGTCGCGGGCGATGCCTGACAACGAGCTCTACAAGGCGCGGGTGGAGGCTCTTCGGCCGATGGCCGAGCGAACCAACCCTCCCGCTCACGAGCTTGCGCGAAGGTTTGTATCGACGTGTCCAGATGAACTCGCGGTCGACCCTTCCCTCCGTGCAAGTGAGCTCCTTGCGGCGCTCAGCAGCTTCGTCGACGACTATCGAAGCGCCGCGCCGCGCGAGTGTTTCCGAGTAGAGCTTGCGGTCGGTCTTCTTCGCGCGCTGGAGGGACGGTCGGCGTTGACGGTCGTCGACCAGTTGTCCCTTGGGCTAACCTTGTCCTCGAAGGTGTTCGATGTGGTGCTCGCGCTCCATGTCGTGACGCGCGTGCTTGCGCGAGGTCGGGATCGACGACTTCATCCCGCGTTTGATCTTGATCTTGAGGAGCGGCTTCGACGCGGTCGAGCGATCGCACCGTTTGCTGCCGAGGATTCGGAGGGCGGAGATCCGCTCGGCGATACGTACCACTTTTGGGCGAATGTCGCGGGAGGAATGTATGCGGGGGTCGGCGAGGCGCGCCGTTCGCCCCGTTGGTTTGTTGCCGGAATGCTCTATGCCGGGCCCTGGCTCATGGCCGGCATTCGGGAGCGAACGTTTGGAAACCGTCTCTTCTACGGGACTCACGAAAAGATCGATCGAATGGGGCTCCGGATCGGCTATCGCCTCGGCGTGCGTGCCCGGAGCTGAACAACTTATGGGGACGAGGTGATTATTTTCCTCACCACGATCGCTAACTCCCTGAAATCACGTCGACGCACGCGAGTTGCGCGGAGGAGTCGAGCTCTGCGCATCCTCCATACCTCATTTCGGCTACTTGCACGCCATGGTGGGGCAAAGAGTGACCTCGCCGCCTAAGTCGAGCACGCTCGGCGCCTATTCCTGTAGTGGTTACAGGAGGGGAAAGGAGCCGGTGCTTAGGTCTGGGTCTCCGAAGTGGTCGGCTTCGATGCCGAAGAGATTCAGGATATTGACGAGGAGCTTGTTGTGCGGCTCGTCGGGGAAAGAATAGAACCGGCCACCGGTGAGGCCGAGGGCCTTTCCGCCCGCGAGCATCCAGAGCTGTTCGTTTTGACCGTGGTGACGACCGAGGTGCTTAAACACGACCACGAGGGTGTGGTCGAGCATGGGTGAGCCGTCGACATCCGGCGTGTCCCGAAGTCGCTGGAGAAGCTGCGCGGCGAGGTGGTGGTATCCCCTTTCAAGTTCCTCGCGGTTTCGAATGTCCTCCGGGCGACCGTAGTTGTTTTCGTAGAAGTGATGCGACGTGGCGTGCTGCCCTTCGGGAAGCCGAAGTCCGATGCTTGGCCACTCGATCGAGTCGTATTCGTCGCCCTGAGCCGTGCCGAACTGCAGGGTTGCGACCTGCGCCGCGTCGCACGCGAGTGCCTTGACCGCTACGTCGATGTGGTCCAGCAGGATCGCCGCGTGGTCCCGCCCGTAGCTGTCGCGGGAGCGGGTCGGGCTTCCCGTCGCATCGCACTGGATCACGGTGCGATTGGCGAGCCGATCCTGCAGCTCGGCGAGCCCGTGGATGTGCCCGTCGAGCATTCGATGATGCTCGGAAGGCAGCTGAGGCCGCAGCCGATCGAGCTGCCGGCCGACCACCTGAAGCATCCGCTGGCGTTGCGGTCGCGTCGGATCCTCGGCCATCGAGTCCCCGCTTCCGAACAGGCGCTCAAAGGCGGTTCGCGGCTCCACGATGGGCACCGCCGGGGCGGCCCGGTCGGTGAAGCTGCAGTACCGAAACCCCTGGCTTTCGCCGCGGTTGGGGGCACCGAGCACGATCGTTCGCCCGCCGAGCTGCTGGGTCAGGTAATGGTCGAGCGAGATTCCACCCCCCAGGCATCCGCCCTCGCGATCCGGGTTGGTCTGGTGCACGTGGCGATTGACGAGCATGTGGCAGCCCGTGAAGTGCGAGCCGGAATGGGGATCGCTCCGCTTGCAGCCGTTCGTCGTGTCCCCGACCAAGACCATGTCGGACCGAAACGGTTCGAGCTCGTGCATCATCGGGTGCAGCGCGGTCATCGCGTACTGACTGCCCTCGGCCTTCGAGCCGCCCTCGGGCACCCAGTAGCCGCGCTCGATCGCGTCGTTCGGAGTCCAGAAGAACAACGCCTTGGGCTTGGGAGCCCCGGCCTGACTCTGGAGGAGTCGGGGGACGAAGGGAAAACTTGCGGCAGCGCCTCCAAGGGCACCCAGCAGTTCACGTCGTCCAAGCACTAGTTGCCTCCTTCGGCGCTGGCGGTTCGGAGGGAGAACGCCTCCGAGGTCACGATGCCCAGCAGAAGCTCATCGAGATCGCCATTCTCCTGAAAGCGCTCGTGAACGACGTGGAGGGCGCAGCCGTCGGCGTCGCTTTCCTCGCGTCCGAGCGCGTAGCGAAACCAGTGTCGGGTGATGCATTCGGCAGCCCTCGGGCTCTGCTGCAGACCTTCGGCAAGCTCCGCGACCGAAGATACTCGCTCAGGCATTTGAACCGCGTCGGCGTCGTAGATCCGTCCCGCCTCCGCGTGTTCCGCGGCGCCCTCGGCAACGAAGTTACCCACAGGATCGTACTGATCGAACGCCATCCCGATCGGGTCCATCAGCTGGTGGCACCCTCGGCACCGAGTGGTGGTGAGCCGCCCCGCCGGCTCGATGTCCAGGTCTGCCACGTCGTCCGGCGGCGGCGCGATCTCCTGGCAAAGGAAGCGCTCGCGCACGAGCTCGCCTCGAAACACCCAGGAGTCCGATGCGGGAGCGCTATGCGACACCAGCACCGCGCCGAGCGTGAGCACCCCGTGGCGCTCGCCGGGAAGGGCGATGGTGCCGTCGGCTTCCACGGTGCCCCCGTACCAGTCGGCAAGGGCAGGGGGACCGACTGAAGTCTGTCCGACGAAAAGCTCATCGTATCCGCCGCCTCCGCGGTGGAGACGCTTGCCAAAGGCGATCGCCTCATCGCGAAGGAGATCGGCGATCTCCTGAGACCAGCCGGGAAAGTCGTCGGGACTTCGAAGAAGCTCCGGATCGAGGTCGAGCCAGCGATCGTAGAACTCGGCAAGCGACGCGTCGGCGAGCGGGTCGTCGAGCATGGTCTTCGCGATGGCTTCAATGCCCGCAGCGGTTCGCAGTTCGCCCGCCTCCGCCGCCGCAAAGAGGGCGTCGTCGGGCATCGACTTCCAGAGAAAGTAGGAGAGTGCCGACGCGGTCTCGTAGTCGTTCAGTGCGAGGCCAGCATCCCGTGCTTCGCCGATTTCCAAGTGGTAGATGTGCTCCGGCGAGAGGAGAAAAGCCTGAACAAGCAGCTGGAGCGCCGCCTCCGCGCTCCACTCGGCTTCCGCATCGCGATAGAGGTCGGTGAAGTCCATCCGCTCTTGGTGGGTGAGCGGTCGTCGGAAGGCCCGCTTTCCAAAGCTCTCGACGAAGCTCGAAACGCAGTCCTCGTCGCGGAGGTCGCAGGACACGAGTTCGTCGGCTTCGACTTGTCGCGATGCGGTTTCTGTGATCTCGAGATACGTCTCGAGCTGGCTTCCATCGAGCGGAGTCACCGAGTTGGAGCGGAACCCCGCAATGTGGTCGTCGGCCCCGAGCCGGTCGAAGAGCGGCGCATCGATTCCCAAAAGAGCGGCGAGCGTCCGGTTGTGTTCGAGGACAGTCAGTCGACGGAAGCTGCGCGGCCCCGGCGCGGCCACGTCGGTGGCGCAGGATTCGCCGATCGGGGGAAGGGTGCGCGGCGTTTCGTCGCGAAGCGCGGGTTCTTCGTTGTTCGCGTCAAACAGAGTACCCGTGCACGCGAGCAGACCGAGGCTCAAGAGCAGGGACAAGGTGAGGGGAACGCGAGGGGCCATGGCCGTAACCATGCGGGGTCAGAGGTCTCCCCGACCATTACTTGCGAGCGGGTGGTCGTTACCTCGAAGACACAGTCCGATTACAAGCCTTGCGCATTGCTCGGTCCTTCCCGCGCGCCTTGGCTGGAGGGTCTGCGGTATACTCGCCCGGCTTTGTCCAGCCTTTCAGCGTCCGCTCGTCCAGCCCTTCGGGCGGCCGAGGAAGGGGATCATGGAGTGCTGGTGGAGCTCCTTGCCGACCTGGATCTTCGAAGCGAACCGGCGGCCCAGGCTTGGCGGGTGGCGCTTCAGGCTTATCGCTGGCTGGCGATGCCCAAGAAGGGTTCGCTTCCCACCATCGATGTCCTTCGTGGCCTCGGCGACAGCTTGGAGGAACGAGAGGCGCTCGGATTCGCCTGTGTAGCCCTCGAGCGCGCCGCTGTACTTTCCTTCGATGGCCAAGCTCTCGGGGAGCTCGTGGCGCTCCACGCGTCGGTGAGCGAGGGCCACCCGGAGCTCGCCCTCCGGCTTGAGCTGGCCCGGCTCTGGTCGGTGCTTTTTGCGGGCTCGCCGTCGTCCGAGCTCGAGGAACGAGCGCGGGAGGCGGCGGTCGCCGGACATGAGCTTGCGCTCCCAGATCTCGTCGTCGAAACGACCGCGGCGCGAGCATTTGGCGCCCTCGTCCGACAGGACCTGCCCTACGCCACGGCGCTCGCCCGCCGTGCCTCGCGAATGGGCCGAACCGAGGGGCTGCCGCAGTCCGAATACCTTGCCAACCTCGTGCTCGCCCGGGTTCGCCGGAGTGCGGGCCAGGCCCACCTCGCCACTCGAATCCTCAGTGCTCTCGCGCGGGTGGTGCCGGAAGGCTGGCGCGCCTGGCTGGCCTGGGAGCGGCAGCTTGCGGGGGCTTCCGGCGAGGTGTTGCCCGCCTCCAGTCAGGCCCTCGCGTCCCTCCTCGAGGCCGCGCAGCGAGCCCATCCGCCGGCGTTTGCTGCGGCGCAGCAGGAGCTCATGCACAAGCTTCAGCACGCGACTCCGATGCGAAGTGAGGCGGAGGTGGTCGTGGCGCTGGTGGGCGGGTTCGGCGAGCCCGAGTCCGCTGTGTCGTGGCTTCGGGGTGTCGATGCGGGGATTCCCCTCGGTCTTCACGGGTTGGCCCTTGCGCACGGTCCCCCGGACGCGCTTGCCCTTGTTTCGTGCCGGCCGGGAGAGTCTCCACGCCGCCTTTTGGCGGTGGGTCAGTCTCTATTGCCGTCGGATCATACGTACGTTCATTCGGAGCGTCCGGGGCGGGTGGAGTCGGCGATCGCGACGTTGGCGCTTGCCGGTCCGGAAGGCTTGGACGACGAAGAGTTCTTTCTTCGGGTGTACGGGTTTCGTTTTGCCGAGCGTCGGCATGCGGGAACGATGAACGTTCTCCTGCATCGGGTCCGGAGCCGACTCGAAGACGTAGCCGAACTCGGGCGCGAGGGGCGGCGCCTTTCGCTTCGCGCACATCGCGCATTCGTGGTTCCCGACCCGCGCTGCAACGCGCCGACCGGTGACCAGATTCTCCGGCTCGTCGCCACCCGAACGCGCTGCACCGCGAAAGAAGCCGCGGAGGCGCTCGGTCTCCCGCTCCGCACCGTCCAGCACACCCTTCAGCGACTCGCCGACGAAGGCGCCTGCGCCGCCGGTCGCCAAGGCCGCAGGATCGAATACCGCGTCGAAGACACCACCTTCCGCGAAGCCACAAACGTCCGCTAACTTCCGGGGACGAGGTAACTTTTTTCCCCACCACGACTCGTAAACGCCTGAAATCACGCGAACCCGTCCACAAATCGTCGCCGGCACGCCTCCGCTGAGGTCACAGAGTCGCCTCTTCCGGCCCACTCGACCGAACGCGCAAGCGTTGTAAGCCGCGGCTCGCGGGGCTGTAATCGCGAGGATTGAGCCTGCTCGCTAGGTTGGATTCGTGGATTGTTCCAACTGCTCTCCGTCGCTCCGTGGGGTTGGGCTCGCTCTCTTCACCACGCTGCATCTCCTCGCGAGTGGTTGCGTCGGCACGCTGGAATCTGGGACCTCGGCCGATCCGGCCCCGGCGATGCACCCGCCGCCGTCGGATCCGAGCCTACCGCTGGTGGAACTTCCCCTTCGACTTCTGACTTCCGCGCAATACGAAAACACCATCGCCGACCTCCTCGGACCCGGCCTCGATGCCGGTGAGATTCCTGCGGATCAGCGGATCAACGATCGTGGCTTCACCGCCGCGGGAACCACCATCGCAACGGTCGAACCGGCGAGCGTGGCGCGCTTCGAGGAACTGGCGACGAGCTATGCGTCCCAGGTGTTCGCCGACGAAGCGCGACGCTCCGCGCTTCTCGGCTGCGCCCCCGCCGATCCTGCGGATCCGTGCATCGGTGCATTCATCGAACGATTCGGCCGAATGACTTTTCGGCGTCCGTTGAGTTCAGAAGAGCGCGCAACTTTCGATGGTCTGCTCGCCGATCTGCTGACCGATGGCTCGCTCTCCGAATCCCTCGAGCTGCTCGTCACTGCGTTTTTGCAGTCGCCTTACTTTCTCTACCGCGTCGAGTTGGGCGAGTCTGCGGTCGGGGGTGCCCGCGCGATCACCGACTTCGAGATGGCATCGCGGCTTTCCTTTGCATTGCTCAACCGCGGACCGAGCGAAGCGCTCCTCGATGCGGCCGCCGCGGGAGAGCTTGACACCGCCGACGGCGTCCAGCGCCACGCCGCGGAGCTTCTCGCCGACCCTCGCGCCGTCCCCGTCGTGCAATCGTTCTTTCACGAGTACTTCAAGCTCGGTGCGCTTTCCGGCCTTCATCGAGACCCGGAGGTGTTTCCCGACTTCGACCCGGCGCTCGGGCCCCTGTTCCGCGAAGAGATCGACCGGCTCATCGAAGAGGCGTTTCGCGAGGACCTCCCGATCCGAGGCCTTCTCAATCAACGCCGCGCCTTCGTGAACGACGATCTCGCCCGCCACTACGATATCGATGCGCCGGGGGAGGACTGGGCCGGCGTCGACCTCCCCGAGGCGAGTCCCCGCCGCGGCCTCCTGTCCACCGGCGCCTTCCTCGTTTCTCACGCTGCGCCGGAGGAGACCTCCCCCATGCGCCGAGGCTGGTTCATCCGGCTCGCGCTCTTGTGCGACGAGATCGAAGAGCCGCCTCCGGATGCACAGGCCAACTTCCCTGAGGCCGACCGCACGAAGACGATGCGTGAGCGCTTCGCCGAGCATGTCACCAACCCGAGCTGCCAGGGCTGCCACAATCTCCTCGATCCGCTGGGCCTACCAATGGAAGACTTCGACGCGGTGGGGGCGTTTCGAGAAACCGATCTCGGGCGACCGCTCGACCTGTCCGGAGAGCTCGAAGGCGTGACCTTCTGGGGAACCGCCGAGCTCGCCGACACGCTTGCCGAGCATCCGAGCGTCGGTCCCTGCATCACCGCCAACCTGATCGAGTACTTCGGCAGCCTTCCCAAGTTTCATCGCCAGGAGGAGCTCGGCGAAGCGATCCTCGGCGGCGCGACGTCGAGCGATCTGCGGTCGCTGCTCGTGGAGATCACCGCCAGCGACGTCTTTCGCTACGGCACCGCACAGGAGGGATTGTGAAGATGGGCAAGGGAACGCTCAGCCGCCGAATGGTGCTTCGGGGAGCCCTCGGGGCGGGCGCGATATCGGTTGGAGTGCCGTATCTCGACGCGATGTTCGACGACCACGGGACGGCGTTTGCCGACGGGGCGGCGGTCCCCAACCGCTACGGAGTGTGGTGGTGGGGCAACGGAATTCGTCGCGAGCATTGGGTCCCCGATCGAGAGGGGCCGGGCTTCGATCTCAAGGCGGAGACCGAGCCGTTCGCGGGGGTGCGTGAGTACATGACGCTGCTCACCGGCTTCGACCTTCCATCCAACGAGAACGTGCACAACACCGGCCATGCCTGGATGACCGCCGGCCACTCGGACCATTCGAAGCGTTATCACACCCCCGGAGACCAGGCCTATTCCTCGGATCAGATCGTCGCCGATGCCTGGGACGGCCAAACCCCGGTGCATTCGCTGCAGCTCGGCGTGTCCCGGATGGGTTACGAGGGCAACCAGACGACCGGCAATACATCCTACGACTCACGGGCCAACGCCCTTCGCGCAGAGTTTAACCCGAAGATGGTCTTCGACCGAATCTTTGCCGGCGTTCAGCCGGGCATGATGGACGACGCGATGGCCGCGGAGATGCGTCGCCTTCGGCGCCGACGGGCGAGCGTGCTCGACGCGGTCCTCGAGTCCTCTCGGTCCCTCGAGGCGCGGGTGGGTGCGCGCGACCGGGCACGACTCGACCAGCATTTTACTGCTCTCCGGTCTCTCGAAGAGAGCCTCAGCGTCGAGACTCAGGGAGGTCCCGCCGTCGGCTGCGCTCCGACGCCAGTCGCGGCCGAGGGAACAGAGCCGGGGCAACACAATGCGCGTGAGCCACTCGAGGAGACCCACGATGCGA
>JBCCZL010000119.1:0-19314 GCA_039187775.1 Myxococcota bacterium
GACCTGGGCATGATCCACGAAGTTAAAATCCAGGATAACAAGGCGAACATTACCTTTTTGCCGACCTTTTCCGGTTGTCCGGCACTTGATTACATTCAGGATAGTATTAAAGAACGTGTTAAACAACTTCCGCTTGACGAAGTGGAAGTTGTTGTAACCTATGAAGTTCCGTGGAACACCAACCGTATAACGGAAAAATGGAAGACCCTGTTAAAACAATCGGGACTGGCGCCGCCGGAACCCAATGACGGTTATATCTCACTCGATGTACTATCCGACACCGAATGTCCCTACTGCGGCAGTCGCAACACAGTATTGCAATCTCCTTTTGGCCCGACGCTTTGCCGCGCAATTCACTATTGCAAAAACTGTTCACAGGCCTTTGAGCAGTTTAAGCCGGTAGCCTAGTTGTTTAATTGGCTGTTTAAGTCATGATGCTGATGGGCGCCGCCCTCGGAACTTCCGTCGGCGCCGCGGGTCAAGATAGGGCGGGCAGTCGCCCGGAGGCGGACGCGCCGTCGAGCGGCGAGACCGCGGCCGAGGATGAAGACTTCGAAGTGGACAGCGACGAGATTTCGGATGGGCAGGGCAAAGTGAAGGTGTTCAAGTTCAGCGGCCTCGACATCTCCGGCCGGCTCAAGTCGCCCCAGCTCCTTTACTTTTTGAATCGTCTCCGCGCCGAGTTCGATCGGCCGCGCCTCCCCCACCGCTCCTTCATGCCGGAGCTCGTCCGTTCCTCAAAGAGCAAGGCCCTCTAGCACCATGGCGAAGCAACAAGTCCAGGCCAACGACCGTCACCTTCGGGTGGCCTATGTGTGGAACGGTACGCTCCAGGCCGAGGACACGCTTCGCGCACAGCGTCCCGTCGTTCTCGGCGGTGCGAAGAATGCCTTCTTCGCGCTTCCCGACAATATCGGGGTCGACGAAGTCACGCTCCTCGAGCCGGCGGGCGCCGGATACCAGCTCAAGCTGACGCCCAATATGGCGGGCGACGTGTGGGTGGGAGGAAGCCGACGGTCGGTGCGGGACCTTGCGTCGAGCACCTCCTCCGTGCCGCTCGGGCCCGACGACTATGGCGTGGTCACGCTCGGGACGATTGCCGTGTTCTTCCAGCACGTGCGCGCGGCCCGGGAGCTTCCGCGGGCGTTTCTTGCGTTTCCCGCGGCGCTCTTTGCGAGCATCTCGCTTTCGGTGTTCATTCACGTGGCCCTCGCGGTCCTCTTCTTTCTGATCATTCGCGAGTTTCCCGAGCGAGACCCGCTCGAGCTTCCCCCGGACCTTCAGGCGCGGTTCTTGGTCACCCCGCCGCCCGAGGACATTCTCGAAGAGCTTCGCGAGAGCGGCACGAACACCGAGGATCCGGGCCTTCAAACCCGCGACGAAACGGGCGGCGAGCGCCACGAAGGCGATGAGGGCCGGGTTGGCCGAGAAGACGCCCCGCAGGAAGACACCGAGATCGAAGGGGAGGTGACCGGCGAGGTCGCCGCCCAGGTGCGGCAGATGGGTCTCCTCGGCGTGTTGTCCGGCGGCGGCGAGGAAAACGTGATCGCCGACGCCCTCGACGTGCCGGACATCAGCGACATTCTCGGCGGGACCGGGGCGGCTCGGACGCTCGTCGGCCGCGGTTCGGGAGGCACCGGACTTCGCGGCACGGGCATGGGCGGGGGCGGCGATGGCCCGGGCTCGCTGTTTGGCGCAGGCGACATCGGCATGGGTATCGGTGCCGGCATGGGCGGGCTCGGCATGGGCATGGGCGGCATCGGCGTGATGGGCCGACCGTCGATGGAGCGCACGGTCACGGTGACCCGAGGAGCGCCCCGGGTGAGCGGCTATCTTTCGCCCGAGCAGATCAACCGGGTGGTGCGCGCCAACAGCGCGGCGATTCGCTACTGCTATGAGATCGAAGTTCAGCGCCAGCCCAACCTTCGCGGTCGGGTGTCGATCCAGTGGCGCATCAACCTTCAGGGCGGCGTGACCACCGCTCGGGTGGCGAGCTCGTCGCTCGGCAACGCCTCGGTCGAAGGGTGCATCGTCCGGCAGGTGCGGCGCTGGCGCTTTCCTCAACCGGACGGCGGCGAAGTGTCGGTGACCTACCCGTTCATCTTCGGCGTGCAGGGCGGCTAACGGGTACCCCGTTCGTCGCTCCGAGAGCGGAATGCGGTAGGCTGTCGGCCTATGGCCAAGGTCGACCAGCATGCGAATCCGACTCGGGAAGCGCCGCTTACTCCCGATGATACAAAGACCCCGAACCACGCGGAGCGGGCCCGCACGATGGCGTCCCTGCTTCGCACGGGAACGCTTTCGACGCTCAATCGCGACGGCTACCCCCACGGCTCCTACGTGACCTTCGCGCTCCATGGGCCCGATCCGGTGTTTCTCGTGAGCAAGCTGGCTGCGCACACGCAGAACCTCGAGGGCGACCCGAAGGCCTCGCTGATGGTGCATGAGTCCCACGCCGACGACCCGTTGGCGAACGGTCGAGTGACGCTCATTGGCGACTGTGCTCGGCTCTCCGATCCGGTCGACGCGCGGGAGGCGTTTCTCGCGGTCCATCCGCAGGCGGAGTACTACGTCGACTTCAAGGACTTCGGGTTCTTTAAGCTCACGGTGCAGTCGCTCCGCTACATCGGCGGCTACGGCCGGATGAGCTGGGTCGAACTCGGGGATTGGCAAGCGGCGGAACCCGACCCGTTGGCGTCGCACGCGGCGGGCATCATCGAGCACATGAATGACGACCACGCCGACGCGCTCGTGACCTACGCCCGCGCGTTCACGACGGCAAGCGATACCGACGAAGCGACAATGACTGGCGTCGACCGCTACGGCTTCGAAATGAGCGTTCGCACGGAGCGAGGCCCACGCCCGGCTCGGCTCGCCTTCGATACGGACGTCCTCACTCCCACCGACGCCCGGAAAGCGCTCGTCCAACTCGTCCGCCGCGCCCGCGAGAAGCTTGGGTCGGACTCAGGACACTAACAGGCTGCTAGAACTCACCGAGGACCATCACCGAGGGTGATCCGAGGCCCTGTCGGTCCTTGAAGCATGTGTCCCCGGTCGACAGAGAACTCTCCCTTTCGAGTCGGCGGGGAACAAAGCGTGCTTCTTTGTGTGTTGCTTAAACGGTGACGCTGGTGGTCTGGATGCTCCTCGTATGGGGAGGGGTGGGATGCTCGGAGCCCTCGACTTCCGAGGCGAGTCCGGAATCGCCGGCGGGCGAGCCGCCAGAGGACACGCCGTTTGCGACCCTGGAAGCGGTGTCCGGCGCTGATGAGGAGGCCGCGCCTCCGGTTGTCGCGCCTGAGCTTTCGCGCCACCCGTCTACGGAGCAGGCTGGAGGTCGTTGCGTGCGGTCAGAGGAGCAGACAGTGGTCTCACTTGCCGCGCCGATCGATCGATTTGGAGCCGCGGTGTTCGGAGCGAAGGGGCTCGTTGCCTTTGTCAAGGAACGAGACACGATCGTCCTCATGCGCGTCGATGAGCAAGGACGCGTTACCGACTCCGTCGACCGAACCTTTCCGTACGTATCTTCGGTGCAGGCGATCCACTACCTCGACGATGACGTATTTGTGCTCGAAGGGCGAGGCGCGGGTAGAATCCACTTTCAGGCATACGACTCCGACGGAGCGCCGCTCGGCGACAGCCGTTCGACCCACATGCCCAGTACCATGTGGGGGCGTGCGTCGGCTCAGTCCCACGCCTCCAGAAAGCGGGTCGTCTTGGTCCACTCCCACCACGACTTCTGCGGATTTTCGGTGGAGCGCTTTCGCTACCGTGACGGCGCGCTCGTTCCCGGCCCGGTGCGCACGCCCGCCCGCCTTTGGCCAAGTTGCCAAGGGATTGTCGCGCACCGCCTCCTGAGCGACCTGGATTTGGCGCCGGTGCTCTTCGTGGTTCGGCATTGGCGGGGGACGGGGGCAGTGATCGCAGTGCCCAACGAGCACACTCGGTTCGTCCGCTATCCGGGGGAGATCCGCTCCGCGGTCATCGACGACGACGAGCTCCTGGTGCTCTCAGAGAATCGAGAAGGATTTCACCTTCTCCGGACGAGCTTGGAGGACAGGCCCGGCGACGAAGTCGACCTCGTAAACGAAGCCGACCTTCCGCCGCGGCTCGCGTCGTACCTGGAGGCCCGGCTCGTGGTTCGGGGGACGGAGCTCTTCCTGGAGAGGCTTCCCGCGACGCGCGACCGATCTCGGTATCCACTCGAGGCGGTGGGCCAGCTCGCGACATCGCCCCGACGGCGGCTCGATCCACCGGCCCGCTTGGTGTGGACGGGCGAGCGTTTTATGGCGCTCTGGGTTGGCGGCACACCGGCGGCGCCCGAGCTCCGGTCCCGGATCATCGACTGCCGCTAGAGAGGCATACGATGGTCGTCGTCGGTGCACTTGAAGTGCGTCCTTTGCAAGAACTTTGGGTTCTTTAAGAGCTCACAGTGCCGTCGCTGCGCTACATCGGTGGCTACGGTCGGATGAGCTCGGGGCTTGGCAGGCAGCGGAACCCGACCGGTTGGCGTTGCATGCGGCGGGCATCGAGCACACGAACGACGACCACGGCGACGCGCTCGTGGCCTACGCGCGGGCGTCCACGGTCATGGAGACGGAGCGACGATGACGGACGTCGACCGCTACGGTTTCGGCATGAGCGTTCGCACCGAGCGAGGGCCTGCGCCTGGCTCGGCTTCGATACGGAAGGTCTCATCCCGACCGACGCCCGTGAAGCGCTGGTCCAACTCGTCCGCCGCGCCAAGTACCCGACTTGAAGCGAATGGCTGATGCTTCGGGCGCGGCCGCGGGAGGGAACCGCGTGCATTCCAATTCGCTCGTCCTCGATTGGCGGATCGAGCATGTCGTCGAGTGCGACGAGCAGTTTCCCTCGACTCCCGGGTTATACGAGTCCAGCCTCGACCGCGTATCTAACGAGTTCGGGGACGCTCTGCTTACTGAGTTTCTGCTTGATCCGGCTCAAGTGCGTCGAGATGGTGCTCGGGCTCAATCCCAACTCCGCCGCGATTGCGCCCGGGGCCTTGCCCTGGCCGAGCGCAACCAGGACATCCCGCTCCCGGTCCGAAAGCCGCGCATGAGGTGCTTTGTCGAGGTCGTCCCCGGAAGAGAAGAGCAGTTCGGCGAGAGCTGGCGTGAGGTATTTGCCGCCGTCGAACACCTTTCGAATTGCGTCCGCGATATGCCCGGGTGGGTGTCCCTTGGTTACGTAGCCGTCCGCTCCGGCCTTGAGGATCCGCAGTGCGTACTGGTCTTCGTTCTGCATGGTGACGATCACCACGCGCAAGCGGGGCCGAAGCTTCTTGATTCGTTTGAGGGCCTCGAGGCCCGACAGGTCCGGAAGCGACAGGTCGAGCAGAAGCACGTCCCACACTTCTTCTTGCGCTGTCTCGAGCATCTCCTCGGCCGTCGCCGCTTCGCCAACGACCACCATCCCCTCCTCGTCCGCCAAGAAGCGTTTGAGGCCTTCCCTTACCAGGGCGTGATCGTCGGCTACAAACACACGGATCATGAGCGACTCCTCGGCAGGCGCATCGAAACGAGTGTGCCACTACCTTGGGTCGCGGCGACCGAAACCGTGCCGCCGAGAGCGCGGGCGCGCTCTTGCATTCCGAGCACGCCGAAGCCGTTTTGTACGTGATTGGGCGTCACCCCGACCCCATCATCGCTGACCTCGAGCACGACTGTTTCCTCGTCTGCCGACAGCCGTACCGTTGTCTTTCTCGCTTTGGCGTGCCGCGCGACGTTGGTGAGAGCCTCCTGAAGAATGCGGAAGGTCGCGGTGGCCTGCTCGGCGGTGATCTCATCGCCCCCAAGGTCGATCTGCCAGTCGACATCCAGCCGAGAGGACTTTACAAAGCGTTCCAGCATCCACTCGGCACCGCCGCTCAGGCCGTAGTCATCGAGGATGCGAGGCCGAAGCCGCTGCACAAGTTCTCGCGTCGAGGTGAGGGTCTGTTCCAGCATGTTGTCAAGTCGGGCGAGGCTCTCTTCGAGGTCCAGGTTGCCTCGAGCGCGCTTTGACGCGAACGCGAGCTCCATTCGGAGCGCGGTTAGCAGTTGTCCGGTCTCGTCATGAAGCTCCCGGGCGATGCGGCGGCGTTCTTCTTCTCGACCCACTTCGAGGTGTGCGGCCAGGCGCGCAAGCTCGTCGGTGCGGGCTGCGACCAACGCCTCTAGTTCGGTGTTCAACGTCAACAACTCCGACTCCTTCTTCGAAAGGACTTCGGCTCGCTGGCGAAGGGCCCGCGATGACCAAAAATCACTCCGGATCAGACGAGTAGTCATCTCACCGATCACCACGCTGGTGAGAACTCCAAGACCCGCATTGGCCATCGCAGGTCCCAGCCACGGGTGGGCGAGGTATCCCTCGTCGAGGGAGTAGCTTCCCACCACCCAGAATGTCGCGAAGAACACGATCACAACCAGCAGGGTGGTGATGGTTCTTGTCCGGAGTGACCAGATCATTGGAACAGTGGTCAAGGCAGCAAAGGGCACCGACTGAAAAGTCGCGAGGTCGAGGCCCCCGGCGAGCGTGTAGCCAGTGCTCGTGGCGATCGAGCACGCGACCATAGTTGTGGCTACGACCGGGAACGAGTTGCGGATGCGTTTCTGAAAGACGTACATGACTGTGGCGCCCACGGTGGCACTCGCCGATCCGAAAGTGCGCGATACCGCCAAGCCAAGTAAGACCTGCTCTCGTCCAGCAAAGAGCACCCAGTCGAGCGGCCATGTCACGATGGCCGCGATCGCGACGACGGTTGCCAACACCCGCGCGTGGCGGAGCGTGAGCGAGTTGGCGTAGGAGTCGAAGTCCAGGTTGTCTTCCGCGACCGGCGGGTCCAAGTGCTTCACCTCTCGTCGACAACGGCACAGCGTACGTGAACCGGTGACTCACGGCCACAAGCGGGCGGCTGCCGAAGTTCGAGGTCAAGAGCGATCGATGGGTTCCACAACGTAGTCGACCACCGGGTACGCCGCGCGCCCCTCGCTACCGAGGTAGTGGTACACGCACAGCCCCCAAAGATACCTCCTCTGCATCGTATAGAACCTGTCTGGCAGGTTGCGGACCTCGCCACGGTAGGTAACTTCGGACCCCACGAAGGTCTCGTGAGTCGTCGAAGTCTCAAGGCCCATCGTTACGTCCAGTCCGGCGCCGCCCAGGCTCAGACCGCCGGAGAGTTCTACGCCGAGCGTAAGCTCGGTCGTGGTTCCTGTCTGCTCGGCAAAGCCGACCGTAAGGCTGGCTGAGCCCGAATCGCTATTGCCAACATCCACAAGCTGCGACGAGAAGATCTCGGTGGCCCGGCCGGATGCAGAATCGAGCCCGAGGGCATTGCAGTATTCGGCTCTGCGATAGCTGAAGGGATTCCCGAGCCGATGGCCAAAGAGATCCGGTGGCACAAGTTGGTCTGCGATGTCGGCGAACTGACGACGAAAGCTCACCAGACCCTGCGTGGCTGCATAGGATCGCGCCGGAGCGTCCACGGAAAACGTCCTGCCGCGCAGCGCGGAGTCGGGATGCGCAACCGCCTCATAGATATGCGAGGCGTAGGTTGTGAGGGTGTAGTAGACCAGATCGGAGCGCGGTCCGGAGGTGACTTCCACGCCGGTGGTGACCGAGGACTGCTGATTGCTCCCGCGTGAATAGGCTTCCGCTAGAGTCTGGCTCGCCCGAACGGAGACGACGTCAAAGAAGCCGGCTTCAAACGAGACGGTGGAGCTTGCCGAAGATGTGATCTGTCGGGAAGCGGATGCGCCGCTCGTGTCCGCGACCCCAAAAGCCGTCGAGCCGTCATGCTCGATTCCATCCGTTCCATCCCAGGTGGGTGGGGCCGCAAGGACTGCATTGACGTGTGGCTCTCCGGTCCAGCGAATGACCTCCCCGGTGGCCCGTGCCTTGAGGCTGTCGCCGTCCAGGTCGGCCAATGCTACGACGTTGCGGTGGTTGAGAGGGCCTCTTCCCTGCCCATGCATGGCGATCTGGGAAAACGGTCTGCACTCAAACCCGCAGTCCTGGGAGATATCCCCCGCGAACACCACGTTGCCTTCGTTGGTCTGCATCGAGACGATGACTTCGTCCAACCCGTCGAGATCGACGTCGCCGGTGATGACGCTCGGAGGGCCCAACGTTGACAGCCCATCCGTTTCGAAGACCGGCACACGGGGCGACCAGCCTCGGTTTTCGGCTACGGGGGGCGAAAAAATGCGAACCTCCGCGGCGATTCGCACGGTCGGGGTTTGGCGTTCTCGGCGATTCGAGACAACCACCAGCTGTGCGCCGTCGTCTGACCTTGGGTCGGCCCTCGCGAGTGCAATGGCCGGACGGGGCTGGTGGTTAATGTTGTCGACGCGCGACTGCTCCACGGCTGCGGCGAGGCCCGGATAGAACGTGTGATCGTCAAAGTCCCCGACCGCGAGCAGCCGGTAGCTGCTGTCGCAATTGATGGCAGTGACCACGTATGGTTGGCCGTCTGACGTGAATGGGGCCGCCACCATGGAGACGCGTCGGTTTTCGTCGGCACACGCCTGCAGTGAGAGTGTGTCGTGTTCGGTCCACGTCCCGGACTCGAAGCGGTAGCGGTGCAGAAAGATGGTTCGGTCCCTGAACCAGGGGCCCGTCGTGTCGGCCACATAAATCTCCACATCGCCGTTGCGATCCAGATCGACGACGCCCACCGCCAGATCGCCCTGCACGATTTCGTCGGCGACCATCACGCTCTCCGTTCGCCGCGCTTGTGTCGGTGAGACCTCATAGATCTCCAGTTCAGCGCGGCCGTTTAGGTCCGAGACCACCGCGAGCTCATCGACTCCATCCGCGTCAAAGTCGACGGCAGCCATCGAAAGACGGAGTCGTTCCGGCACAAACTCAAGAAGAGCCCGTAGTTCGCTTTCCCCCGAAGGCCGCATGTTGACCACCGATAGGCCTCCTCCGTCGAGCAACAGGACCTCATCGTCTCCGTCGGCGTCGAGATCCCACGGGAGGGCAATCGGTGCGGTTCGATCGCGCAGGTCGCTTCGGCGTCGCTCGGGATAGCTGACCGTTTCCACAAGTTGGATGAATGGCGTGGTCGGTGGGGTGACGGTATCGGCGAGGGTTGCGTCTTCAGAGGGACGGTAGCCGTCATCGAACACGGTGAGTTCGTCCACCGGTCTCGATGCAAGAGAACGGGTCAGATGAACCACCTCCATCCGCCCAAATAGCTCGAGCTCCGAGCCAATGGGCGCATCGCCCGCGACCACCGTGCACGCGGCATCGCACCCGCAACCTTCCTCACATGCGCTCGTCGTATCGCATGAGCATGGCCGGTCCCCTCCCTCGGTGCCGCCGTCTCCATGTGCGGATCTTGATGCGTCGACGGATCCCGATTGACCATCGCACCCGCTCGCCACCACGAGCAAAATCCACAAAACACCGCGCCGCATTGCCACCGATGTCATGAAGTGACTCTAGTCGCGAGGCGAAATGCGAGTTATCGAAGTGGTGCCAAGCGCGTGTAGAACAATTTCGACACGCGGTATTCGCATCGTCGAACGGTACGGCTTTGAAATGAGCGTCCGTATCGAGCCTCCGCTCGGCTCGGCCTCAATACGGAAGTCCTTGGCCGTCGACCGATGGTTCCGCGAGTCGTTCGGACTCCGGTGATCGCCGAAGACCTCGGCGCTTGGGCTGCTGCAACGTGCGGACCTGCCGCCGAGCTCTAGTTTCTTGGCCGGCGAGCTCGATGCCGCGGCAAACGATCCCATCGGCAACTGGCTGCCGTAGGCTTTCAGGAGACCGGCTCTTCGTCCCGAGCCATCGATGCCGGTTCTTCGGGCGCCGTTTCTCAGGATGCCAGTTTGTCATGCCGGTTTCTTAAGATGGCGGTAGTACCCCTGCGCCAGGTAGCTCAAGGCGTTGTCGCGAAGTCCCTGAATCGCGAGGTAGCGGGGATCCCGGTGGAACGCTCGCTTCCGTTCCATGCTCGGCCACTGGTAGAGGTCCGTTGCACGGAGAAGGTCGCGAGGAACCGACCTCCGTACGCTTGGGCAATCTCGACGGCCTGAGGAAAGTACTCGTTTTGCAGCTGCGTGTTCCTCCCGTCTTTGACCGACAGAAGCGCAAGTTCCACGACCGTCCCTTCGGTGAACGTGACGTCGGTGCGAATGCCCGGAGTGGGTGCCGGTGGCCGGCGCTCCTCCGAGTCACCGGCCGCGATGGCCTCTTCGCTCTCGCTTCCTTCGGATGAGATGCGTTCCGGGGTGCCTCTTCCGAAGTGGCGTTGGGACTCCCGTTGCAGGCCGTGATAGCAAGGCTCGGTGACCGCCGCCGGGGCGGCGCTAGGAGTGTCTCATACCACCGTGTCTCGACGGCTCGCAGCGCTCGAAGCGGAGCTCGACGCGCGCCTCTTCGACCGACCGTCCGATGGCTATGTGCTCACTCGGTTAGGAACATCGATGATAGGCCGCGCAGAGGATATCGGTCACCGCGTCGCCGATTTCGAGCGACTGATCGACGCTTCCGACCAGCGGCTCGAAGGGAGTGTGCGCATCTCGGTTTCCGAATCGCTCGTGCTGGACTGGCTACCTCAGAGATTCGGATCCTCGCCTCGAGCGCGTTCCGCCAGGCGAGGTCGAGCTCGACCGTGGGGTCTGGCTTCTCACCCACCGCGACCTGCAGCGAAGTCCTCGGATCCGGGCGGTTCTCGATCATCTGGGCGCATCAATGAGCCGGGAACGGGAGCGGCTCGCATGCGATGCGGTGCGGTGGCGTGCCGTGATCTGAGGTCTTGGCCGTGTCCTTCAGGCCGTCCGCAGACGGGGTCGCTTCCGTATGCGACGTCAGAAGGGAAAGCGATGCTGAAACAGAGACATGCAAAAACGAGACAGCGGTTCGCATTTTCTCGGCTTCCGGCTGTGGCCTCTTGGCCACATGGATCCCGTGAGGGAGACAAGAAGGAGCGGTCGTGGCCAGAAGAGCAGTTGAAACCCATCGGCACCAGAACTCTCCCCAGCATTCCCGGGCCAGCACGGGTTGCCGTTCGATCCCTCCGCCGGGGGCGCGCCTTCGCATGAACCTCTCCATCGGGCTCATCCTGGTCCCGATGCTGGTGTGTTTTGCCGGCTATTTTGGGGCGGCCCCTGGCAAAGGGTTTTCCCAAGAGCCGAGCGGGCTCGCGGAGTTCCTTGCGGAACCTGACGCGTTCGGGCTGGAGTGCGGTGCGGACGTGGGCCGAGTGGTCTCGGCGGAGTTGATCGGCGAGGAGCTCACCATTCATTACACCTTTCCGACCCATCACGGTGCGCACGCGGGGGTGGCTCACGGGACCATTCGCGGCTCGCACTTCGAAGGCCGCGACGACCAGGGGCCGGTGGCGCTGCGCTTTCACGTCGATGGAACCGCCCACGGCACCTGGGGCGAGCCCATCCGGGACGTCCGGATCTTCCGACCCGTGACGCACTAGGCGACCGACCTTCCCTGCAAGCGTTCGCGAGGCCGTGCATTCGCGAGCCGTGCGTTGGCAAGTCGTGCATTCGCGAGGCCGTGCATTCGCGAGGCCGTGCATTCGCGAGGCCGTGCATTCGCAGGGCCGTGCGTTCGCGAGCCGTGCGTTGGCAAGTCGTGCATTCGCACGCCGTGCGTTGACCGCGCCATGCATTCGCGACGCCGTGCACCTGCTACGCCCTGCGTCACCAGGGTAATGCACCACGCCGTGCGTTCACCACGTCAAGCGTTCAAAGATGATCGGCGTACGCTCGAAACGTCCATTTTTCGCGTTCGCCCTTCTCCAGGAACGGTTCCTCCACCCGTAAAGGAGGAATCATGGCCACCGCTCATCGTCGTTTTCGAATCAACGCCGCTCCCGATGCCGTGTGGAAGAAGATGGCGGATCTCGAAGGCGTTCATGAACTGATGAACATGCTCAAGAGCGCCAAAGTCGATGGCGATCGACGCGTGTGCAAAACCGCGGATGGAGGCGAGCTTCACGAGCGGATCATCGCCGTCGATCCAGAGCGTCGCCGGCTTGTCTACACGATCACGGGCCATCGATGCGGGTCAGCCCCGGAGCCGCGTCCGCGAGGTAACACTCGACGCGTGCGATTCAAGACCGCGCCGCACCCCTTCGGCCGCGGACCAGGCGCTCGACACGCGATGCCGACCCGGCCCGATCTGCGAATGAACCGCCCCTCCACTCCGCTTCACCGGTTCGCCGGCCTCAGCACCGGGCGCTTCGTCAGGTCCACTCGAGTCGCGGGGGGCGCGTTGGAGCGTAGGTCACAGGTTGCCCGCGACACCGACGAGGGCTCCACCTTCGGGGAGTGGGGTGGCGGAGAGCGAAAGCTGGGAGCGGCCCTCCCGTTGTCGACCGCGCCGCGGGTCGGCGGACAGCTCGAGGCCGACCACTGCGCCGACGGCGGTGGAGATGCCCACCACGAGCAAGTAGTAGCGGCTGCTGGCGGACAAGTCGTCGGTCTCGTCCACCAAGAACATCACACCGGTTGCGCCAAGACGGGCGATGGTGGCTCCGAGTGCGGCTGCCTCGAAGAGCCCCGTGCCGCCGAGGAAGGTCCCAGTGGCAGTGACCGCGGCCCCCACCCCGAGGGGGCCAAAGAGCCAGCTTAGGAGAGTGAACGCCTCTGCGTCATCGGGTGCGCAGAAGCTGCCAAACTCCTCGTCGAGGCATGGATCGTTAATACCGCCTGCAAAGGCGGCGGCGCCCCCGTACCACAGGGCCACCTCGATTCCCGCGGCGACCGAACCTCCGAGCATTTCCATGAGGATGCGCGCCAGCGGTGAGGGGCCTGACGGGTTGTCTTCCGCGTCTGCGCGATCGAAATGCTCGGTGAGGTGCGCATCCACCGTGCTCGGGTCGGGCGGCGGCTCGGGGACCGGTTCGTCGAGCCGGTCCGCTCGCTCGATCTGGGCTGCGGCTGGAGCCGCGAAGACCGCAAGCCCACAAAGACACAGCAAAAGCGTTCGGAGTACAGCCAAGGCTCGGAAGCGAATCCGGAGAAAGAGCGGCCGCTTCCTCAAAAGAAACGCCTCAAGACAGTACGTCGTGCCCGCGCGTTGTGCCAGGTCTCGGAGCCGACATCTTCAAGGGGCGGATGGGAGTTTTGGTGCGAAGTCCGGGAACGTGACTCGCAGGATCGGTGCCCTAGATTGCGGGCCGAACGATCAATATCCGTCAGGAAATGAGCGCCGCGTGTTCAGTGAGGTGGCACTCACCCTAAGGATGATCGTGACCGTGGTCATCTTCGACGACCGCCGCTGCCGGCTCGCTCGGCGCAGCCTCGGCGGTGGGAGGTGCTTCTTCCATGCCCTCTTCGTTGTCAGCGGTCGCCGCTCCGTACGCGACCAGCAGCAAGATCAAGGCGAGGATGCCTCCGCCAAGGAGCGGGACCCACAAAGGGGTGTTCGGTGCAGGGTCAACGACCTCAGGAAATGTGCCTGCTTCGTGAGATGAGTCCGCCATGGCCCGCGCACTGTAGCGGGCAAGGCATCGGAAGCGAACCGGCAAATCGGGCTAGTTTCCTCGAACCACTTTGGGAGCGCCTTCGCTTTCCAGCCAGGCCGCGGCTCGGTCGACCACGGAGCCGAGGAGAATCACGTCGTCGCCTTCCACGACCGCTCCGCAGCCGAGCCGCCGTTTGAGGATGGTCGCGATCCCGGCGCGCCGAGGCTCCGGAAGTCCACTGATTCGAGTGACGGTTTTGCCTCCACGTCCCTTGGTTTCTCGGCGGACGACGACCTTGCCGGTCCACTCGGCGGTGGTTGCGGCTGGCGGAACCGCGAGCTTTTCCTTCGGGGACGCGGGCAGGCCCGTCAGCCCGGCGAGGGCTTCGAAGGGGTTGTGCGCGAATCCTTCGTCGTTCGACGGTTTCGGCTCCGGACGCGGCTTCTTCTTCCCCAAATCAGCGCTCCAGATGCGTTGATCGAACCTTGTTTGCGATCCGCCGGGGTCGAGCCGCGGCCTAGTCGTCGCCCAGGCGATACACGATTTCGCCGAGCCCAGAGATGTACTGGTCGGTCACGCCCCCGGCGACGAACGGATCGCCCGGCTCCGGGTTCAGGGAGTAGAAGTAACGCTGGATTTCGAAGCCCAGCTGCACCCCGAAGCCCGCGGCGATCATATAGCCGACGCGCAGGCTGCCTTCGATGCCCCCGGCATTTTGACGGGGGAACCACGCGTCGTCTTCAATCTCACCGGTGGAGAGGAGCACGAGGTAGTTGAACGCGGGCTCGAAGAATAGACCGAAGTCGAAGGCGATGCGCCCGCGCGCACCGACCCGCACCATTCCGTAGTCGACGTTCGGCATCTCCGGTCGTTGCTCGCCAGAGTCCGCATCGGACAGTGAGAACTTGTGTTGGCCGTAGCCCGCGTAAAGCGCGATCTCGTGGTTTCCGAGGGGCAGACCAAACTCGGCGCCGATCGACCAGGCCAGCGAACTGGTGGGAAATTCGCGGTCGTCCTCCGTGCCCGAGGAAAGCCCCACCGCGACGTCGATGGACCCCACGATGCCGATGTGTGCCGGGATGCCGTCGGTGAAATGCGCTGCGGGATACCACGCCACTCGTCCGCGGAGCATCGGTCCGAGGGGAAGCTCGTAGCTTCGGAGGGCATTAAAGATGTCGTCCTCGTAGGAGAAGTTTCGGTTGAAGGCGCGAAGACCTGCCCAGATCGCGAGGGGAACGGTGTCGAGGTCACGGCCCGGTCCGTCGTCCTCCTCCTCCTCGAGGTCTTCCTCCTCTTCAAGGTCTTCCTCCTCTTCGAGGTCTTCCTCTTCGAGGTCTTCCTCTTCGAGCTCCGCAAGCGTGGTGCTTTCGATCGCGTCGCCGAGGCGTCGCCAAAAGTCGCGCTCGATTCGGCGTCCGAGGCGCCGGGGCCGCCGGTCCTGAAAGCGATGGCTGCCGAGCTCTTCGCCGGTGGCCACGTCACGGACCGATAGGGTCGCCCGGATGTTCCGACCTCGACGACGAATGTCGGCTTCGATCAACGCCGACGCGCCAACGTCCTCGGCAACTTCCATCGAACCGGGGGAGCTTCCGAGTGCGCTCGCGCGTTCTTCGAGTTCACCTTGGTCCACGAGCCGAATGCCGCTTTGCTCGCTAAGTACATTGATCACCGCTTCTCGAGCTTGTTCGGCGCCGCGTCCCGAAAACTCGGAGACGACGACCAACCGATCTTGAGCGCTCGCCGGACCGGCACCCCAAGCAACGGCCAAACTGACGAGGACAACCACTCGGACCCAGACGATTCCGACAGCATCAATTCGCGATCCCATAGTTCCCAACAGCCTCCGCGGATCACGATATCCTGGAAGGCCCTGCCGTTGGCGCAGTTTTTCGCGCCGAGCGCGGCCTTTGGGGGTTTGTTTCAAAGCTCGGGGGATCGAGCCCCCGGATCGTGGTGTCGATCCCCCATGATCGGGTAGCGCAGAAACACGCTGCCTGGAAAACCACGACGGAATAAGAGCTGCTTCTTCTGACCGCGGGAAGGTGCGCGCGCATGGGCGGACGAATGCAGTACAATCCAACGTGGTTCTCAAAACGATGTGGGCGCGAAGGCGACCTCGGCGTGTCAGGCGCCCCTGGCATCGGCTTCGACAGCATCGGTTTCGATCGGTTTCGAAAGCCGTTCTTGGAATGGCAGCTCTTGAAATGGTGGGAATGATGCGGACAGGACTTCTTTTGCTGATGGGTGTTTCTCTCTCCGCGGGGTGCGCACAGGAGAGCGAGTTCGTGGGGCCGAATGGCCTGTACGCCTTCGCGATGACGGAGAGCACACCCGCCTACATCATGACCGAAGAAGCGGCTCTTTATTTGGTCGAGACTCGCGTCGAACTCCCGATCGAGATCCCCAGCGATAGTGAGATGGCCGACCTAATGGCGGCGCCCACGACGCCTTACGACCGCACGCCGTGGGTGCGGCTGGACGACCTCGCCATCGAAGTCGACCTGTCGGTCACCAATCTGATGGATGAACGACGACGGCTCACCGTGGTGGTCAACGGATTTAACGAGTTTCACGAGTACGTGCCCGCGGTCACCGTCGATGACGATGAAGTGGTGGTCGACTTCTCGATGTGGGAACGAGCGATCGACATCGAGGGCGGAGAGACATTTCAGTGGACCATTCGCGAGGAAGAGCTCGACGAAGTCGCAATCGATCTCGCCACGGTGGTGAATGGCGCCCCGAACGCCAACGAAGTGGTGTACTTTGAGAATCAGTCGAGCGTCGATGTGCGCGCTCAGCCGTTCATCCCCTCGGTCATTCCTGGCCTCACTGGATTCCGACTCGGAATCCTCGCCCAGGGCGCATCGAATATTGTTGTCGAGGCGAGTGTCCGGGTACGCGACGTGAACGACCGCCTTGCGGACGTCGAAGACATGAGCGAATGGTGGCTCCTTCCGGTGCCGGAGATCTTTTCGTCCCAGCCGCCGCCGGAGATGATGCCGGCGATGTAGCCCACGCTCCTTTTTCCGCACACTCTTTTCCACATCGTTTTTCCACATCGACGACATCTTTTTGGGTAGTCTCGGCATCGTGCGCACCCTTTGGAGCTGGCGGCCGCTGGAGCACGTGTTCTCGCCCGTCGTGGCCACTCCCTCCGCCCAACGTAGGCGAACGCGTCAGAGCAGAACGTCTCTCATGGTGCTGTGTGTCGCGTGGAGCGCGATCGGCTACGCGCCGTCAGCATTCGCACAGGACGAGGCGGCGGAAGTCGATCCGAGTGAGCCGGTCACCGAAGGGCCCGATCCCACGCGTCTCGACGTGGAGCGTCTGCCGCCCGAGGCGATCGAGATCACCCGAGACCTCTACGCCCACGGCTTTTTCCTGGAAGGTTGGGTCGGAGGACGCGGCTTTGTCGGCGGGGTGGGGCGCTTCAGTGCCCCGGGGTTCTTTGCGAGCGTGGGCATGGGCTTCGAGCTCTTCTCGTTCATCATGATTCGCGCGACCTTCGAGGCGTCGTTTCACGAGACCAATACGCCGGCGCCCCCGTCGCCGACGGCATTCGAGATCTTCGGCGTGACCGTGGAGGCTCGCCTTCAAGCCAACTTCAACCCCTATGTCGCGGCGTTCCTCCAGGGAGAGGGCGGGCTCATGATCGTGACCGGGGATGTGCTCCGTACCTTCGGCTTCAATGACTCTGAGAGCATCGGGCTGATGTACGGGGGCAGTGTGGGTTTCGACTGGCACATGAAGAACCGGCACCACTCCCTTGGCCTCCTCGGCGGTGCTCGGCTCTATCCGAATCTCGATAGCTTCGACGGCGAAACCGCGATCGGGATCCACGGCGCGGCCTATCTTCGCTACGTGTTCTGATGAGCGCTAGAGCAACCCGAAGAGCGCCTTTCGCCGAACCTCCCGCATCCGCTTGACGAGTTCTTCGGGCCGGATGCCGTTGAATCGTTGATCGATCCGTTCGGTGGTGTCGTCGCGCAGCACCAGCACCAGCACTTCGCCGTCGGCCTCGATGTCGATGATGTTTTCCCAGAGGGTCAGGGTTGGCGAAGGACTCAGATGGCACACGAGCCCGTCGGTGCGGAGCGCGATGTAGCTGTCGACGGCCATCACGTTGCGGAGGCCGAGAATGCAAATCGCCGGGCCTCCGACCGTCATCAGAGCGCCGAGGAGGGTGAGGAGAATGCGAAGCAGCTCGGGAATCGGGTACGGCGAGATCCCCACGCCCACGAGTGCGGACCCGGGCGCCATCAGGAGCGCTCCCAGCGCGAGCACCTTGACGATCTGCGCGTTCTGGTCGAGCCGGTACCATTCGACGATATAGGCGTCGGAGCGAAGAAGGTCGTCCTCGGCGAGACTGCGATCGAGAGCTTGTTCCTGCATCGGCGCGCTGGGTGTAGGCCCTTCCGGCTTGGTCGTCAGCTCCAAAGAGCATACTCTCTTGGGATGAAACTGAGCGACCTCAATGATCATGAAGACTTGGCGCTGGTAGGCCTCCTTCGCGAAGTGGTTCAGGCCGACGGCGAGTTCAGCGACATCGAACGGGAAGAAGTCGCGAAGATCCGAGCCGAGCTCGGGGGCGACCGTTTTGACGACGCGGTGGCGGGCGTGAAGGAACGGTTCCCGTCGCGTGCGGCGTTCAAAGAGTTTCTAAAGACGATCGAGCGAAAGGAAGCGCGGCACCTCATCTTCGAGACGATGGTGAGCGTGGCCGCGAGCGATGGCGTCGACATCTCGGAAGAGAAGCCACTCCTCTGGCTCACTTCGTGGTGGGAAATCTCGGACGACGACTGACCATCACCGAAGCCGGGCGCACAGGTTTCGGCTGCCGGTTCGCTTCTCTATTGCGTCCGCGAGGCAAGGAAGTGCCAAGTGGGTTTGAGTCCGAGGGGATAGGCGGTAGATCGCGGACCTTGCTTCGTGTCAAGGCCTTTGGCCTTGATGGCTGAGGGCTCCAGCCGCGGAGCGGCCCCGGGGAGTGTGGATTGAGCTCAGGATCCGAAGGACGAAATGGCCGCTTCGAGCGCGTCGATGTCGTCGTTTTCCGGGTCGAGGGTTAGCGCCCGATCGAGGTAGGTCGCGGCCGCGTCGACATCGCCATCGTCGATCGCCCGGCGCGCGGCGTCGATCGCGTCTTTGGCCGCTTCCTCCCGCTCGTGGGAGGTCATCTCCTCCGCGTCGGGTTCCGCATCGGCGTCTTCCATCGCCGCGTCGCCGATCACGATCACCGGTTCGGCCGCATCTGCGTCGCGAGTCGCGTCGGGAACGCTTGCCTCGGCATCGAGGCTCGCATCGGGGCCGGCCGCTTCGGTGCCCGCGTCCTGCACTTCGCCGCTTCCTGACGTGTCGCTCACCGCAACGACCACCGCGATGCCCACGAGCAGGCCGCCCCCGAGGACCGCGGCAAAGGCGAGGGGGCTTCGGCGCCGGGCCGGTGCCTTGGTGGTCTGCCGAACCGCGAAGCTTCGCGAGGCCTCCCGTGCAGTCGGCGCGATCACCCCCGCATCGAGATACGCGCCCCGGAGCGCATCCGCGAACTCCGCCGCACTGTCGAAGCGCTCGTCCGGTGTCTTGGAGAGCCCCTGCATCAAGATGTCGTCGACGCCTTCGGGAATCGGTTCGCCTTTCGCGACATCGCTTGGCATCGGTGGCGTGTCGTGGACCACTTTGTGGGCGACGGCGACCGCGTCGGTGCCGGGAAAGGCCCGGGTACCGGTCGCCAATTCGTAGAGCACCGCCGCGAACGAAAATAGATCGGTCTTGGGACCGTATTCGCCGTCGGTCAGTGTCTCCGGCGCGGCGTAGCACGGCGTGCCCAAGAACTGACCCTTCTTCGTCAACGCGGCGTCGGCGGTGCGAGCGACGCC